>JAXIPA010000186.1:0-6208 GCA_045403145.1 Nitrospirota bacterium | reverse complement strand
GAAGAGGAAGCTTTTCAGAAACTGCCGGTCAGGACCTATCTCCGGGGCTTTCTCGTGCTCTACGCAAAAGCCCTCGGTTGCGATCCCGAGCGCCTGTCAAAGGATTACCTGAAGCGTTATGAAGCGGCGATAAAACTGGGGAAGAAGTAGCAACCGCAGTGAACAGTGATGCGTAATACGTGATCGGCGAAAACCGCCGACAAGAGGTTCTCCCGGTTTTACTCATTACGCATTACAGATTACGCCTCATCCCTCACTGTCTTTTCCCAACTCCCTCTTCTTCCACAACAGATAGATGGCCGGATAGATCGTGAGTTCCAGTATCTCCGAAGTGATCACCCCCCCGATCATGGGGGCTGCGATCCGCTTCATCACATCGGACCCTGCGCCGCTTGAGAACATGATCGGGATGAGGCCGGCAAGGATCACGCCCACGGTCATGAGCTTCGGCCTGATGCGCTTCACCGCGCCCTCCATGATGGCTTCCTTGAGGTCGGCAACACCACCCATTCTCCCTTCACGTTTCCACTTTTCGTACGCCAGGTCGAGGTACAGGAGCATCACCACGCCCGTCTCGGCATCGAGTCCGGCCAGGGCGATGATCCCCACCCAGACGGCGATGCTCATGTTGTAGTCGAGCATCCAGAGAAACCAGAAGGAGCCGACGAGCGAGAAGGGCACTGCCAGAAGGACGATCACGGTCTTGACCCACGACTTCGTGTTGAGGTAGAGCAGCACGAAAATAATCACGAGGGTGAGCGGGATGACGACCTTCAGGCGCTCCTGGGTCTTGACGAGATATTCGTACTCGCCGCTCCACTGGAGCCGGTACCCGGCCGGCGGCTTCACCGATGCCGCCACCTTCTGTTTCAACTCCTCCACGTAGCCGCCCACGTCGCGGCCCGAAAAATCGATATACACGTAATTGACAAGAAGGCCTTCCTCGCTCTTGATCTGGGTCGGTCCCTGGACGATCTCGATCCCGGCAAGCGAGCCCAGCGGGACGTAGGATATGCCTCCGGACGCGGGGGCCTGCACGCCCGCCATGGAAACGGCCTGCGGTGACGCGGACGGCATCACCGGCACCAGGATGCGCCGGATCCGGTCAAGGTCGCTCCGGAGCTCGCGCGGGTACCGGACGTTCACGGAGTACCGCTCCCGGCCTTCGATGGTCGTGGTCAGGGTCATCCCGCCCAGGGCGCTGGCGATCACGGACTGCACGTCGTCCATCGAAAGCCCGAAACGCGCAATCTCCTCCCGCTTCGGCCGGATGTCCAGGAAATAGCCGGTCATCAGCCGCTCCGCGTAGGCGCTCCGGGTGCCCTTGACCCCCTTCACGGCCTCCTCGACCTGACGGGAGACGGTGTCCAGGACCTCGAGCTTCGGCCCCAGGACCTTGACGCCCACGGGGGTCCGAATGCCGGTCGCGAGCATGTCGATCCTGTTCTTGATCGGCATGGTGAACGAGTTGGCCACGCCGGGGATCTGGACCACGTCGTTCAACTCGTTCTTGAGCTTCTCCACGTCCATTCCTTGCCGCCACTCGGCTTCCGGCTTGAGGTTGACGATGGTCTCGAACATCTCGACCGGCGCAGGGTCCGTGGGGGTCTCGGCCCTGCCCGCCTTGCCGAAGACCTGGGCGACCTCGGGCACGGTCTTGAGAAGCTTGTCCTGCATCTGGAGGAGCCGTGACGACTCGGAGATCGAAAGCGCCGGCACGGTGATGGGCATGTACAAGAGCGAGCCCTCGTACAGGGGCGGCATGAACTCCGAGCCGAGCTTGACGCCGGGGACGACGGTGAGGCCGAACATCGGCGCGATGAAAAGGACCGCCGTCACCAGGACGATGGCGAGGGCGGCGATAATGACCTCTTTGCTGAAGCGCAAGGAGAAGGCGACACGCGGGCGGTAGACCTTGTTCACGGCCCTGATGATGGGGTTGTTTTCCTCCTGCGTTATCTTGCCGCGGATGAACAGGGTCATCAGGACCGGTGTGAGCGTCACCGCCAGGAAGGAGGCGAAGAGCATGGCAAAGGTCTTGGTATACGCAAGCGGCTTAAAGAGCCTTCCTGCCTGGGCCTGGAGGGTGAAGACGGGAAGAAACCCCACGGTGATCACGAGGAGCGAGAAGAAAGCGACGGCCCCACCTCCTTTGCCGCGTCGATGATGACGTCGAAGGCCGTGCACTCCTGCTGCTTCTCTTTGTCGCAGGACCACTCCTCGAGCTTCTTGTGGGCGTTCTCGACCATGATGATCGAGGCGTCGACCATGGCGCCGATGGCGATGGCGATCCCGCCCAGGCTCATGATGTTCGAGGTGACGCCCAGGAAGTACATGCAGATAAAAGAGATGAGGATCGCGATCGGCAGGGTCAGGATCACGACGAGCGCGCTCGGCAGGTGGAAGAGAAAGACGACGCAGACGGCGCCCACCGCGATGGAGAGCTTGACGATCTCCTCGGTCAGGGTGTGGATCGACCCGCGGATCAGTTCGCTCCGGTCGTAGGTAGTGACGAATTTGACGCCCGGGGGAAGCGAAGGCTGAACCTCGCTGTTGATCTTTTCTTTGACCCGCTCGATCACGTCGAGTACGTTCTCGCCGAAGCGGACCACGACGATCCCGGCCGCCACCTCGCCCTTGCCGTCCAGGTCCGCGAGGCCCCGCCTGATCTCCGGCCCAATTGCGATCTGCGCCACATCGCGCAGGAACACGGGTGTTCCGCCCGCCCCGGAGCCCACGGCGATCTGTTCGAGGTCCGCGACGCCGGTCACGTACCCCCTGCCCCGCACCATGTACTCGGTGCCGGAGAGTTCGAGGACGCGGCCTTCAACATCGAGGTTGCTCTTCCTGACCGCCTCCATTACCTTCATGAGGGAGATGCCGTAGGAAGCGAGCCGGTTGGGCTCGACAGTAATCTGGTACTGCTTCACGAAGCCGCCGACGCTCGCCACCTGCGCTACGCCTGGCACGCTCTCGAGAGCCAGCTTGATGTTCCAGTCCTGCATCGAACGGAGCTGGGAGAGGTCGTGGTTTCCGATTTCGTCGACCAGGGCATAAGAGAACCCCCAGCCGAGGCTCGTGGCGTCGGGGCCCAGGACCGGGCTCACGTCAGCGGGGAGCTTTCCCCGGACCGACTGTAGATATTCCAGGATCCGACTCCGGGCCCAGTAGATGTCCGTGCCTTCCTGGAAGATGACGTATATGAAGGAGCTGCCGAGAAACGAGAAGCCGCGCACGGCCTGCACCTTGGGCGCCGCAAGGAGCGTCGAGGTGATGGGATAGGTGATCTGGTCCTCGACCAGGTTCGGGCTCCTGCCCGGCCAGTCGGTGAAAATGATCACCTGGGTGTCGGACAGATCCGGGATGGCGTCCAGAGGAATATGCCTGAGCGACCAGAAGCCCCAGACGGTAAGAAAGCCCACGAGCAGGAAGATAATAAACCTGTTCCGCGCGCTGTATTCGATGATTTTGGCGATCATTCTCTATCTGATTCCCTTCAGCTGAGCCTCCGAATCGATCAGGAAGGTGGCGGACCGGGCGACTTTCTCTCCTGCCTTGAGACCCGACAGGACTTCGCGATATCCCTCGGCCCGGAGCCCCAGCCGCACTTCCCGCGGTTCGAAGTAGCCTTCGCCCTTGTCCACATACACGATCTGGCGCCTGCCCGTGTCGAGCACGGCGTCATCGGGCACCGCAAGGCGCCTGCCCAGGTCCACGCGGATCTCCACGTTCGTGAACATCTGGGGCTTCAATTTGGCGCCGGGATTGAGGATGGAGAACCGCGCCTTCACCGTCCTGGCATCACCGGCAAGGGCCGGATAGACGAACTCGAGGGGGGCCGTGAACTCCCTGCCCGGCAGGGAGGAGAGGGTGATACGCGCCGTGGCGCCGGGCCCGACGAGCGAAAGCTCGTTTTCATAGATGTCCGCAATGACCCAGACCGTGGACAGGTCAGCGATGTCGAAGAGCTTTTCGCCGGGCATGACGCGCATGCCCAGGACCGCCGTCTTCTGGATCACCGTGCCGTCCACGGGGCTCACGAGCGTCAGCGTGCGGAAGGCCTTGCCGGTTTCCTCGATCTGCCTGATCTGATCGTCGCTGATGTCCATGAGCCGGAGTCGCTGGCGCGCCGCCTCGATGAGCGCATCGCTGTCTCCGGCGTACATTCTGCCGATGTCGCCGCTTGCCGGGGCCTGCCGCTCCTTCCCCTTGAGCACCGCAAGGAACTCCTGCTGTGTTGAATACAGCTCGGGGCTGTAAATCTCCGCGAGGGGGTCACCTTTTTTGACACTCCTGCCGGTGTAGTCCGCGTGCAACTTCTCGATCCAGCCTTCGAACTTGGTCGAGACAGTGGCCTGTTTGCGCTCGTCGTACTCGATGCGGCCCACGGTCCGTATGATTTTCTTCATCGCTTTCGGGGAAATCACTGCCGTCTTGAGGCCGATCAACTGCTGCTTGTCCGGAGGGATCTCGACGGCGGGGACTTCTTCCTCCACCGCTAGCTGCTCTTTCGGCGGGGGCACGTCTCCGTGCCCGGCGTGCTGGGCCAAGGCCATGGTGGCCGGCCCGACAAAAAGGAGGAGCGCCGACATCGTAAGGACCGCCTTAAGAAATACAAACCTTGTTGTCATCCTGTTTTTTTTCATTCACGATCACCCCTCACCGATCACAGCCTCATTCACCGCGCTTCCCCGTCGGTTCCGCGATGGCCGTGAGAGCCTCCAGCCGTGCGATCGCCTTTTCCCGCTCCACAAACTGGGCCCAGTACAGGGTCTCGTAGTCGAGCAGGATCTTCAGCCGGTTGATGACGGTAATGGCCTCCACCTTGCCCGACCGGTACCCGGTCAGGGCGGACTCGAAGTCCTGCGAGGTCTTCGGGATCAGCCCCTGTTTATAGAGGTCCATGAGCTTCTCCGCCGTTTTCAGCATGCTGTCGCTGTCGCGGACGCCCGACGTCAGCATCACCTTTGTCCCGGCGAGGTCGTGGAGCGCGCCCTCGGACTGGGACATCGCCTCCGCAGCGGCGCTCCGTTTGGTCCCCCAGTAGAGCGGGATGTTGAAGGTCGCCGTGACGCTCCACATGTCCTCGAACTCGCCGGAGCGTTTGAACACCGTGGCCGCAAGCGTCATGTCGGGGAAGTACTCCTTCTCGGCCATCCGGACTTTGGCCTGCGCCGCCGCCTGCATCCGGTGCCGCGACCGGACCTCCGGCGAACGGTCCATCGCCGCTTCGATGAGTTCTTCCCGGCTGTAGGCGAAGGGCGTCATCTCGGGTTCCGCAGGCCGCGTAAGCGGGGTTTCGGGTGTCGCGCCGAGCACGGAGACGAGCATGGCCTCCGTGGAACTCACCTTCTGGCGAAGCATGGTCTCCCGCTCAGCCAGCATATACTTTTCCGCCTGGGCCATCAAAACTTCCTGCTGGGGCGCCATGCCGGCCGAGTACCGGCCGAGCGCCGCAGCCTCGATGCGGGAAAAAAGGGCCGCCTTGTCCGAAACGAGGTCGAGGTCCCGGTAGGCGAGGAAAAGATCGAAGTAGAGTTCCTTTACCCTGGCGATGGTCCTGAGCCGGACCGCGCGGTACTCCTCGCCGGCGCCTTCGGCGTCCTGCGACGCCATTTCGCCCTTGAGCGACCGCTTGCCCGGAAAAGGGAACATCTGGGACAGGCCGTACATCCACTGCGCCCCTTCCATCTGGCCGAAGGTGTACTCGTTCCATCCCTCATTCTGGTACCCAATCATGAGCATGGGGTCGGGAAGGCTCTCCGCCTGCACAATCCTGTGCGTGGACGCCTTCCACTTCGACTCCGCCATCAAAATCTCATGGTTGTTCCTGAGCGCCTCATCGATGAGGGTCTGAAGAACAAGCGGCTCCTCAGCGGAGGCTGTCCCTGACAGAGAGAAGAGCATGACCGCGACGACGAAACGGAGAAGACCGCACATGACGCGATCCCGAGGCCCTTGATTCTGTTTTTGACTTCCCATCACCGTTTCACCCCGTCGCCGATTCTCCGATTCGAGCTTCCTACTTCGCGTCCACCGTGAACTTCAGGGACGCGGTCTTGCCGGCCCTTGTGATCTTTACTGCGATATTCCAGGAGCCGGACATGGACATGCCGAGCGTGGCATGATACTCGTCGCCCTTCGACACGGCATCCGCCTTGTAGTTCATGGGGGGCATGCCCGGCATCGCCGGCATGGAGTATTCCAC
>JAXIPA010000079.1:0-7293 GCA_045403145.1 Nitrospirota bacterium | reverse complement strand
CAAAAAACTGTTCGCGATCATTGACACGGACGAGGCGATGCATTGCAAATCAACCGGCTGCGCAAAGTTCTATCTGCCTGTCCATTTCGAGGGGCCGACTCCAGTAGAATGGGACGAGGTGAAGATAACAGGCCGGATCGTGGATGAAAAAGGATTTATACTCAAAGCGGTATCGTGTGAAGTCCTGCGGCATCTTTCCGTTTCCTAATGCGAGGGGAAAACCATGAATAAAAGATTGCTCTATCCGACAGCGGCTTTCGTTGCCGTTTATTTTCTGCATGGCGTTTATTCGCTATGGGATGCTGCCAGGCTTTCCGCAAAATGGGCTGCCATAGACAACGCGCCTCCGTTCTCGCGCTATATCGAACAGCAGGATTACTTCATGGGCCTGTCATACGGCCTGGCAGCCGCGTTCACTGTCTATTCCTTCATACGGTTCTCCACGGGGCAGCGGGGAGGCCTAACCGGCGCAATCGGCGGCATGACGTTGACCGGTATACTCTACTTCGGAGGCTGCTTCCTTCTTGGGTGCTGCGGATCGCCCATGCTCACGGTCTATCTAAGTCTCTTTGGTTCGTCCTACGCGGGCTTCACAAAGCCGATTGTGCTCGTAGTGACGGTCATTTCAGTAGTGATAAGCTGGTTATGGATGCAGAGGAAAACGAGTGAGAACAGCAAGCTCATACTGAAAATGAAATAAAGAACATGGAGGCGCGTGCTCTGCGTCTGTTGATCACACCGAATAAAGGCCCCCATTCATGTCTCGAAACATACCTTCCCCTTGCTTGACATGGCAGAATGTGATGGTAAACTTAACGATACGGCAGCAAACGATTTATTCGCCGCGATTTTAAATCCAGTATCAAGGAGGCAGTCTATGAAAAAGTTGTTAGGCGTTATTACGGCAATCTGCTTATGTATTGGCGTGCTCGCCGTTGCAGTCTCGGCCGAGACGCAAAAGGGCATGGTCCTTCCCAAGGACTGGGAGACTTACCGGCACATCGGCTCCCTGATCGTCACCGACAAGGACCATGCGCTCCACGGTATCCACAACTTTTACATGAATAAGACAGGAATTGCAGCCTTCGAGAAGGGCGGGAAATACCCTGACGGGACCGTCATCGTTGACGCGGTCTATGAGATCGTGGAAAGCGGCGGCATCCTCAACGAAGGCAAACACGCCTTCTTTCCGGTCATGAAAAAGAATGCCAAAATGAAGGAGACGGGCGGCTGGGAATGGTACGCCTTCGGCCCTGACGGCACGATGCTCGACAAGGACCCGAAAAAGGATTGCCTCTCCTGCCACGAAGGCGCGAAAGATTCGGACTATGTTCTCTCCAAGCCTTTGAAGTAGCAAATACCTTTTAACCCCTTACACCCGGCTTCTCCAAGCCGGGTGTAGGCATAAGCCGGGACCACGTTCTGGGGTATTGTTTTTTCGGTCATTTCGATCGTAGCAAAGCAGTTGTTGATCCATTGTAAGGTAAAGGTCGGGAAAACAGTTCAAGTCCGAATAATCATCTCCTGTTGAATTTACAGATGGAATATCGTATTATTTCCCCACAATGAGATTGCATACGTTCCTGATAGCGCTTCTGATGCTGCTGTACGTGACGGCGCCGGTAATCGATGCCGTTGCGTGCGATGATTGCGCCGATCCTGTGCTGACGCACCGGCAGGCAGGGGAGAACCTCCAGCCATTACCGGACCTTGCCGAAGAGGCCGGCCACGGCGAAAACCATACATCGCCGTCCCGGGGGACTGCAAAAGACCTCTGCCCCCTCTGCGCAAATGCCGCCGTTGGCATCACCTCGGTGAAGGGGAGCGCTCCCTTCGAAACCCTGCAGCGTGTCAACCATCCCAAACTTCTTGCTTTTTCTGATCCCGTATTACCCATCGCCAAACCGCCGCAGAACTAACCCCCTCTTTTTTATCTGAGCTGCCGATGCAGCATGACGAGAGGCTAGTGCCGCTCGTCGTGCCGTTGCGCGCCCCTGTTTTTTCTTTCGACATCTTTTATCAGTATGAGGTGCATCCATGACGCGAACGATTATTCTTGACGATCTCGTAAAAAGTCGTCACTCCCGCTTGTCGGGAGTCGTATCGCCGCAAAACCCAATAAAAAAGAAGGATTCCGGACGAGCCGGAATGACTGTTCTATGGCGTTTTTCGACTTTTTGCGAAGCCATTATTCTTGTATCCGGTATTTTGCTGTGTGCGCACTCCGCGCATGCCATGACGCTTAGCGAAGCGGTCGAAACCGCTTTGAAGAACAATCCCGAGATCCAGTCTGTCAGGCTGGAGACGGATGCGGCCCAGGGCAGGCTTGATCAGGCCGGCCTATTGCTGAAAAGCAATCCCGTTATCGAAGGGAGTGTGTCCAGGAAGGACACGCTGCCGGAGGGCGGCGAAAAGGTCAAGAACTACGGACTGCGGCTTTCCCAGGAATTCGAGCTGGCAGGCCAGCGGGGGCTGCGCGTTGATGCAGCGAGGAACGGCCAGGAAAAGGTTATCCAAGACACTCGGGACAAGGAGCGTGTCCTTATCGCGACGGTCAAGGACGCCTTTGCGCGGGCCTTAGCCGCGAAACGAAAAATAGAGCTGGCCGGGGAAGCTGTCAAACTCCAGGAGGAACTTGTCTCCTCCGCGGCAGTCAAATTCCAGACGGGCGATATTTCGGCGCTCGAACAGAATCTCGCGGATGTGGAACTCGGCAAAGCCAGGCGGGACCGCATGCTTGCGGAGCGGGAGCGGCGTGAAGCGCTGCTTGGGATGCAGGAGCTTCTCGGCGTGAAGCCGTCTGCCGGTTTCTCCGTTGAAGGCGAACTGCCATCGGAAGCGCCGGTCATCCCGGACAAGGGAAAGATCACGGAGGCAGCAGCCTTGCAAAGGCCCGATGTGCAGTCCGCCGCCGCTGAGGCGGAGCAGGCAAAAGCGACCATGAAGTTAGCGGGTCGCGAGGCGATTCCGAGCGTGACAGTGTCCGGTTTTTACAACGAGGACGACCGGCTGAACGAGACCGGTGTCATGCTGTCGTTCCCCCTTCCTTTCTTCGACCGGAAACAGGCGGACCGGAGGGAGGCCGCCGCAAAAGCGGGCCAGGCCCTGATCAAACAGGCGTCCCTTGAACGGGCCATTGAGCGGGAGATCGAGGAGGCCCACGCGAATCTTGCAGCAGCGGCGGAAGAGCTGTCCCTTTTCAAGAAGGATGTTCTCGGCAAAGCCATGGAAAATCTGGGCCTCATGAACCTTGCCTTCAAGGAGGGGAAATTCGGATTCTTTGAAGTGCGGCTCGCACAGAAAGACACCATCGACGCCCAGTTCGCGTACCTGGAGTCGCAGCTGCGTCTGCAGCTTGCGCTGAACGCATGGGAAAAAGCAACGGGAGGGAGCCCGAAATGAACGGCACGAAAGAACTAATCCGGGAGTTAGGAATCAAACTATCAGATATTGTGCGGCGCAATAAGAAAGCAGCAGTCATCAGCGTTGCCATTCTCGCGTTGCTCGTTGCATTCCTATCCCAGTACGGCATCAAGGAGCAAGGAGATCATGAGGACGACGCGCATAAGGAAGGCGCCCACGAGGAAACGTCCATTGTGAAACTGCCAGGAGAGGTGCAGAAGGCATCAGGCATCGAGGTCCGGGCGGCGGTACTGGAGCCTTTTTCAGCCCCGATCGAGGCGACAGCCGCTATCGAGTTGAACGGAGACCGTGTGGCGAAGATCAGCGCACGCACCTCGGGGCGGCTCGTGAAGATCGCCGCGTCCCAGGGTGATGCGGTTAAGACCGGTCAGGCGCTTGCCTGGTTCGACAGCCCGGAGCTCGGGCAGGCATGGGCTGAGTATGCGAAGGCGAAAGGCCGGACCGACCTTGCCCGGAAAAATCTTCAGCGCGAGGAGACCCTGTTCGAGAAAAAGATATCTCCGGAAAAGGACGTGATCAGGGCAAGGCAGGAGCTCGCAGAGGCTGAGGCGGATTTTGCCTTTGCGCATGAGAAGTTCCATCTGCTCGGGATCGATATCGACCAATACGAGAATAAGCAGAGAGGCGATCAGCATCCGCTCATCGCCGTGTCTTCACCAATCAGCGGTTCGATCATCGAGCGCGCTGCTACGCAGGGTGAAGTGGTGGGCCCCGACAAAACGCTGTTCACCGTGGCCGACCTGTCAAAGCTCTGGGTGATCATCGACATCTATGAGAAGGACCTGGGGAGGGTGAAGCAGGGAACGGCGGTGAAGGTCTCGACGACGGCCTATGCGGACAAAATCTTCCCAGGCGTTATCTCGTACCTCGGCGAGGTCATGGACGAAAAGACCAGGACGGTGAAGGCCCGGGTCGTGGTCGAGAATGCGAACCGGCTTCTGAAACCGGGTATGTTCGCAAACGTCACCATCGATGTTAAAGACGCGAAGACGCAGAAAGCGATCCTGGTGCCTGACGAAGCCGTGGTGATGGACGGGGAAGAGCGGTTCGTCTTCGTCCGGACCGGTCCGGAGACCTTCGAGAGGAAGGAGATAAAGCCGGGCAGGATTTTTGGCAAGCGAGTCGAAGTCATCGAGGGGCTTGAGGCGGGCGATCAGGTGGTCGTCAAGGGTGCATTCACGCTCAAGTCGGAACTCAAGAAGGAAGAGCTGTCGGAGGAAGGCCATGGTCATTGAGCGGATAATAGAATTCGGCCTCCGGCAGCGGCTGCTGATAACGGCGCTGGTTGTCGGCCTCGTGTTGTTAGGCGTCTATGCGTTCAGAGAGCTTCCGGTGGACGCATTCCCGGACGTAACGAACGTCCAGGTACAGATCATCACCGAGGCGCCGGGCATGTCGCCTGAGGAAGTGGAAAAGTACGTGTCCTATCCCGTGGAAGTCCAGATGACCGGCCTCCCGCGCGTCGAGGACACGCGGTCCCTGTCCAAGTACGGGCTTTCCCTGATCACCGTCGTCTTTCATGACGACGTTGACATCTATTTTGCCCGGCAGCTTGTCCTTGAGCGGCTGATCGAGGCGAAGGAAAAGCTCCCTCCCGGCGTCGAGCCGGCTATGGGTCCCATCTCCTCCGGTCTGGGGGAAGTGTACCAGTACACGCTGGAGAAGCCGGGAAGCGGTGTGTTGACAGAACAGGAGCTTATGGAGCTCAGGACCCTGCAGGATTGGGTCGTAAAGCCGATCCTGAAGAACGTGCCCGGCGTGACGGACGTAAACGCTTTCGGCGGCATGGTGAAGCAGTACCAGGTCGTGGTGGACCCCGACCGGCTCAAAAAATTTGATGTCAGCCTGCGGGAGGTGTTCTCGGCGGTTGCGAGCAACAACGCCAACGCGGGCGGAAGCATCATCGAACATTCCGCGGAGCAGTTCATCGTCCGGGGCATCGGCCTGATCAAAACGCTTGATGATGTGGGCAGCATTGTAATCAGGAACGACCACGGGACCCCGGTCTTTGTCCGGGACATCGCCCAGGTCCGCTTCGGACCCGAGACTCGGCAGGGCGCGGTCGTGAAGGACGGCAAGGGCGAGGCCGTGGCGGGTATCGTGCTCATGGTAAAGGGCGGCAGCAGCAGGGAGGTGGTCGCCGGGGTAAAGAAGAAGGTTGACGAGATCAACAGGAACAACGTCCTTCCCGACGGGATCAAGATCAAACCGTTCTACGACCGCGCTGACCTGGTGAATAACAGCATTGCCACGGTCTCGAAGGCGCTTGTGGAAGGCGCTATCCTGGTGGTCGTGGTTCTGTACCTCTTTCTCAGGAACCTTCGGGGGGCACTGGTCGTGGCGCTCACGCTTCCTCTCGCGGTCCTTGCCACGTTCATCATCATGTGGAAGACGGGCCTCTCGGCGAACCTCATGTCCCTGGGCGGGCTCGCCATATCACTCGGCATGATCGTTGACGCGGCCATCATCCAGGTTGAGAACGTTCAGCGTCATCTTTCGGAAAAAGGCGCTGGAGAGCACAAACTGAACATCATCCTCGGCGCGGTGCTGGAGGTCCGGAAGCCATCTCTTTTCGGCGAGTTGATCATCGCGCTCACCTTCGTTCCGGTAATGACGCTTCAGGGTATGGAAGGCAAGATGTTCACGCCTCTGGCCTTCACCGTCGTCATCGCGCTGTTTGCGTCGCTTCTTTTATCCATCTTTGTTGTCCCGGTAATGTGCTCCTTCTTCATGAAGCCGGGAGAGGAGAAGGAAAGCTTCCTGGTGGCGTGGGTGAATAAACAGTATCGTCCAGCCCTCGCCTGGTCTCTGTCGAACGGCAGGAAGGTCCTGGCTTACGCGGGCGCTTCGCTAGCTCTTGCCGTGGTCCTGTTCTTCTTCCTCGGCACGGAATTCATCCCGACCATGGATGAGGGCTCGCTCACGACCCAGGTGATCCGGCTGCCGAGCGTTTCGCTCAAGGAATCCATCGAGATCGAAAAGAAGACGCAGCTGGCGCTCCTCAAGTTTCCCGAGGTGGTGACGGTGGTCTCCAAGATCGGGTCGGCGGAGATCGCCACGGACCCCATGGGGCCGAACCTGAGCGATCCCATCGTGGTGCTCAAGCCGAAAGACCAATGGAAAACCGCTCGCTCCAAGGAGGAACTGATCGAGGCGATCCGCAAGGAGCTTGAAATGATCCCCGGCATCGGTTTGAACATCACCCAACCCATCGCACTCCGGGTCGATGAACTCATATCGGGCGTTAAGAGCCAGATCGCCATCAAACTCTTCGGCGAGGACATGAAGGTGCTTGAAGATAAGGCCGCCGCCATTGCCAAGGCGGTTTCCAGGGTCGAAGGGGTGGCGGACCTCAGGGTGGAGCAGACCACGGGCCAGCCCTATCTGACCGTGGACATCGACCGGAAGGCCATCGCGCGGTACGGGATAAACGTTGCTGACGTGCAGGAGATCATCGAGACCGCCGTGGGCGGCAAGGCCGCGACGGAGGTGCTTGAAGGTGACCGCAGGTTCGCTGTGTTCCTGCGCTTCCCCGAGGAGCGGAGAAACAGCGTCGAGACCATCGGGAACATCTTCGTCCGCGCATCGGGCGGGGCGAACATCCCGCTTGCACAGCTGGCGAAGATCACCGTGTCCGAAGGCCCGGTCCAGATCAGCAGGGATAACGGCAAGCGAAGGATCGTGATCGAGTGCAACGTCGAGGGCCGGGACATCGGCGGCTTTGTGGCGGAAGCAAAGGAGCGGATCGAAAAGGCGGTGAAGCTTCCCGCGGGATACTACCTGTCCTGGGGCGGGGCCTTCGAGAACCAGCAGCGGGCCATGAACAGGCTCATGCTGATCGTACCCGCGACCGTGGTGATCATCTTCTTT
>JAXIPA010000219.1:0-11281 GCA_045403145.1 Nitrospirota bacterium | reverse complement strand
TGACGTCGTCTGGTCAGGAACGCAGTTTGTAGCAGTGGGCTCTGAACAGAGTCTTACTTCTACCGACGGAGTAACGTGGACTCGTAATCCTCGCTACGGTGTATTTCTAAACGGCATAGCCTGGTCAGGATCACAGTTCGTAGCAGTGGGAGGTAATAACATCTTAGGTGGATTTAATGCTATTCTTGCCTCTCCCGATGGAGTTACGTGGAAATCGTTTTCAGGACCTGGCAATGCACTGAATGCCGTAGCTTGGTCCGGGACACAATTTGTACTAGTTGGGGGAGGGCCGATCTTAACATCGCAATAATATAACCTGACAAGGTACACTGCCTTCCTACATGCAGCGCGCCTACTGTTGTTTAAAATCCGAATATAATCATTACTTTACAAACCGGATCGAGTCCTGTATAATCCGACAGCTTAATAAGGTAGAGATAAACAGTGGCAGCCGGGAGATTGTGATGCCTGTAATCGATGATGTGCGTAAGGTTGTTGATGTTATTAAAAAGGTCAGTAAACCTGACGCCGTTATACTTTTCGGCTCGATCGCTCGCGAAGCGGAAGGGAACGATATTGACCTGCTGATTGTTGGCAATAAGAAAGATGAAAAAAAAGTAATAAACTCCCTTCATCCTTTTTTTAAGAAATTTCCCATTGACACTTTTTTCGTTTCAAAGAAAAGACTCAAGGAATCTTATTATCATGGGAGCCCGTTCTTGCGTCTCATTCAGATGATGAGACAGTGATGAGTAATAAGTAAACAGTGATGAACGAACGGTAGATTGAGAATTGACAATGGATAATATATGAACAAAAATGACCTTGTAAACAGCATCATTCCTGTTCTTTGCAAATATGAACAGGATATCCTATTTGCATATCTCTTCGGATCTTCTGTGCACGGTGACGTAATCCCTTCGGGCGATGTTGACATTGCTGTTTTTTTTGCCCACGGGTCTCCGGAATCATATTTTGCGGCAAAACTCTCGCTCCATGCCGACCTGTGCAGAGCGCTTAAGAGAAATGACGTGGATGTTGTTGTTCTAAACACTGCAACCAATATCATGCTCCTTGATGAGATCACGAGAACGGGTATTGTCCTGTATGACCGGGATCCGGATACGAGGATGGATTTTGAAGTCGGGATTCTTCATCGTGCTATTGATTTTAAGAGTCACCGCATGGCGATTATGGGTGTCTGATGGAACGGATATACCAAAAGATCGGCAGAATCAGAGAATATCTTAACCTGATCGACACTCTTAAAGATGACTGTGAGGAACGTTTCACAATTAATCCTTTGTATCGAGGCGCGCTGCTCCATTATCTCTATCTCCTGACAGATACATGCATATCCCTCGCGGAAATGACCATAAAACTGAAAAAGCTGAGGGTCCCGCAATCATACCAGGAGACATTTGATATCCTGGGGGAGAGCGGAGTATTGGACCCGGCCTTTGCTTTCGATTTTGCAAAGATCGCGGGATTCAGGAACTTTCTGGCCCATGATTATGAAAAGATCGATGCGCAGGTCATTTGCAGAAGCGTCCTGGACAAGATCAAGGACATCAACAGATATGTGGTCCAGATTGAAAATGCGCTGGGTCTGAAATAATTGACCATTCACATATTACATCTCACGCCCTTATCTCACTTCACATTCTGGAGGATTTTTTGAAAAAAGCAATCGTAACGGGCATCACCGGCCAGGACGGCGCATATCTCGTAGAATTGTTGCTCAATAAAGGATATGAGGTTTACGGGACCTACCGGAGAACGAGTTCGGTGAACTTCTGGAGGCTTGAGGAGTTGGGAGTTCACAACAATCCAAACCTGAAGCTTATTGAATACGACCTCACCGACGCCAGCGGCAGCATCCGCATGGTGGCCGACATCAAGCCCGATGAGATCTATAACCTGGCGGCGCAGAGTTTTGTCGCTGTGTCATTCGAACAGCCGATTACGACGGCGCATATCACCGGTCTGGGCGCCCTGCACCTGCTCGAGGCCATACGGATCGTGAACCCGAAGATCAAGTTCTACCAGGCATCTACGTCCGAGTTGTACGGCAAAGTGCAGGAAATCCCCCAGACGGAAAACACGCCGTTCTACCCGCGGAGCCCTTATGGGGTCGCGAAGCTATTCGCCCACTGGACCACGGTCAATTACCGGGAATCCTACGATATTTTCGCCTCCTCCGGCATCCTGTTCAACCATGAGTCACCCCTCAGGGGCAAGGAATTCGTGACCCGGAAGATTACCGATGCGGTCGCGAAAATTCATCTGGACAGGCCCGAGATTCTGGAGCTCGGAAACATGGATGCAAAGCGGGACTGGGGATTTGCGAAGGAGTATGTAGAAGGCATGTATCTGATGCTGCAGCATGACCGCCCTGACACCTTTGTGCTTGCAACAAACAAAACCTGGACCGTCCGGCACTTCGTACAACTTGCCTTCAAAGCCGTGGGCGTCGATATCGAATGGAACGGCAAGGAGGAAAGAGAGACAGGAAAAGACAAAAAGACAGGGAAGACCGTCGTCTGCGTCAACCCGAAATTTTACCGCCCCTGTGAAGTCGAAATCCTGATCGGCAACCCGCAGAAGGCGAAGACACAACTTGGGTGGGAGCCCAAAACGTCCCTGGAAGACCTGTGCAAAATGATGGTGGAAGCAGATGTTAGAAGAAATCGTAGCGGCTTCTCATTCTGAAGCGTAATAAGTGATGAGTAATGGGTGATGAGAGACGAGGAAAAGATGAGCAACGAGAAACAGCGGCAGATAAAAGGGCATAAAGATTTGGAGGTTTGGAAAAAGAGCATGGATTTTGTCGAATCCATTTATAAAGCAACAGCAATCTTTCCTGCAGATGAATTATATGGACTCACAAGCCAGATGAGACGTGCCGCTGTATCCATCCCTTCAAACATTGCCGAAGGCGCCGCACGTAACGGCAAGAAGGAATTCGTCCAGTTTTTATATATTGCGTTAGGTTCCCTGTCGGAACTTGAAACGCAGATCATTATTGCCAAGCGCTTACAATATATTTCTGATGTTGATTCAATGCTGGATGAATGTTCTGCAATCAAGAAATTACTCAACGGCCTTATTAATTCACTGACAAAAAAAATATTCACTACTCACTTATTACTCCTTACTGTTCTCTTATCACTTTTCACCCATTACTATTTACTTTTTACTACTTACTCATCACCGCTCTTATGAAAAAAGTTCTCATCACCGGCATAGACGGATTCACCGGGGTATATCTTGAAAGCCTTCTTATCAAGGAAGGATATGATGTATTCGGTTTGGTATGTCCGAAAAGCCGCAAGAAAGCGCATCTTGTCTGCGATATCGCTGACAAGCAGGACATAACAAGGGCGCTCGAAGCCGTTTCGCCCGATTATATCGTTCATCTGGCCGGCATATCCTTTGTCCCGCACAGCGATGTCAAACAGGTATACGATATCAATTTTTTCGGCACCCTGAACATCCTGGACTCGCTCGTGGAACTCGGCCAAAAGCCCGCGAAGATCGTTCTCGCCAGCAGCGCCAACGTGTACGGCAACCCTCCCGTCGAAGTGATCGATGAGAACGTATGCCCGGCCCCGGTAAATCATTATGCGAACAGCAAGCTTGCCATGGAGTTCATGGCAAGGACCTACTTTGACCGGCTGAACATCCTGATTACGAGGCCCTTTAATTACACCGGCGTAGGGCAGGGCAGGCAGTTTCTCATTCCAAAAATCATATCTCATTTCAAGGAACGCAAAGAGGAAATCGAACTCGGCAATCTCGACGTGGTCCGCGATTTTTCCGATGTACGCTTTGTGGCTGAGGTCTATAGAAAGTTTATGGAATGCGGTTCTTCGTCAGAGATAGTAAATATCTGCTCGGGCAGGGGCGTCTCCCTGATAGACGTTGTTAAAACGATGAATTCTTTTGCTGGCTATGACATGAGGATCAATGTCAATCCCGCTTTTGCCAGGAAAAACGAAGTGAAAATCCTGACAGGCTCGAAAGAGAAACTATTCTCTTTCATCGGCGACCAGAAGATTTATTCTCTTGAAGAAACCCTGAGGTGGATGCTTGATGCATAGCAAAATTGTGATAAACGCGATACCCCTTCTGTCAAAGCTTACGGGGATCGGAAGATATGCATTGGAGATATGCAAAAGGATCAGCGTGCTGGATCATGATGCCGATTTCAGCTATTTTTATGGATATTACAACAAAAAGCTGTACATGACGGATATTCCGCCTTCCGGGCAATTCACGAAAAAGATAAAAAACTTCCTGGGCAGATATTATTACATAAAAAAAACCACACGGGAATGCCTTTTATTCCTATCAAGATTTTCCAGCCAGTCATTCGACCTGTACTGGGAACCCAACATCGTTCCGATCGAGCATATCCGGAGTAAACACCTCGTAGCGACGGTCCATGATTTTTCTTTTCAGCATTATCCGGAATGCCTTCCCCAGGAAAACAAGGAATACCTGCAAAAGCACTTCTGGAAAAACATTAAAAAGTCCGACAGGATCATAACCGGGTCTAAGTTTATAAAGGACGAAATCGCCGATCAGTTGCACTATGATGCCGACCGCGTTGAGGTCATCCCTCACGGCATCGATCATGCGTGTTTCCAAAGGTTTGATCATTCGCTCCTGCATGGGTTTATTGTCGCGCATAACCTTCCGAAAAATTTTATTCTTTTTGTGGGCAGCATCGAGCCGAGAAAAAATCTCAATAATGCCTTGCTGGCCTATAATTCCCTTCCCGATGCGTTCAAGAAAGAATATAAATTCGTGCTTGCGGGCTTCAGCGGCTGGAAGAATGAAGAGGTAATGAAGATCATCAGAAAAGAAAAGGACAATATCGTCTATCTGGGGTATTTGTCCAACCAGGACCTGGCGTATTTGTACAATCTGGCAAGCGTGTTCCTGTATCCATCGCTGTACGAAGGTTTCGGCCTTCCCCCTCTTGAAGCCATGGCCTGCGGGACCCCGGCTATCGTTTCAGACAGTTCGTCACTGCCGGAAGTTTGCCGGGACGCCGCCTATTACATCGATCCCCGTTCCATTGAGAGCATCTCGGCCGGGATCATAAAGGTTATCTCCGACAGTGAATTACGGAGCACGTTGACGCAAAAAGGCGTTGACAGGGCGAATATGTTCAGCTGGGACACCTCGGCCCGGAAGCACCTCTCGCTTTTTAACGAGGTCCTCCAGAAGTGAAAACGGCAATTGTTCATGATTGGCTCGTGACCTATGCAGGCGCCGAAAGGGCCTTGGAACAAATCCTGGCGCTCTATCCCGACGCTGACCTCTACAGCCTCATAGATTTTATCCCTGATGACCAGCGGGCATTCCTCCTGAACAAAAAGGCAACGACATCGTTCATTCAGTCGCTCCCGTTTGCCGGAAAAAAATACCGTAATTATCTGCCGCTCATGCCGTTGGCGATTGAACAGTTCGATCTCTCCGGTTATGATCTTGTCATTTCATCCTCTCACGCCGTTGCAAAGGGCGTTTTGACCCATGCCAACCAGAAGCATGTCTGCTACTGCTACACGCCCATACGATACGCGTGGGATTTACAGCATCAGTATCTCAAGGAATCCGGGCTGGACAGGGGATTGAAGGGCATGCTCGCCAAAGCGGTTCTGCGCTATATTCGGCAGTGGGACCGGAAGACGGCAAACCGTGTCGACCACTATATCGCCATATCCCGGTACATAGCGGAACGCATAAAAAAAACATACGGCCGGGAAGCAACGGTCATCTATCCTCCCGTGGACGTGGATTCTTTTGTTCCGGGCACGAACAAGGATGATTTTTATCTGACCGCCTCTCGAATGGTCCCCTATAAAAAGATGGACCTGATCGCGGAGGCCTTTTCCCGGACACCGGACCGGAAGCTGGTGGTCATCGGCGAGGGGCCCGACTTCAGGAAGGTCAAGGCAAAGGCGGGCGGGAACGTTGAATTGTTAGGGTATCAACCGCCGGCAGTTATGAGGGACTATCTTCAAAGGGCAAGGGCATTCGTATATGCCGCGGAAGAGGATTTCGGTATCGTAACGGTCGAAGCGCAGGCTTGCGGTACTCCCGTCATTGCGTACGGAAAAGGCGGCGTTTTGGAAACACCGATCGAGAGGAAAACGGGAATTTTCTTTCGGGAGCAGACCGTCGACAGTTTATTGGACGCCGTCCGCGAGTTTGAGAAAATATCGAGCACACTCGATGTCCCCGCCATACGCCTGAACACGGAACGGTTCGGAGCAGACAGATTTAAGAAAGAATTTAAAAACTTTATCGACAGAATAATGACGGAAAAATTGTAAAAGAAATTATTACACTTCCGTTCCCACGACATGATACGGACCTGATCACATTCATGAACAGTCTCTTACAAAATTTTCTGCCGGTAATCAAGAATACCGGTTCCACGGTGCTCATCAGGGGGCTGTTCGGCGTAGCACGCATCGTCGTTCTGTTGCTCATCACGAAACAGTTCGGCCCCTCGGATTTTGGCCGCCTGTCACTCGTGTTGTCGATTACCGAGATTTTCAAGGTAATGGCGGATTTCGGGCTCGATACGATTGCCATCAGGCGCTTCTCCGTAAATCGGCTGCTCTCCGAACGAATCCTGAAAAATGCACTGACCCTGAAATTGATCAGCGCAACGATCGCATACGCTGCCGCCAACATCTGCTTTTGGTTCATGTACTCCAGCACAGAAGGACTGGTCCTCCTTCTGATCATCGCGGTGTCCATTTATTCCACCCTGCTGGTCAACGCCTTTGTAAGCTACTTCCAGGCGAACCTCACGGTGTCTCATATCATCGGCAGCAACGTGATCAGCGCCGGTGTATATATCCTCCTCACGCTTTTATGCCTTCACTTGCAGTATCCACTCATCGCGTTTGCCGTGATCATCCCGCTCAGCGAGGCGATAAATTTGATTTTTACGGCCCGGGTGTACAGAAGCATATCTCCTTTGCAGCTTAATTTTCATAAAAAAATTATCTTAAGCCTGTTGAAAGAAAGCCTCCCGGTCGGCATTGCGGGACTCATCATCGTCACCTACATAAGAATGGACAATTTGATGATAGGGTGGTATATCGGCGAGCAGGGGGTAGGGGAGTATGCGGCCGCGTACCGGCTCACGGAACCGTTCTTCCTCATATTTTCCTCCCTTTCTCTTTCCCTGTTTGCGTATTTTTCATCGCTTCGGAACGCCGTTGATGCGCAAAAGGCACAACGGGCGCTTTTCTCGATCATGGTCCCCCTTGCCGTCTTGAGCATGCTCATTGCTGTAACGGTTTTTGTTTTTTCTAAGAATATTATCGATGTGCTGCCCGACAGATACAAGACCTCTCTCGGGGTACTGATGATCCTGTGCTGGTTGATCGTTTTCCGGGCCATTAATCCCCAGCTGACGGCATTCATAAACTCAAGGGGCAAGTACGGCCTTGTGACCGCGATAGCATCGGGCAACCTGGCAATAAACATTTTACTGAACCTCGTTCTCATACCGAAATACGGCATAACGGGGGCGGCGGGAGCCGTGGTCGCAACGGAGTTCTTCAATACCCTTGTTCAAACCACATGCGTTTTTGCCATCCTTCGATCCCCCCAAAGGAGACTCGCGCAATGACACGGAAAACAAAAATAGATCTCAACCTTCCGAGCCCTTTTGGGGCTGAATCTCTTACGGAAGGCTATCAAAAACGGTATCTTCCCTATTTCAGTAATGCTCCCGGCGTTGTGCTCGATATAGGCTGCGGTCATGGAGGCGTGCTCAGTTTTTTAAAGAATGCGGGCATCCCGTCATACGGGGTGGATTCTTCGGAAACCGCCTTGCGGCTCTGTGAAGAGAAGGGCTTGGATGTCCGGCTGGGGGATGCCATCGGTCATTTGAAGGCGCTGCCGTCCGCGTCTTTGGGCGGAATATTCTGTGCGCATGTCATAGAACACATGGATCCGGCCCGCGCCATCGAATTACTGAAAGAGAGCTGCAGGGTCCTTAAGCCCGACAGCAGACTCATCATCATAACACCCAACAGCAAAGACCTCAGGACCACTGAGCGTTTCTGGCTGGACGTTACTCATGTACGGCCCTATCCGGAAAAACTGCTGGTCCCGCTGCTCGAAAGAGAGGGATTCGCTATCCTTGAGGTCGCTGAGGATAGAGAACCGACAAAAAATATCTTTGAGCGTGTTGCAAAGATATTATTAAGAATCTGGTTTATGGGGTATATGTTCCGGGGAGATCTGGTTGTGATAGCGGAAGCCCGTCCGGCTGCACGTGAGTGAGCGTGCCACGCCAAGGCCCGACTTTCCAGTTGAAAATACCGGCATTTTATACTAAGATACGAACGTGTTTTTAACGACTTACTTGCATTCTTGAAAGGGCGGACATTGAACTCTGAAAAAAATCGCATGTTTGCAGTTATCATGGCCGGCGGTTCCGGTACGCGGTTCTGGCCGCTTTCCCGCGAGAAGATGCCGAAGCAGTTGCTCAGGATCGGCTCCGAGGACACGCTTATCCAGCAAACGGTCAGCCGCGTCCTGCCGCTCATCAAGCGTCAGGATATTTTCGTCGTCACGAATCATGCGCTGTCCGATGAAATCCAGATACAGCTTACCGCGAAATTCGGAGAGCCCTGGGACATGAGCTTCATTCTGGAGCCGGAAGCAAAAAATACCGCGCCCGCGCTGGGGCTCGCTGCGCTCCATCTGAACAGGATCGACCCCGAAGGCATTATGGTCGTGTTTTCCGCCGACCATGCCATCCGCAAGTCCGATGAATTCCTGAACCTGCTGCGCAAGGCGGGAGACGCCGCGACGGATAATTATCTGGTCACCTTCGGCATCAAACCTGACCGTCCGGAGACCGGCTACGGGTACATCAAGGCAGGCGCCCCGTGTAAGGTCGTCGATGGTGTAAGCATCTGCGATGTCGATGCTTTCGTGGAAAAACCCAACATTGAGACGGCCAAGGGGTATTTGACGCAGGGTAACTACTACTGGAACAGCGGCATCTTCATCTGGAAGACGAAGACCCTTCTTCAGGAAATAGAAAAGCACTCCCCGTCCCTGTATAAAGGATTGATGGAGATCCAAAAAAGCATCGGTACCGACAAGGAATCCGACGTCATCGGGCAGGTGTTCAAAAAGCTCGAATCCATTTCCATCGATTACGCGGTCATGGAAAAAACCGACCGCGCCGCGGTCATTCCCGCGGACATAGGCTGGTCCGACGTGGGAAGTTGGACCGCGCTCGACGATGTGTCGGACCGCGACGCATCCGGGAACGTCATTAGCGGCAACGTCATCGACATCGGGAGCCGCAACTCGATCATCTATGCTGAAAAAAGACTCGTGGCGACGATCGGCCTCAAGGACATCGTGGTGGTGGACACGCCGGATGCCACCCTCGTATGCAGCAAGGACCGCGCCCAGGACGTCAAAAAAGTGGTTGACGAGCTCAAGAAACGCAAGTCCGGCGAGCACCTGATCCACCTCACGGTCCACCGGCCTTGGGGGTACTACACGGTGCTGGAAGAAGGCGACCGGTACAAAATCAAGCGACTCGTCATCAATCCCGCGACCAAGTTGTCGCACCAGCTTCACCACCACCGGAGCGAACACTGGGTCGTCGTGGCCGGGACGGCGCGGGTCACGAACGGCGAGAATGTGTACGACGTTCACCCGAACGAGAGCACATACATCCCCATGTCGACGAAGCACCGGCTTGAGAACCTCGGCAAAATCCCGCTCCAGATCATCGAAGTACAGAACGGGGAGTATCTGGAAGAGGACGACATCGTCCGATTCGAGGACGACTACAACCGGCACGACAAGAAGAAAAATTCACTGCCGTCGCTTTCAAAAACATAACAATCTAATAAAGGACACCGCCTTCCCCTATGTTCAATCACGAGATCTTCCGGGAATACGATATCCGCGGCATCGCGGATCGTGATCTTGCATCGCCCGTCATCGAAGCCCTGGGCCGGGCATTCGGCGCGTACATCAAGCCTCAAGGGATCAATGCC
This sequence comes from Nitrospirota bacterium, assembly GCA_045403145.1. GTDB lineage: Bacteria > Nitrospirota > UBA9217 > UBA9217 > UBA9217 > JAJYKN01. The sequence goes on along the minus strand of JAXIPA010000219.1, from coordinate 1,214 downwards.
GTCACCATCGGATATGATGCACGCCAAAGCTCTCCACGGCTGTGTGACGACATCGTACGCGGTCTCACCTCAGGGGGGATCAACGTAACTATCCTCGGCCTCTGCCCGACACCGGCCCTCTATTTCTCTCTTTTCCATCTGAAACCAGGCGCCGGAGTGATGATCACCGGGAGCCACAACCCCGCCGAGTTTAATGGTTTTAAGCTCTGTGTCGGCAAAGACACCATTTACGGCGAAGAGATACAGAAACTCCGTATGATCATGACTTCGGAGTCAGGAGTCCGGAGTCAGGAGTCCGGAGAAAAGAGAGAACCAGGGACCGTCACGCAAAAGCCCATATTGCCTGATTATGTCGATTACCTGAAGAAGCTGTTTACCTCACATCGCTCTATACCTTTAAGGGTGGTCCTCGATGCCGGCAACGGCACCGCCGGACTTGCCGCACCCGAGGTCATCAGGTCAATGGGCTGCGAGGTAATCGAGCTGTTCTCGGAGCCTGACGGCAGGTTCCCCAACCACCATCCCGATCCGACGATTCCCAAGAACCTGACGGCCTTGATTGATGCCGTCAAAAGCAATAATGCGGACGCGGGCATTGCCTTTGACGGCGATTCGGACCGGATCGGCGTGGTTGATGAACAGGGTAGCATCCTCTGGGGTGACCAGCTCATGGTCATTTTTTCACGTGATATCTTACGGAATAGTCCCGGAGCAACGTTTGTGTCCGAGGTCAAGTGCTCGCAAACCATGTATGACGACATCCGTTCCCACGGCGGCAAGGCGGTCATGTGGAAAACGGGACATTCACTGATCAAGGCAAAAATGAAAGAATTGGGTGCTGCCATGGCTGGAGAAATGAGCGGCCACCTTTTCTTCGCAGACCGGTACTTCGGGTATGATGACGCCATCTATGCTGCGTGCCGGCTCGTTGAAATACTCAAAAACCTGAAAGCGGACAACGGGCACGGTACGACGTTGAGCGCACTGCTTGCCGACCTGCCGAAGACCTTCAATACGCCCGAGATCCGATTTGACTGCCCCGACACGATCAAATTCAAGGTCGTGGAAAAAGCGAAGGAATTCTTTTCGTTGGGGAAGGGCATGCAGGAACGGCCGAAAGAAGTCATCACGGTTGACGGCGTTCGAGCCGTATTCGACAAGGGATGGGGCCTCATCCGCGCATCGAACACGCAGCCCGTACTGGTCATGCGTTT
>JAXIPA010000073.1:0-14851 GCA_045403145.1 Nitrospirota bacterium | reverse complement strand
CATGCTCCCGGAACTTTCTCGGCCAAGGCTAACAACTGCTCTTTTGATGCCTTATGAGGGTTTAAGGGGGAGGTATTCATGCCTCCCAGTATAACAGAACGGGTGCAATTTTGTAACATTATTTAGCGCGTTTGTATTAGTTCAACAAGCTTAACACTTCAGTATTTTCTCCGCCGCGATCTGCGCCTCGTGCACGCAGTCGCCGATGCCGATGCCTTTGTAGGAACAGCCGATCAAGTGAAGGCCCGGGTGGATCGAGCGCATGCGATCAAGAAGAGCAATGCGGTCCAGGTGGCCCACGGTGTATTTCGGCATGCCCTTGTACCAGCGGTATACTTTTGAGAACTGCGCGTCCGCCTTAAGCCCGACGATAGTGTCGAGTTCCTCCTGTACCATTTTGACCATTCCCGCGTCATCAAGTTCATGCACCAGCTCCTCATGATGCCCGCCGCCCACAAAGACGCGGATGAGAACCTGATCATCAGGCGCGCGGAAGGACCATTTGATGGAGCTGTAGGTCGCCGCGTTGACCCTCCTGCCTTCGACGCGCGGGACGATGAAGCCGAACCCATTGAGCGGGACCTTGATGTCTTCCTTGCGGAAGGAGATCGAGACCGTGGAGGAGGACGACCATTCGATCTTGTTCATCTGTGCCGCGAGGCTCGGGTCAAAGCCTTTGACCATCCCTGCGGCATCGTACGATGCTGAAGCTATCATGACGTGGTCCGCCTCAAGGATCTCGCCGTTCTCCAGTATTACGGCGTACCTTTTCCCTGTTGGCTCGATCGCCTGTACCGACGCGCCCATGCGGATCGAGTCCTTCCCGATGTAATCGGCGCAGGCCTGGGACAAGGTCTGCATGCCGTTCTTGAAACTCATGAAGTAGGTCATCTTCGGCGCGCCGGGCTTCGGCGGAGGTCCGCTCAGGGTGGCGTGGGGCCGGTGTTTCATCGCCGCCACCATGCCCATGATGAGGCTGCCGCTTTTCTGCTCCATCTCAACAAAGCGCGGAAAGGTCGCCAGCACGCTCATGTTGTCCGGGTTCGAGGTGTGGATGCCGGCAACGAGCGGCTCTGCAATTTTTTCGAGGCACTCCCGGCCGAGCCTGCGGGTCACAAACGAGGCAAGGCTTTCGTCCTCCATGATCTTGCGTTTCGGCATGAACACTTCCATGCCCATGCGTATTTTCCCGGGCCAGGTTATGAGGTGGGATTTGGCCATGGGCCAGAACGAGGTCGGCACCATAAGCATCACGCCTTCGGGAAGGGAATGAAGTTGTTTGTTGGAATAGATGAATGTGCCCTTGAACTGGTCGTTGGACGGCAACATTTCAGGCTCGAGCCCGAGATGCCTGGCCAGGTTCACGCTCCAGACCTTTTCCGGCAGGAAGCTGTCAGGCCCGCCTTCGATAAGAAATCTATCGAGTTTTTCGGTCAGGATCTTGCCGCCGATGCGGTTGTTCTTCTCCAGCAGCAGGACCTCGACGGTCTTGTCGTAGGCCTTGGCCCCGGCTTTCAGGTGGGCGGCGGCGGCCAGCCCGGCTATCCCGCCGCCTATGATGATGATTTTCGGCATTGTTCAAAATCCTTTGCACGCAGATTTACGCAGATGTACGTAGATTGAGGAACTATTTTCTTGAATTTTCAAATGCCTTTCTTTTGAACTCCGCTTTTGGTCCGAAGTTCAAAAGCAATCCAACTTCATATTTCGTCGCTTTTAGATAATTCAAAAGCTGAGCCTCATGATCAAGGGTGAGAGCCTTGGCAGCTTTTATTTCAACGATTACCTGTCCATCAACAATTATATCAGCAAAATATTCACCTACGATTATGCCGTCATAGTAAACGCTAATGGCGTGCTGTGTCACAGCAGGGATGTTCACTTTTTTCAATTCTATTACCAAAGCGTTCAAGTAGACTTTTTCCAGAAATCCATAGCCGAGTTTGTTATAAACAGCATAAAAAGCTTTAATGATTTGTTCCGTCAGATGCGAATGCTTAAAGTTGTTACCATCGGCGTTCATCAGCGTTCATCCGCGTCCAAATTAAAGGTTTTTTCCCACTATGTCCGCCAATGCTTTGATAAACAGCGGCGCAGTGTTCAGCGATTCGGCCCGCTCGAACGCGAGCCCCAGCTTTTTCGCGTGAGCGCGGTGGACGATATCGATGTCGTAGAGCGTCTCCATGTGGTCGCAAGTGAATCCGATGGGCACTTCGAGTACATCGTGATACCCGTCCTGCGCGATATGGTCAAGAGTCGGCTCCACTTCCGGTCCGAGCCACGGCTCGGTTGCACGGCTGCCCTTGCTCTGCCACGCGATGCGCCAGCTTCTGATGTCAAGGTCCTTGACCACGAGTTGCACCGTCTCTTCGACCTGGCGCTTATAGGGATCGCCGTCCGCGATGTACCTTACCGGGATGCTGTGGCTCGTGAAAATAACGACAGCGTTTTTTCTCCGGTCCTCGGGAAAGCGCTGCAATCCCCGCACCACCTGCTCCTGCCATGCCTTGATGAACAGAGGATTGTCATGCCAGCTCGCGATAAAGAGCGGGCAGGTTTCCCCGCTTCCGAGGCCCTCACAGGCGCTCCTGTACGCCCCGGTCGTGACCTCCGTGGCAAAGGGCGACATGGAGAGGGCGATGACGCGACGGGCGCCGTCCTTGACGGCCAGGTCGAAGGATTCCGCCACAGTCGGGATGGAGTACCGGAACCCTTCGTAGACGCGAAATCCGCTCCCGAGTTCTTTTTCCAGAGCCCCAGCCTGGGCCTTCACGAGGTCCGGCAGCGGCGATCTGCCGCCGATCAACTTGTAGCGTTCGATGACCGCGGCAACAACAGGAGGCGGGGCCGGCCGGCCCATGAAGGCCGCCATGAAAGGGCTGACCTCATCGAGGTTTCTCGGCCCGCCCAGGGCGATGAGTATGACGGCAGTGTGATTGGACATGATCGAAAATCTTCGGACACGGGAAAAACGGGAAGTGCGGAAGATGCGGATTCAGCACAATTCATGAAAGTAGAGCTGCTTGCTTCGACTTAATTTAAGCGGCACTATCCGTCTTTTCGGCCCTTTCCGCCTTTCCGCGTCCATGGATTTATCTCTTGCTCAACTCATGCGTTGCGTTGATGAATTCCTCCGCATGATCGAGCGGCGTCTGCTGCAGGATGCCGTGGCCAAGGTTCATGATATGGCCGTTCCTGCCGCCTGCCCGGTCGAGGATCTCCTTCGTCCGCTTCCGGATGAACTCCTTTTGGCCGAAGAGCGAGATTGGGTCCAGGTTGCCCTGCACCGCCTTGTCATATCCAACCCGCTTCCAGGCAAGGTCCAGATCGCAGCGCCAGTCGAGTCCGATCACGTCTCCACCCGCTTCCGCGACCATTTCGAGGAGATGGGTGGCGCCGTGGGCGAAGTGGATGATCGGCACGGTCTTCTTGATGCCAGCGATCACGTTTTTCTGGTGCGGCAGCACGAACTCCCGGTAGTCGCTGGGCCCGAGGGCGCCGACCCAGGAGTCGAAGATCTGGACCACCTGCACGCCGATGTCGATCTGGGCGTTCAGGTAGTTGATGATCACGCCGGTCAGATGCTCCATGAGCTTGTGCCAGGCTCTGGGTTCGGCGAACATCATGGCTTTGGCGTGCTCGTAATTCCGCGATCCGCCGCCCTCGATGATGTAGGAGGCCAGCGTGAAGGGCGCGCCCGTGAACCCGATGAGCGGCACCTTCCCGGCGAGTTCCTTCAGGACGATCTTGATGGCCTTCATGAGGTACTCGATCTGCGTCGCGGCGTCGATGGGCCTGAGTTTCTCCACATCCGCCATGGTGCGCACGGGATTGTGGATCACCGGGCCTTCTCCCTTGGCGAATTCGAGCCCGATGCCCATGGGCTCGAGCGGAAGCAGAATGTCGGCGAAGATGATGGCCGCGTCGATCTCGTAGCGCCGGATCGGCTGGATCGTGACCTCGGCCGCGAGTTCGGGGGTCTTGCACATCTCAAGGAACGTGTGCTTTGCCCGGATTTCCCGGTATTCCGGCAGGTATCTCCCTGCCTGGCGCATCATCCATACCGGTGTGCAGTCCACCGGCTCGCGCCTGCACGCCTTTAAAAATCTGTCTGCTCTGGACATTCGTGGTCTCCCTGGGGCGGAATATGGTGAGAAAACTGTTAAAACGAAGTTTCATAATAGTATTTTACGGGCGAAAACTCAAGAAATTTTTCGTGCCTGCTTTACGCCGCGGCCTGTTATTTGCGGCTTAGATATTCTTTTGTGCAAGGCGTTTCCATTGAGCGAGAAAAAAAGTATCAGCTCATGCATGTCATAGTCTATTTTGACCCGCTCATTTCGATCTGGCCCACTATAGTAATACTGTTTTTCCTTTGTCTCATGGAAATTATTAAGCACCTATCCTGTTGAAAAAATTGTGAACCTGTTCATCGCTCAACTTCTGAAAAATGCTTCAGGCCTATGCTAGCCCGGCATAATATTTGCTGTTAAAATTAATATAGAGCATTATTCTGCTCAAAACACCCGTGTTGTACTAAATCAGGGAAAGCGCAGGTGATGTGGCATGAAGCGGGAACTTGCCGAGCAGTTCAACCAGGAGGTAGACAACTACCGAAAGGCCCTTCTCTATTACGCGCGGAAATGTGACTGGGAAACATTCAAGGCCAAGGCCGGAAGGCTGTTCGACTATGTGGAATCCGTCGAGTTCAGGGAACTGGAGCGGAGATTTTTCAGGGTGTTCAACCTGATTCTCGGCATACTGGTCCTGGCCGTCCTAGGGCTATTTAGCGCGGCCTTCGGGGTCCATCAGGATTTGATGAGGCTGAAGAACATTTTTGTCGTGTCCGCCCTTGCGGTGAGCAGCTACGAAATTTTCTTCTTTCTCGACTACCGGACGTATATAAACTTCAAGACCTTTTCTTTCAAGAAACGGCGGGAGAATTTCATCAGGGGAATCGAGCAGGATTTCCGGGGGTACGTCGCGCAGTCCGAACGCAGAGCGGCATGATCGCCGGGCCGGGAAATTGCGGCGATGGCTGACCGTGCCGCACTGCTCCGTACGACGCACGCGACCTGTCTTGACAGCATGAAACCTGAGAGGTATATATAAATCAGATATAGGCGCCCCCGATAAAGCTAAACCCTCTGCGAGGAGGGGACGGAAAGTCACGAATCTTCTCTTTACGGAAGATGGCCGAACTGCCGAAGGATTTCACGATAAGGCAGTCCGGCTTTTTTTTGGAGAAAAGAGGAAGGATACTATGAATGTCGTACAAAGTGACAAAGACGCGCTTGAAAAGGGAATCTCCCTTTTCAATAGCGGCAAATACTTCGATGCCCATGAGGCATGGGAAACCCTCTGGCTGGGCGAACATGACGCGGATGAAAAAAGGTTTCTCCAGGGATTGATCATGGCGGCCGGTTCCTTTCAGCACTACGTCCGGCAGGAGTGTGCGGGCGCAAGCGCGCTTTTAGCAAAGAGCATCCCCATGATCCAGGCCGGCGTGAACTCCCATCCGAATCTGCGGGTGTCCGAATTCGTCCAGGCCCTGGACGGGCTCAAGGGCGATTTCGACCGCTGTTCCTACTCTGTTTCCGCGGAGTCGCTGCCGAAAATCGCGCGCATGTATATTTACTGCTGAGTTTATCGAAGCATGAGTGCATGGAGGACGCCGCAGTTTCTCTTCGTGAGCGACAAGGCGGGACAGGAAAGAGGGCTTTATGCAAAAAGAGAAGGAGCGGGCGACGCTGATTTTTGACGGATCGTGTCCCATCTGTTCCGGGACAGTGAGATGGATCAGTGAGAATGAGATCGAGGGCTCCTTTGAGATGCTGCCTTGTCAGGCGGAAGGGATGCGCGAACAATTTCCCGGAGTCGAGCCGGACGAATGCATGAAAGCCATGCACCTGGTGCTCCCCGATGGCAAGATCTTCGTCGGTGAAAAGGCGCTGCCTGAAATTTTCACGCGGCTCAGGCGTTATCGTTTTGCAGCCCCGCTGTTCAGGCTGCCGGGGGCCGGACCGCTGTCGCGGATTGCGTACCGCTGGTTCGCGGAGAGGAGATACCGGATCGCTGCCCTCCTCTCACACAAGACCGGCGGCGCAAAAAAGGCCGCGTAGCAAATCAAGAAAGGGGCGTATGACGCAAACACACAGCGAGGAAAAACCGGCGCTCCAGTACCTTGAGCCTAAGAGGAAAGTCGGGCTTGTCGTCGTGCTCACGGGGTACGGAAAAGGAAAGACGACGTCGGCCTTGGGCATGGCCCTTCGCGCCGCGGGCCACGGCATGAAGGTGTGCATTGTCCATTTCATGAAAGGAGATATGTATGCGGGCGAATTGGATGGGATCAGGAAGCTCGAACCGAACGTGGAAATCCACCTCACGGGGAAGGGGTTCTGCGGCATCCAGGGAAATCCCTATCCCTATAAGGAACACCGCGCCGATGCGCAGGACGCACTCCGGATTGCGAGGGAGAAGATCGCCTCGGGCGCATTCGACATAGTGGTCCTCGATGAGGTCAATAATGCGCTTCATCTCAAGCTCGTCGACCTCCCCCAGGTTATGGAGCTGATAGACGCCAAGCCTCCGCTCATGCACCTGGTCCTGACAGGCCGGGACGCCCATCCGGACATCATCGAGCGGGCGGACACGGTCACCGAAATGCGGGAGATCAAGCACGCGTACCGCAAGGACATCGAGCCGCAGAAGGGGATCGACTACTGAGGCGCGCGGAATATCCTCTCAAAACCAACGATAATCCCGCATTCACATGAAGGAGAGGCGCCGGCGCCTTCCCCTGCAAACTGTGGTAAAATGATAGAGAGGAAATATAAAACAGCTGTTCGCAGGATCAGGGAGTAAACATGTCTGGATTTGAGGTTTTTTCCGCGCCGGCTGCTGAAGGCCATTGAAGAAGCGGCTTTTCGGAGTAATCCATGAAAAAAAACCTTACTCATAAGATCCTCGCAGCCCATCTGGTGGAGGGAGAGCTGGTTCCGGGCAGGGAGATCGCGATCAGGATCGATCATACCCTGCTGCAGGACGCGACCGGCACTCTCGCGATGCTTGAGTTCGAGGCCCTTGGCCTCGACCGGGTGAAGGCCGAACTTGCGGCACAGTACGTGGACCACAACCTTCTCCAGACGGACAATAAAAACGCAGACGATCACAAGTTCCTCCAGACGACAGCGGCCCGGTACGGCATCCATTTCAGCAAACCGGGCAACGGGGTCTCGCACCAGGTCCACATGGAGCGCTTCGGTGTTCCGGGTAAGACGCTCCTGGGCGCGGACAGCCATACTCCGGGCGCGGCAGGGGTGTCCATGCTCGGCATCGGCGCGGGCGGCCTTGATGTAGCACTGGCCATGGCGGGGTATCCTTATTATCTCCCGTGCCCCAAGGTGCTCGGGGTGAAGCTCCTGGGCAGGCTCCCCGACTGGGTGAGCGCCAAGGACGCGATCCTGGAGATGCTCCGCAGGTATGACGTCAAGGGCTGCGTGGGCAAGATCATCGAGTACTACGGCCCGGGCGTGAATTCTCTATCCGCCACGGACCGCGAAACCATCGGCAACATGGGCACGGAAACAGGCGCCACGACCTCAATCTTCCCGTCCGATGAGCGCACGCGGGCGTATCTTATTGCCCAGGGCAGGGGCGATGCGTGGGTCCCGCTTTCCGCGGACGAGGGCGCGGAGTACGACGAATACGCGGAACTCGACCTTGCGAAGATCGAGCCGCTCATTGCGAAGCCGTCGTCGCCGGGGAACGTGGTCCCGGTGCGTGAAGTGGCAGGCGCCAGGGTGGACCAGGTGATCGTAGGCAGCAGCGTGAACTCCTCGTACCGAGACCTCATGGTGACCGCCAGAATGCTCGAAGGCAGGCGTGTCCATCCCGAAACAAACTTTCACGTGAACCCCGGAAGCCGGCAGGTCCTCGAAAATGTGATGCAGGGGGGAGGGCTCCTCGCGTATCTCTCGTCCGGGGTGCGGCTGCATGAACCGGGCTGCCAGGGATGCATCGGCATGGGCCAGGCGCCGGGCACGGGAGAGGTGAGCCTCCGGACATTCCCGCGGAACTTTCCGGGGAGGAGCGGAACAAAGGACGACAAGGTCTATCTCTGCTCTCCGGAGACGGCCACGGCAGCTGGCTTAAAAGGTGTCATTACGGACCCGCGGGACCTGGCCGCTGAGATGGAGTATCCGAGGATCGAAGACCCGGAGAAATACCTCATCGACGAGAAATCCATCGTCTTTCCGTCGGAAGAGCTGAGAAAGACCATTGTCGTGCGCGGCCCGAACATCAAGGCATTACCGGAGCTCAAGCCGCTGCCCGACTCGCTTGAGGCGGAGGTAGTTCTGAAGGTCGGGGACAACATTTCCACGGATGCCATCATGCCGGCAGGCAGCCGGGTGCTTCCGCTCCGCTCGAACATCGAGGCAATCAGCAAGTTCGTGTTCTCCCAGATCGATCCTGATTTTGCGACGGAATGCGCAGCGCGTGGCACGGTAATCGTCGTCGGCGGTGAGAACTATGGTCAGGGGTCGAGCCGGGAGCATGCGGCCCTTGCCCCGCGCTTTCTTGGTGTGCGCGCGAAAATCGTAAAGAGCTTCGCTCGTATCCACAAGTCCAACCTCTGCAATTTTGGCGTCCTCCCGCTCACCTTCAAGGACCCCGGGGACTATCTCCGTCTGAGCAGGGGGACGAAGGTGAGGTTTCCCGACGTCCGGAACAGGATCGAACGGGGCGACCGGGAGATTCCTGTCGAGGTTGACGGCGCAACGATCGTGACGATTTTGGATGTCTCTGACCGCCAGAGGAAGCACCTGCTGGCGGGCGGGACGCTTAATGCAGTGAAGGAAGAGTTGCTGGTGAAGGCATGAGGGTTTTTTCAGAGCCTGCACGTTGTCATTCCCGAACGCATCAATCGGGAATATGGTTTTTTTGACGCAGGAACACCAGTTCCCCGAGAGAACAATTCGGGGATGACAGAATTTTTTGATTACGGCTGAATACCGTGCCACGGTTTAGGAAAGCAAGGTGATCATATGGCGGCTTTAGCTCAAAAAAAAGAACCAACAGGTGAACAGAAGATGGTTGACCTCGAGAAGGTGAAGAATACCGGCCTGCGCGGCGTGACCGTCGCTGACACGAAGATCTCGCACGTCGACGGTGAGAACGGCGTGCTCATCTACCGCGGCTACCGGATCGAGGAGCTTGCGCAGAATTCGACCTTCGAGGAGACGGCGTACCTGCTTCTGCATGACTCCCTGCCGAAAGAAGAGCAGCTCGCGGATTTCAAGCGCAGCCTTGCTGAAGCACGGGAGCTTCCGGGGTTTGTGTTCGACAGCCTCAAAAAGCTGCCGAAGTCGTCACTTCCGATGGATGTGCTCCAGGCGTCGATACCGCTCCTTGCCATGGCAGACCGCGAGCTGCAAACGGACACGAGAGAGGCGAACATCGAAAAAGCCATACGGCTCATCGCGCGCATACCCATGATCGCTGCGGGCTGGGACCGGATACGGAACGGGCATGAACCGCTGCCTGCGGATGAAAGGCTGTCCCATGCCGCAAATTTCCTGTGGCAGTTGAAAGGGACCCTTCCCGACGCGGAGATCAGCCGCGATCTCGACACGGCGCTGGTGCTCCATGCAGACCATTCGTTCAACGCGTCTACCTTCGCGTGCCGCGAGGTCGTGTCCACGCGTGCGCACATGTACGCCGGGGTGGCTGCGGGCGTGGGGGCCCTTTCCGGAAGCCTCCACGGCGGAGCGAACGCGCAGGTGATGAAGATGCTGCTTGAGCTTAAGGATGAGAAGGACGTCGCAGGATGGGTGAAAAACGAGCTCGACAGCGGCCGGAAGATCATGGGGATGGGCCATGCGGTGTACAAAACGCACGATCCCCGCGCGCGGTTTCTGAAGGATATGTGCCCCAGGATCGGCAAAAAAACGGGGCAGGGGCAGTGGTGCGGGCTGTCGGCCCGGATCGAGGAGGCGGCTGTTGCCGAGTTCGAGAAGCGGGGCAAGACCACGATCAAGCCGAACGTGGATTTCTACAGCGCGCCGGTGTACCACATGATGGGCATTCCGCACGACTTGATGACCCCGGTCTTTGCGATCGCACGGAGCGCGGGGTGGACGGCGCATATCATCGAGGAGAAGTTCGGCGACGCGCAAGGAAAACCGGCGCTGTACCGGCCTTCTTCGGAGTATGTCGGGAATTACTGCGGCAGGACAGGGTGCACCTACGAACCGATCTCGCAGCGGAAGTGATGTGAGGCGAATGCGGAATGGCGAATGCGGAATGCGGAACAGCGGAAAAGCTTTTACTCTGAACTTTGAACTGAGAACTCTGAACTTTTCATGGAGGACGTAGATGGCAGCCAAGAAGGCAGTGAAGAAGGCACAAAAAAAAGAGAAAAAAGCTAAAAGGGTCCGCGCAGTGTCCTCCAAACGGGGGGTGAAAAAAATGAAAGTGCAATCGATCGCATCCTTTAAGAAAAAAGGGATGAAGATACAATCCATCAATCCTTATACGGAAGAGGTGATGCAGGAGTTCGATCTCATGGACCGGGACGAGGTCAACGGCCATATCGCCGCATCAAGACAGGCCTTCTCGAAGTGGAAGGACATTCCCGTCGCGGACCGGGTGAACTATCTCAGGAAGCTGGCAGGGGTGCTCAGGGCCGAAAAAAGGGCCTATGCCGAACTTATCACGAGGGAAATGGGCAAGCCCATCAAGGATTCGCTCGCGGAGGTCGAGAAATGCGCCCTGCTCTCGGACTATTATGCCGAGAACGCAGCTTCATTCCTGAGGCCCGAAGAGATCAAGACCGAGGCGAAGAAGAGCTATGCCATGTTCCAGCCCCTGGGCGTCGTGCTCGCGATCATGCCCTGGAATTTTCCGTTCTGGCAGGCGTTCCGGTTCGGAGTCCCGGCTATCGCGGCCGGCAACGTCGTCGTACTGAAGCATGCGTCCAATGTACCGATGACGGCGCTCGCTATCGAAGATTCCTTCCGGAAAGCGGGCTTCCCCGAGGGCGTGTTCAAGACCCTGCTCGTGAGCGCGTCCGAGGCGCTCCGGCTCATCGATGAGGACCGGGTGGACGCCGTGTCCCTGACGGGCAGCAACAAGGCAGGTGAAGAGGTCGGCGCACATGCGGGGAGGAAGATCAAGAAGCTCGTGCTCGAGCTGGGCGGGTCCGATGCCTTCATCGTCCTCGATGACGCCGATGTCGAGAGGGCTGGCAGGATGGCGGCCAACGCGCGGGTGATCAACGCGGGCCAGAGCTGCATCGCGGCGAAGCGATTCATCGTCATGGACACGGTGGCGGAGGAGTTCAAGAAGCATTTCGAGGCGCGGCTCAAGGAACTGAAGCTCGGTGATCCCATGGACGAGACGACCGACGTCGGCCCGATGGCGAGGCGGGACATCATGGACTCGCTGAACGAGCAGCTCAAGGACGCCATGAAAAAAGGCGCGGAAATCGTGCAGATGGCTCTGCCTGTCAAGAAAGGGCTTTTCTTCGCGCCCTGCGCCCTCTATAATACGACGAAGAACATGAAGGTCCTTACCGAGGAGGTCTTCGGGCCCATTGCGCCGGTCATCATCGTCAAGAGCGAGGACGAGGCAATCCGCGCGGCGAACAACACGGAATACGGCCTCGGCGCGGCAGTCTGGAGCAGGAACACGGAACGCGCGGAGCGGGTCGCAGGGAAGATCGAGGCAGGCTTCATCGCCATCAACGACATGGTGAAATCAGACCCGCGGCTGCCCTTCGGCGGCGTGAAGAAGTCCGGCGTGGGCAGGGAACTGTCGCACTACGGACTGAAGGAGTTCGTGAACGTCAAGACGGTAGTCGTAAAAGAATAAGAGGCCATTTTGCCACAGAGATCGCAGAGAACACAGAGAAAAGAAAAATCAACATTGGACCGGGTGGGATGGTACGAACATGGGGTGGCGTGACAGATGAGAGCATGGAAGGGATATGTGAATGCCCTTGCCATAAGGCTGGCCGTATTGTCGTTCACCCTGTTCCCTGTTGTGTTTCGTGTCCCTGTTGCAAAAAAAGGATTGCAAGAGGATTGATGAAATTGCATTTGCAAAATTGTAAAAAATACCGAAGCCAAAATACATAGATAGGTTTTCTCTGTGATCTCTGTGCCCTCTGTGGCAAATTCGAATTTGAAAGGTTTCATCATATATGAAAGCCTCCGACCTGTTCGTACGGCAACTTGAAGAAGAAGGCGTTGAGTATGTCTTCGGCCTCCCCGGCGAGGAGAATCTCGATTTCCTGGAATCCCTGCGCACATCGAAGATCAGGGTCATCATCACCCGTCACGAGCAGACCGCGGCGTTCATGGCCGCGACCTACGGCAGGCTCACGGGAAAGGCGGGCGTGTGTTTCTCCACGCTCGGGCCGGGCGCCACGAACCTCGTGACCGGAGTGGCCCATGCGCAGCTCATCGGAGCGCCGCTCATTTCGATTTCGGGCCAGAAGGCGGTGCGCGGCAACCGGCAGGCCCGGTTCCAGCTCATCGACATCGTCAGCATCATGAGGCCCGTCACGAAAGAGTCGGAAACCATCATCGACCCGGGGACGATACCGACTGTTCTCCGGAACGCTTTCAAGCTGGCGCAGGCCGAGCGGCCGGGGGCGGTGCACATCGAGCTGCCCGAGGACGTCGCGGAAAGCGAGACGAACGCGAAAGTGCAGAAGCGGGGGCTCGTTCGCAGGCCCGCGCCCGACGGGAAGGCCCTGATGCGCGCGGCAGAGCTGATCAGCAAGGCTGAGCGGCCCCTCATCATGCTTTCGTCGGGAGCGAACCGGAACCTCATCACCCGGCAGCTCATGCAGTTCATTGAAAAGACCGGCATCCACGCCGTGCACACCCAGATGGGCAAGGGCGTGCTGTCCGACGAGTCGGAATACAGCCTCTTCGCCACGGGCATCCACCGCCGCGATTACGTCAACTGCGGGATCGACTGCGCAGACCTCATCCTCACGATCGGGTACAACATCGTTGAATATCCTCCCTACGTCTGGAACCGGAACCTCGACAAGAAGATCATCAACATCGATTTCACCGGGGCCGACGTGGACCGGTACTACAATCCGGACATCGAGGTCATCGGCGACATTTCGTGTTCACTTCGGCAGCTCGGCGAACTGGTCGCGGGCAGGAAAGGCGGAGAGCAGTTCAGGACCGTCCGGCAGTTCCTGGACAGGAAACTGACGCTCGATTTCAAGAAACAGTATCCCCCGACCCCGAAGGAAGTGGTCTCGCGCGTGCGGGAGGTCCTCTCCCACGACGACATCCTGACGCTGGACAACGGCATCTATAAATTGTGGTTCTCGCGGTTATACCGCACGTACAAGCCCAACACCTTCCTGCTGGACAATGCCCTCGCTACCATGGGCGCGGGGCTCTCCTCCGCAATCGCCGCCAAGCTGGTCAGGCCCGACCGGAATGTGCTCGCCGTGGTCGGGGACGGCGGGTTCATGATGAACTCCCGGGAGCTGGAGCTCGCGCTCAGGTACGACATTCCCGTCGTCGTGCTGCTCCTGAACGACAACGCCTACGGGTTCATCAAGTGGGAGCAGCAGGCCAAGGGATTCGCGGACTTTGGACTCGACTACAAAAACCCCGATTTCGTGAAATACGCGGAGAGCTACGGCGCGGTAGGGATGAAAGTGAACAAGGGCGACGACCTGTCGTCGATGCTGCGAAAGGCGTTCTCGCTGAAGACGGTCGTCCTCATCGAGTGCCCGGTCGATTATTCCGTCAACTACGAGATGTTCTCGAAGGAACTCGCCAACATGGAGTGTGAGCTTCCCTAAGACCCCCGATCAAACAATTAAGTCCTTGCGCATACAATCATGAAAACTTCATGGATTAAAGCGTTCGAAGCATCAGAGGAGAGCGTGCCATGGGGAATATGAAGTTCGCAGTGCTGTTGCTCGTGCCTATCGTCGTGATCGCCGCTGTCAGTTGTGGGGGGAGCGGCGGGAACGGCGCTATCCAGCCTACTCAGGCTGTACTCAGACTCTCCACGACAGCTCCAGGTGCGACGATTGCGGCAATCGATGTGACGGTTCAGCTGCCAGCCGGTGCGACGGTTCGCGATGCCGCTCCGTCGGGAGTTGCCGCAGCGGCAAATCCACTCATTGCCGTCAATGCCAATGTGCCCGGCACGGTCCACATCGGGATGATCACGGTTTCCGGATTCGGCATGGGAGAATTCTTTACGGCGAATTGCGATATTGCCGCAGGCTCGACGCCAAGCGCCGCCGATTTCCTCATCGTACATTTTAGGGCATCCGATTCGAACGGACGCACTCTAGACGGCCTTGCTCCTGACATCTCCATTGAAATGCATTGAGGCGACGACACGCACTAACGCACAACTGAGCACCGTTAATGCATTTATTTCCGGAATTCTGTACCCGAGTCGGTTACACCGTTAAACGACCCAGGAAAATCGCGGAAGCAAAACGCCCATATGCCCTACAACCTGATCTCAATAGACGATAAGCTGTTCACACCCGCGCATCTCCTGAAAAGGGTCCTCGCCAATTTCGTCATCAACACCGTCATCGCTGTTGTCCTTACGGCCATCCATTTCGGCCGGGGGTTCGTCCCGAGCCTTATCTTTTCCCAATGCATAGGCTTCTCCATTTTTTTCAGCACCGCGGCCGCAATGCCGCTCTTGAAGAGGGCGGCGTCCTCGCGGACCCTAGTCATGGTCATCGTCGTTGTCCTGATCTTCGGGGCCCTTGCGGGGACGCTGCTCGGCGCACTGGCGAACGGCATTTCCCTTACTGAATTCATCGGGGGCAGCTTCGGGT
>JAXIPA010000229.1:0-5012 GCA_045403145.1 Nitrospirota bacterium | reverse complement strand
GCGAGGGGGCGTGCGTTTTCGTGGCCTGGGCCAGCTCATCGATGCTCTTCGGTCCCTCTTTCAGCAGATCGGCGATGCCAAGCTTGACAACGACGGAGAGCGCCCGGGAAAGCCAGAAGCCCGAAATCAGACGGAGCATGGCTGTCTGCTGCGATAAATCGACACCGGCAACTTTATCGTGTTCATTCATGCCATGTTCCATCCTTGATGTTTCGGAACATCCGTGTCCCTTCGCGGCAATAGGTTTTTTCAGGGTCCTTCATCGGCTTCCACGAGCTGCCAGTCGGCGAAGCCGTCCTTTTTGTCCGACAGCCTCTTTCCGACAAGCTTGATGCCGGTCTTCTGGGGATGGGTTTTGATGGTAAGGTACGCCCGGACGAGGTTGGCGATCGTGGCTTCCTGAAAAATGAATTCGCAGCCGTCGTGGAGGAGGATTGTGGTCCGGAGGTGCTTGTGGCCTTCGGGGATCTCAGCGAGCAGTTCTTTTATTTCTTCGTTGGCGATGATCATGTTGATTCCTCTCAAAGAAGAAGCAGAATTAGCCACGGGTGGACACAGATTTGCACGGATAAAACCAAACCTTAACGAGGCATCGCCTCAGACCGGTGAAAAAATCAACACCTTGGAACCGCGAAGGCGCGAAGGACGCGAGGAAAGCAAGATTTGAATCGGGTTCAAACAAGAAAAAAGATTTTGTCCCATGGTTTCCTTCGCGCTCTTCGCCCCTTCGCGGTAAATGCTTTTTGATTTACTTAAAACTTGATTCAAAATTAAGCTTTTTGTTTGTAAAGCACTTTAATGTAGTGTGTGTTCTCTGTGGCGAAGAGCCTCTTCCTATCCGAACTTCTCCACCATGTTCCCCTGTTCGTCGAACTTGCATGCCTGCACGAAGGCATCATGATAAAACGTAAACCATGCCTGTTCAGAGATGGCCGTCTTGATCCACTTCTCCTTCATGGCAATGGAGTCCATGGGATAGTTGTCGTAGGCCATGACCCAGAGGGGATTGAAATGGGCATGGGTAGGCAGGATATCTCCCAGATGAAACGCCCGTTCGCCCTTTGATTCCATCCTCACGAGCTGGTGGCCTTCGTTGTGTCCTCCTGTGCGGATCACCCGAATTCCCGGCACGATCTCAGCCTCTCCGTCAACGAGTTCCAGATTTTTATTTTCCCGCAGCAGTTCATTATTTATCGGCCAGTAGGTGTTAATGGACCTTATATTAGGGTTCAGGACGTCCTCCCACTCTTTCTTCTGGAGGATGTGTTTCGCCCTCGGGAACGTGATTACGAGTTTCCCGTCCTTGTCCTGCATGATGACACCGCTCGCGTGGTCGAAGTCGTAATGCGTCAGAATAACATAATCGATGTCCTCGCGACCGAGGCCGAGTTGTTTCAGGTCCGACTCTATAGACCACTCCTCCTGCACCCGGAAGATTTTTTTCTGCTTGTCCGTGAGCTTGTTGCCGAGGCCTGATTCGATCAGGACGAGCGCCTTCGCGGTCTTTACCAGAATCGGCCAGGCCACGAGGGGTATGTAGTTTTCCTCGTTCGCAGGATATTTCTTCTGCCACAATACTTTCGGCACGACGCCGAACATGGCGCCGCCGTCCAGCTCGAACCTCCCCCCGTTCAGCCACGTAAGCTCGAAGTCTCCGAGTTTAAAGCCGGCTTCCATCGTCCCTCTCCTTCATCTCTCGTCCGTCCATCACCATTATTCATTCCTGAGATTTCTGACAGTGCCCGATGCCCCGGAGAGCTTCTTCGATCTCGGATAGTGTCGCCGGGTCGTCGATGGTCGACGGCATGGAGTAGGGTTCTCCGTCGGCGATCTTGCGCATGGTGCCCCGCAGGATCTTTCCGGAGCGCGTTTTCGGCAGCCGCTTCACCACCGCGGTCTCCTTGTAACAGGCGATTGGCCCGATGGTGTTCCTGATCATCTGCGTAAGGTCCTTCCTGATTTCCTCGTCGCTCTTGCTCACGCCGGCCTTCAGCACGCAGAGCCCGAGAGGGACCTGTCCCTTGAGGCTGTCGTGGACGCCGATGACCGCGCATTCCGCGATGTCCTTGTGCGTGGAGACCACCTCTTCCATCTCGCCGGTAGAGAGCCGGTGGCCCGCGACGTTGATCACGTCGTCGACCCGGCCCATGATGAAGACATAGCCGTCCTCGTCGATGAACCCGCCGTCCGCCGTGAAGTAGTAGCCGGGGTAAGGTTTCAGGTAGGACTCGAGGAACCGCTGGTCCGCGTTCCAGAGCGTAGGGAGCGTGCCCGGCGGGAGGGGGAGCTTTATGACTACGAGCCCTTCCTGCGTCGGCCCGAGTTCTTTGCCGTTCGGGTCCACGATCTTGACGTTGAATCCCGGCACCGGTTTGGTGGACGAACCCGGCTTCACCGGGAACTGTTCGATGCCCATGCAATTCGCCGTGATGGGCCAGCCGGTCTCCGTCTGCCACCAGTGGTCTATGACCAGCTTGTGGAGAAGGTTGTGCGCCCAATGGTAAGTGTCGGGATCGAGCCGCTCGCCGGCAAGGAAGAGCGTTCTGAATCCCGAGAGGTCGTACTTCTTCACAAGCTCACCGTTCGGGTCTTCCTTCTTGATGGCGCGGAAGGCCGTGGGCGCGGTGAACATGACTTTTACATTGTGCTGCGAAATGACCCTCCAGAACGCGCCCGCGTCGGGGGTGCCGACGGATTTTCCTTCATAAAGGATGGTGGTGCAGCCGGCGAGCAGCGGCCCATAGACGATATAAGAGTGCCCCACGACCCAGCCCACGTCGGAGGCGGCCCAGTATACATCGCCCGGCTTCACCCCGTAGATGTATTCCATGCTCCAGCGGAGCGCGACGGCATGGCCGCCGTTGTCGCGCACAACACCTTTCGGTTTTCCCGTGGTGCCGGACGTGTACAGGATATAGAGCGGGTCCGTGGCCTTGACAGGCGTGCAGCCAACGGGTTCCGTCGTCTTCACGAGTTCTTCCCAGTCCAGGTCCCTGCCTGCTGTCAGGGGCGCCTTAACAAACGGCCGCTGATAGATGATGCATTTCTCGGGCTTGTGAACGGCCTCTTCAATGGCCTTGTCCAGGAGGGGCTTGTACTCGATGATCCTGTTCACTTCCTTGGCGCCGGACGCAGAGATTACGACCCTCGGTTTGGCGTCGTCGATCCTTATGGCGAGTTCGTGAGGGGCGAATCCGCCGAAGACCACGGAATGAATAGCGCCGAGGCGGGCGCAGGCGAGCATGGCAACAGCGGCCTGGGGGATCATCGGCATGTAGATGATGACCGTGGTGCCCTTCTGTACCCCCAGCTTTTTTAAAGCACCGGCGAACCGGGAAACTTCGTCGAGCATTTGTCGGTAGGTGATCTTCTGGATGACACCGGTGACGGGGCTGTCATAGATGAGTGCCACCTGGTCTGCCCTGCCGGATTCCACGTGCCGGTCGAGTGCGTTGTAGCAGGTGTTCATTTCGCCGCCGGAAAACCAGCGAAAGAAGGGCTTGCCGGAGTCGTCGAGGACCTTGTCCCATTTTTTGCTCCACGCTATGGCCTGCGCGGCCTCTCCCCAGAACCCTTCGGGGTCCTTGATGCTCCTATGAAAAAGATCGTCATACTTGCCCATGATACCCCCCCTTAAGATCTTTAGTCCTAAAAAAGCGTTTAACCGCAGAGAACGCAGAGGTCGCAGAGGAAAATAGTTCGGGATACAACCAGGTTCACCCTGGTGGTAAGTAACATTTCCATTCCAAGGTCATGTTTTTCTTCGCGTCCTTCGCGACTTCGCGGTGAAAAGGTCTTCCTCGTTCTCTATTATTTTTTTTTGTCACGTCCCCACGATCAACTCCCGAAGGACATACGGAAGAATCCCACCGTGTCGATAGTAGTCGACCTCGATCGGCGTGTCGATGCGCGAAAGAAGAGTAACCTCGCGCACTGCTCCGTCCCGGTCCCTGATTTTCATCGTGACTTCCTGCTGCGGTTTAATGTCGTTCAGCCCCAGGATATCGAACTCCTCGTCTCCCCGGATGTCGAGCGATTGTACGGAATCCTGGGCCTTGAACTGCAGGGGCAGAACCCCCATACCCACCAGGTTCGCGCGGTGGATCCGCTCGAAGCTTTTTGCGATGACAGCCCTGATCCCGAGAAGCCGGGTCCCTTTAGCTGCCCAATCGCGCGACGATCCCGTGCCGTATTCCTCGCCGCCGAACACAACGGTTGGGGTTCCTTGAGCAAGATACTTCATCGCGGCGTCATAAATGGACATCTGCTCGCCCGAGGGCTGGAACAGGGTGACGCCCCCTTCCACGCGGGTCCCGTCAGACTTCGGCGGCATCAGAAGATTTTTTATCCGCACGTTGCCGAAGGTCCCGCGGATCATGACTTCGTGATTACCCCTCCGCGTACCGTAGCTTTGAAAGTCGGTCTTCGGTACTCCCAGATCGAGAAGGTACCTTCCCGCGGGCGACGTCTCCTTGATGGAGCCGGCAGGGCTGATGTGGTCGGTCGTGAGCGAATCGCCGAAGATAGCCAGGGTCCTCGCGCCGGGGATATCATCCGGGCTGCCGGGCTGCATGGTGAAGTCCTCGAAGAAGGGCGGTTCGGCTATGTATGTAGATTTCGGCCAGGGATACACATCTCCCGAAGCCGACGGGATGCTGTTCCATAACCGGGAATCATCGATAAAATCCGCGTAGAGACGCCGGAAGGTGTCGGGGTCAACGGCATACTTCATCAGACCGGCCACTTCCGCGCTCGTCGGCCAGATGTCCCGCAAGTAGATCTCTTTGCCGTCCCTGTCAATGCCGAGGGGCTCCGTATCGGGGTTCCAGAGCACCGTACCCGCAAGGGCAAAGGCCACCACGAGGGGAGGGCTCATCAGAAAATTTGCGCGCAGATTCGGATGAATCCTGGCTTCGAAGTTCCGGTTGCCCGAGAGCACCGCGGCGCAGACAAGATCATTCCGGACGATTGTCTCCTCGAGCTCCCTGTCCAAAGGCCCGGAGTTGCCGATG
>JAXIPA010000061.1:0-21496 GCA_045403145.1 Nitrospirota bacterium | reverse complement strand
GGACGACTTCCTTCTTGCGGCTGACAGTCCAGCGAATAACTTCGGGTGAATCTGACGGCTTAGCACCTTTTTCCATTTAACGGCCTCCTTGGACATATGTTTTAACATATTTTCGTGTCCAAGAAAACCGGGGCCGCTATAGAATAACTGCCGCCCCCAGTTGCATTGTTGGTATCGGCGGAGGTAGACCTTCCGTCGCATCCAACTAAGCCAACTGCAAGCAGCAAGCAAACCAAAACCCATATAATGCACTTCCACATATTTATCCCTCACTCAAAAAGTTATGCGGTCATAACCGCAGAGACTGTCGATGGCGTAAAGCGATAGCTTGCCGAGCCGATGCGGCAGCTAAGCCGTAGCCCCGTAAGGCGTATCGATCTTAACTTCTGGTTCTTCTGGCTTAATTCCGCATAGTTCAGGAATAATACATTGCCCGACTTTGTAAAGTATAGTAGAATTTGTTGCTTAGATAAAGAATAAAATGACGGTGATCGCCCTCACTCAAACCTGTCCATGATGGGGAGAGAATCAGGGTGACGGGCAAGTATAATTATGGAAAAAGATACAACAGATGGTCAACTGACCCTTCCATTTAGCCACACCGAAAGTTCTTTCCGGCAATATCTGGAGGAACGCTTGAGCAGGCCGGTCTCTCTCGTGCTTACCGAAAACTCATCAAGCATGCTTTCGGCGAGGGTTCAGGGCGGAGTCCTGCGCGTCCGGCTTCACCGGATGTTTCTGTCCGCGGAAAACCGGGTGCTCGACGAGATCGTCTCTTTTCTGAAAAACAGAAAAGGCGGGATGTCTTGTTTCCATGGTTTTGTCCGTGAAAACCGGGAACGAATCCCTCCGAAGCCGCCGAAAAAGGTCCCGGTAAAGACACTCGGCAGGTTCTTTGACCTCCGCGAATTGTTCCATGAAACGAACGAAGAATACTTCGGGGGAGAGATCGACGCGGTAATTACCTGGGGCTCAAGAAGTCCGCGCTACGCCGTCCGGAAAAGAACCCTCGGGAGCTACAGCGAGCGGTCGAACACGATCAGGATCAACCCGGTGCTCGACAGGAAGGCGGTTCCCCGGTATTACGTCGCTTTCGTCGTGTATCATGAAATGCTCCATGCCGCCATGGGCATGACCCTTACGGGAAAACGGAGAAGCGTCCATTCGAGGGAGTTCCGGAAAAGAGAAAGGCTCTTCAGGGATTACGAGAGGGCCATGGCGTGGGAACAAGGGAGGACGCGAGCGGATTGAATTAGCCGCCATGCTGTGTTATAGTGTTTTTGTCCATGAAAAGCCTTAACGACATTATTCTGCCTGTGCTGAGCGACATCCGGGCGGGCAAGAAGACGATAGAAGTGAGCGAACTCTGGGGGGCCTCCAAGGCCCTCTTTTTATTCGGCCTGCTGCAGGAGTCGCAAAGACCAGTCCTTGTGGTCACCGCTTCCGAGGAGGCGGCCGAGGCGCTTGTCGAGGACCTGAAATTCTTCGCGGGGACAAAAGGTCTTTTCGCTGCCGAAGAAAAAACAGGCAAGGAAAATCCTCCCATCTCCCTCTTTCCCTCCTGGGGTGTGCTGCCTTTCGAGGCGGACTCGCCCGACAGCCGCACCGTGGGCGAGCGCATGCGCTTCCTCTACAGTCTCATCTCCGGGAGTCCCGGCATCTATGCGGTCCCGGCCCCCGCCCTGATGCAGAAGCTCCCTCCGTGGGAGCTCTTTGCCGGCTCGGTCAGCACCATAACCATGACCACGCGGCTCGATCCCGACATTCTCGCGGCCTCACTCGCATCAACTGGCTATGAATCAGCCTCACTGGTCACCCGCGTGGGCGAGTTCAGCAGAAGGGGAGGGATCATCGATTTTTTCTCGCCCTTGCACGAAAATCCCGTCCGCTTGGAATTCTTCGGCGACGTCATCGAGTCGCTTCGCGAGTTCGACCCCGAGACCCAGCGTTCGACAGGGGAGATCAGGGAAGCCGTGGTGCTCCCGGTGCGGGAACTGATTGTAAACGATGCCGGGACAGAACGATTCAAAAAGCGGCTCAATGCATCCGCTGATGAACAGGGTTTGCCTCTCGATGTTGTCAGGCAAATGGAAGAGGGCATCTTCCCGCCCGGGGCCGAGTTCCTCGCTCCTTTCTTCTATGATATGGAGGGCCTGTTCAAGTACGCGCCGGAGAACAGCCTCTTTGCGCTGATCGAGCCTGATGACATCAATAAGGAAATCGCGGAATTTGCCCGCAAGGTAGAAGAGGGGCGACGGGAGGAACGGGAAGAGGGAAGGGTCCTGCCCGAGGTCGCGGAGATGTATCTGGACCAGGACGGCATGAACTCAGGGCTTTCCCGGTTTCCCCTGCTCGAGGTCCGCCTCCTGGGAACAGGCGCAGGCGGGCATCATCTGGACACGAAGTCCTCTTCGTGGCTCAGCGTCCGCCTCACGAAGCCGATCGGAAGGGAAGGGGAGGAGGAGCGCGAACCCGTCGAGGGCACGATGTCCGGACTTGTCGAGAAGCTCAGGAGGCTCCGGGAGCATAACCGCGTGGCGATCGTCTGCGGCACCGACGAGGCCGCCGGCAGGATCAAGAAGCTGTTCATGGAATACGGCCTCGGCGCTGCGATTGCGGCGCCCGTGACGGACCAGGACCAGGGGCCGTGGCCGGTCACGCTGTCCGTCGGCAGGCTCTCGGAAGGCTTCGCGTGGCACGAGCCCGGCCTCGTATTCATCACCGAGGAGGAGATCTTCGGCAGAAAGGTCCACCGCCCCCCGGCGGCACGGACCAAGGCTGCCCCCTTCCTTTCCACGTTCAAAGAGCTCAAGCCCGGCGATTTTATCGTGCACACGGACTACGGCGTGGGCGAGTACCAGGGCCTGACGCACATAAGCGTGGACGGGTTCGAGACCGACTTCCTCACGCTCCGCTACGAGCCTGACGCGAAGCTCTACGTCCCGCTTTACAGCCTCGACAAGGTGCAGAAGTACATCGGCGTCGAGGGTTCGGCCCCGAAGCTGGACCGGCTCGGCGCGCCTGCATGGGCGCGGACCAAGGAGAAGGTGAAGAAGGACATCCTCGCGATGGCTCAGGAGCTCGTGGCCATCTACGCCGCGCGAGAGGCCCAGAGTCGCGCCTCCTTCACGCCGCCCGACAATCTCTACCGCGAGTTCGAGGCCGCCTTCCCCTACGAAGAGACACCGGACCAGCAAAAAGCGATCGAGGACGTGCTCGCCGACATGCAGCGGCCGCGGCCCATGGACCGGCTCGTGTGCGGCGACGTGGGGTACGGCAAGACCGAGGTCGCGCTCCGGGCCGCGTTCAAGGCAGTGGAGGACGGCATGCAGGTCGCGGTGCTTGTGCCCACGACGCTTCTTGCGGACCAGCATTATCGCACGTTTTCCGAACGGCTCGCCCCCTTTTCGGTCCGCGTCGATATGCTCTCGCGCTTCCGCACGAAGTCCGAGCAGCTGGAGACGCTCAAGGGTCTCAAAAGCGCCGCCGTGGACATGGTGATCGGCACGCACCGCCTGCTCCAGAAGGACATCGTCTTCAAGAACCTGGGGCTCCTCGTGGTGGACGAGGAGCACAAGTTCGGCGTGAAGCACAAGGAGCGCATTAAAGAATTTAAAAAGCTGGTGGACGTGCTCACGCTCACGGCGACGCCGATACCGTGCACGCTCCACATGTCGCTGGCCGGCATCCGCGACCTCTCGATCATCCAGACGCCGCCCCTCGACCGGCAGGCGATCCAGGTCGTGCTCGCGCGCTTCGGCAAACGGGTGATCCGCGAAGCGATCCTGCACGAGATCGAGCGCGGAGGCCAGGTGTTTTTCGTGCACAACCGGGTTGCCGGCATCGAGCGCATGGCCGACTTCGTCCGGAACATCGCACCCGAGGCCAGGGTAGGTATCGCCCACGGCCAGCTGGGCGAACAGGAGATCGAGGACGTGATGACGAAATTCCTTTCCGGCGCGCTGAACGTGCTCGTGACCACGACGATCATCGAGTCCGGCATCGATATCCCCACGGCGAACACCATCATCATCAACCGCGCGGACCGGTTCGGCCTCGCGGACCTCTACCAGATCAAGGGCAGGGTGGGCCGGAGCAGGGAGAAGGCGTTCGCCTACCTTCTCGCCCCGGCGGACGAGGCGCTCACGGACACGGCGCGCAAGCGGCTCCGGGCGATCCAGGAGTTGTCCGAGCTCGGCGCGGGCTTCCGCATCGCGGCGCAGGACCTCGAGACGCGCGGCGCGGGAAACCTTCTGGGCAAGCAGCAGTCCGGCCACATCGCTGCGGTGGGCATCGACCTCTACACCCAGATGATGGAGGAGGCCATGGCCGAACTGCGGGGCGAGGAGCTCCAGCAGGAAGCCGATACCCTGATCTCGATGCGCGCTTCGGCCTTCATCCCCGAAGATTACATCGCCGACGTGAGCCTGCGGCTCGCTGCGTACAAGGAGATCTCGGGCGCGTCCGATGAAGCGGAGCTCAGGGACATCGAGGGCGGGCTTCGCGACCGCTACGGCGCGTTGCCGGAGCCCGCGGCTAACCTGTTCGAGATCATGAGCGTCAAGCTCGTCGCCAAAAAGGCCGGGGTCGCCAGGATCGACGCCGGCAGAGAGAGCCTCACCATCACCTTTGCGCAGAACGCGAACGTTTCTCCGGACCGGGTCATGGTCCTTCTCAGGAAGAACAAGGGGAGGATCAGGCTGATTCCGGAATACACGCTCGTCGCCGTTCTTCCCGACGAATCGCTCAAAACCGCGTCAGAAACGGTGAAAAAGTGCTTGCAGGAATTGCTGTAGTGTGTTATAAACTCAAACGGTCATCAATCATCCACGCACCACATCTGGTCCTAAAGGCATAAATACACTCACTGGAGGAAATCATTTCATGAACAGATCGAAACTTGCTGTAGGAGCATCGATGCTCGCGCTCATCCTGTTTGCCGTCGGATGCAACAAGACGTCGTCATCATCGGACGGCGCGGTCCTGGCAAAGGTGAACCGCGGCTCGATCACGGCCGCGGATTTCAAGAAGCAGCTGGAGGACCTGGCGCCGCAGATGCAGCAGGCCGTGGTTTCGGACCCGAAGGCGCGGAAGGAATTCCTTGAAGACCTGATCGGGATCGAGCTGGTGATCCAGGAAGCGAAGCGGCAGGGACTCGACAAGGACGCCGAGTTCAAAAAGCGTCAGGACATGCTCCGGAAGGAGCTGGAGCGCAGGATCCAGGATGACGCCAAAAACGAGCTCTTCAACGGCGTGCTGAAAAAAGAGATCGGCGACAAGCTGAGCAAGGTGGCCCCGCCCACGGACGAGGAAACGCTCGCTTATTACAACGAGCACAAGGACAAGATGAAGAACGCCGCGGGCAAACAGGTCACCTTCAAAGAGGCGGAACAGCAGCTGAAGATGAGGATCATGCAGGAAAAGCGGCGGGACCAGTACCTCGAGTTTGCGAAAGGGCTCAAGGCCAAGGCCAAGGTCTCGGTGGACGATAAGGCCATGGAGGCCGTGGTCTCCGAATTCAGCAAGCCCAAGGAGCTGGACCTCTCGACCCTGAAGGCGCAGCCTGGCCAGGCCAAAGAGGATGTCAAAAAGTAACGGTCCGAACGTCGACCATGAAAACAAATAGGCTTGCACACATGATAGCCCCGGCGCTTTTGCTGGGGCTTCTATTTTTTTCCTGCAGGAACAAGACGGAGGAAAAGCCCGAGGCGCCCGCTCCTTCGGTCTCGGCCGATGTCAGGGTCGTGGCGACAGTGAACGGGGACCCCATTACCCTTGCCGAGTTCCAGGAGCGGTTCAGCAGGGCGGGCTTCAAGCCGGAGCGGGAAGCCGAACCGGCGGTCATGGAGGAGTTCCTCAACCGGCTCATCGAGCGCAAGATGATGCTGCGCGAGGCGCAGCGGAAGCGCATCAAAATCGGCCTGCCCGAGATCAACAAGCGGATCGAGGCGCTGCGGGAGGAACACGGCAAGGACGTGACGGACCTTCTTACGGGCCAGGGGATCGATCTTGAGAAGTGGAAGTCCGACGTCTGGGAAGACATGATGATCGAGCGGCTGCTGGCGCTCGAGGTAAACCGCCGCATTGCCGTGTCGGCGGCCGAGGTGAAGAGGTATTACCAGGCGAATCCTTTTGAGTTCGACAGGCCCGAGCAGGTCCGGGTCCGCCAGATCGTCGTGTCCACCGAGGAGGAAGCGCGCGAGGTGATGAAAGAGCTCCAGTCCAAGGCCGCGGACTTCGCCGCCGTAGCGCGCGTAAAATCGACGGCGCCGGAGGCGGAGAAGGGCGGAGACCTGGGATACTTCGCACGGGGGGAAATGCCCGCGGAGTTCAACGAGGTCTTCGGCCTGACGAAGGGCGGGACGAGCGGGATTGTAAAAAGCCCTTACGGGTTCCACATCTTCAAGCTTGAGGACAGGCGCAAGGCCGGCAGGATCAGCCCAGAGGACGCCTACAAAGGCATCGTGGAACGGCTGCGCCGGGAAAAAGAAGACAAGCAGTACAAGACGTGGCTCAATGGGCTCCGGGCGAGGACGAAGTTTGAGGTGAATTACCCTGCGCTGGAGCAGTGACCGGCGGGGCGAGCGAGATCACGCCGCAGTCGTTTCCGATCTCCAGTTTTGTCTTGAACCGGGCCGACGCCGCGTTGATGCTGTCGAGAACTTCCGCGGCAGCCTTGCCCGTGAGCGCATGCGGCCGGTATTTGACGCGGTAGTTGTTCACATCCAGCGGCACGGCCTCGACCCGCACGAGACGCTTGCCCTGAAATGTCAAAAGGAGTATCATACTGAAGTTTGTGCGGTTGCTTTCGGACCCGAACACGAAGTTTCCCAGGCTGTAGGCAATGAGACGGCCCTTGTATACCTCGAGCTCCTGCAACACGTGCGGATGGTGGCCGAGAACGAGATCGGCGCCCCAGTCGATCGCCTGGTGTCCGAGTTCGATCTGGTAGTCCTTGGCCGTGGTCATGAGCTCAGCGCCCCAGTGGAACGAAACAATGACGAGGTCGGCCGCGGGCCTGATCTTTTCGATATCAGCCTTTATAAATTCGGCGTATCCCGGCGCGGTCCCGGGCCGTCCTGCCGAAGCGAAAAATTCCAGCGGGAAGGTGAGGGAGTAGGAAAGAAACGCAAGCGTTTTTCCCTTGATCCTGACGAGCGCGGGCGTGCGGGCGTCGTCGAGGTCCATGCCCGCTCCCGAGTAAAGGATGCCGTTGTCATCGAGGGCCGCAAGCGTGTCCTGGAGCGCCAGAGGGCCGAAGTCCATGGCGTGATTGTTCGCGAGGGACACCACGCGCAAGCCGGCGCATTTAAGCGCCCGGGCGGCGAGGGGTCCGGCACGGAGCGTGAATTTTTTGTTCTCCACCGCCGTACCGCGTGTGGAGATGGGGGACTCGAGGTTTCCCACCGCGACATCGGCCTTCCCGAGGAACGGCATCACCCCGGTAAAGGGATACTCAGGGCCGAACTCCTTGAGAAAGGGCTCTGTTCTCCCGCCCAGCATGAGGTCGCCGACGGCGGCAATGGTGATTTCCTCCTGCGGCGGGTCATCGGCAAGGGCAGGGGCGGCGGTAGCGAGGACTATCAGGAAAGATGTAAGAAGTTTTTTCATAGTATGGGTGTGTGAAATAATAATAGACCGGATGCCAAAAGGCAACAGAAAAAAACCGGTGAAACAACACTGCAGGGAGCGGGACATGAGAAAAACAATAGGAATATCCATGACGGCGATAGGCATGCTCTTTTCCATCGCCATTTACAGCACGGCGGCCGGCTCGGTGGTCGTGGACCGCGTAGTCGCGGTAGTGAACGAGGACATCATCACCATGAGCGATCTCCAGCGGGAGGAGGCGCTGAAAAAGGGCGACATCAAGATGGATGAGCGGCTGTTGCTGGAGGACATGATCGACCGGAAGCTCCAGATGGCGGCCGCAAAGCGCGCGGGCATGGACGTGACGGACAAGGAGCTTGCCGACGCCCTGACCGATATCATGAAGCGCAACTCCCTGGACGCCGGTCAGTTGGAGGCGGCCCTTGCCAAAGAAGGGCTCACCCTTGAGCAGTATAAGACGGAACTCCGCGAGCAGATGACGCTCTCGCGCATGTTCAACAAGAACGTCCGTTCCGGCATCTCCGTGGATGAGGCCGAGGTGCGCGCCTACTACGAACGGAACAGCAAGGCCTACACGCTCCCCGAAGAGATCCGGGTGCGCCAGATATACTTCCGCGTGCCGGAGAACGCGACGAAGGCCGAGGCCGCCGCAGTCAGTGACAAGGCACAGGCCGCCTATGGGCGCGCCGTGAAGGGCGAGGACTTTGTCCGCCTCGTCAGGGAACTTTCGGAGAGTGAAAACGCCGCGCAGGGCGGCGACCTGGGGTTCATGCAGCGGCAGGACGTGCTGCCCGAGATCGAGGAAGCCGCCCGGACCCTCACCCCCGGAGGTATCGCCGGACCGCTCCATTGCGCCGGCGGCTACCACATCATCAGGCTGGAAGAGGTGCGGACGCCGCTCAAGCCCTTTGAAAAGGTGAGGGAGGAGATCATGAACGCGCTCTATCAGCAGAAACTGGAGAATACCTACCGGAGCTGGCTCCAGACCCTTCGGAGCGATTCGCATATCGAGAACAGGCTGTGATGCCATTTCGGATTGCGGATTGCAGACCCCGGCTTACGACATGCTGGGGCAGGTTTCGGATTAACAAGAAGCATACGCTAATCCTCACGCAAAGCCCGTCTTTGCAGTTCATTCCGCAATCCGCAATCTACAATCCGCAATCATGAAATCCGTCCACCTCAAACAAAAAGAAGACCGGCGTATTCTGCGCGGACACCCCTGGGTGTTCAGCAACGAGCTCCAGCGCATGGGGGACGATGTTTCGCCCGGAGACGGCGTCGACGTGCTGGACTCCTCGGGCAGGTTCGTGGGCCGCGGCTACATCAACCCTCATTCGCTCATCGCTGTGCGCATCCTGACGCGGAAACAGGAGGAGCTCGATCTCCCGTTCCTCAAAAAGAGAATCTCCGCCGCGCGCGCCTTGCGGACGGGGTTCGGGTTCGGCGAATCCTATCGAGCCGTTTTCAGCGAGGGCGACGGCCTGCCCGGACTGATCGTCGACAAATATGCTGACACGCTCGTGCTCCAGTCCCTGACCGCGGGCATCGACCGGATGCTTGGCGATATCATTACCGCGCTCACGGATGAATACGCGCCGAACGCTATTGTGCTCAGGAACGATACGGGCTCGCGGCTGCTCGAAGGCCTCACGCAGGAGACGTGCGTGGTCCACGGCGTTGTTCGCGGGCCGCTCGTGATCGAGGAGTCCGGCATTAAATACCGCGTGGATGTGATGGAAGGGCAGAAGACGGGGTTTTTCTTTGATCAGCGCGAGAACCGCCTGGCCCTCCGGGATTACGTACAGGGGCGGCGAACCCTCGACTGTTTTTGTTATGTGGGCGCATGGGCGCTTTCCGCCTCGCGCTTTGGCGCCCCGGAAGTCCTCGGGCTCGATTCGTCGGAAAAAGCAATTGGCCTTGCACGGGAAAACGCGGCGCTGAACAATCTCGCGGCGCAGTTCAAGACAGCCGACGTGTTCGATGAGCTGCGAGCACTGGACAGGCAGCGGGAGCGGTTCGGCTGCGTCATCCTTGATCCGCCCGCCTTCGTCAAAAGCAGGGCCAAGGTGCGGGAGGCGCTCAAGGGGTACAAGGAGATCAACCTGCGGGCCATGAAACTTTTGGCTCCGGGCGGGGTACTCGTGACCTGCTCGTGCTCTCACCATATCGACGAGGAGCTGTTCCGGGAAATGCTGATCGACGCCGCCTACTCGGCCGGCAGGCAGGCAAGGGTCCTTGAGATGCGCTCCCAGGCCAGGGACCATCCGGTCCTTCTTGCCGCGCGGGAGACGCAGTACCTGAAGTGCGCGATATTGATAGTCGATTAATAAAGCAGTCGGGCTGTTCTCTTTTGATGTCATTCCGGCTTGCCTGCACCCAGCGGTTACGAGCGAAGCGTAGTGCAGGGTGTCCGGAATCGTCTTTGTTCGTGCGTCACATGGAGTTACGATTCCCGACAATGAGAAATAGCTTGACTAACAAGCGCCCCCTGTGTTAAAAAATACACGCTTCGGGCGATTAGCTCAGCGGGAGAGCACTGCCTTCACACGGCAGGGGTCGCAGGTTCAAACCCTGCATCGCCCACCATGTAAATCAAGGGGTTAGCTTACAACGGCTAACTCCTTTTCTATTTCTTGTGTCAGTTTTTGTGCAGTGCAGTTGGCAGTAAGGTGTGGCAGTCGTGGAAAACATTTTTTCATGCTTCGCCTTGACAGCTTGGTGCTTCCAAACAGTGACAGTAATGAACTTATTGTCGTCTTGGTCTTCCGGCACGACGGAAACAGCGGGCGCAGCTTGCACGCAGCCCTACCCCTGATAATTCCTCCTTGCAATTCCCTAGACCACAATTTATACTGTATTCAGACCTGATACCGGGAGGGACAAAACCATGAAATTGAGCCAGGCCGTGAAGCCCATCAGCTATGTTAAGACCCATGCCTCTGAAATTATCCGGGACCTTGACGAGATCGGCGGTCCCGTCATCATCACTCTCAACGGGGAGGCGAAGGCGGTGATTCAGGGAATCAAGGAGTATGAAGAGCTGCAGGAAAGCCTCGCTCTGCTAAAGATCCTCGCCCAGAGCAAAAAGAGCCTTGAGGAAGGCAGGTATAAGCCCGTTGCGAAAGCCTTCAAGGATTTGCGAAAAAAATGGGCGGCATCCGAATGACGAAGCGTTTTGAGGTTCTTCTGCTCGAAAACGCGGAAAAGGACATAGATGGAATTTACCGTTATGTCAAACGTCATGATTCCGAAGAGAAAGCTGAAAGGCTGTCTCAAAACATCGAACAGGTCATACTCAGTCTTCAAACCTCTCCTTATCGCGGGCATTACCTGCCCGAATTGGAGCGGCTCGGAGTACTTGAATATCGCGAGGTGTTCTTCAAACCCTACAGGATAATTTATGAGGTTGCCGGCGGTTCTGTTTTTATTCACTGCGTGTTGGACGGCAGAAGGGACCTCCGGGACGTTCTTCAACAGAGGTTGCTGCGATAGCTCATCGGGCAAAGGGTCGCAGGTTCAAACCCTGCATCGCCCGCCGGGGAAACAAGAAAGGGGTCAACCGGTATCGGTTGACCCCTTTTATTATTCGGTTAGCAAAGGATGGATGACGCTCAATCCACCATCCGCTTTTCTTCTTCTTCCTGCGCGGTCTTGCACTCGATGCAGAGCGTGGTCACGGGCCTGGCCTCAAGCCGCTTCACGTTGATCTCCCCGCCGCAGGACTCGCACACGCCGTAGGTGCCGCCGTCGATCCGCGAAATGGCTTCATCGATTTTCTTCAGGAGCTTCTGCTCCCGTCCCCTGAGCTTGAGCATGAAATTATTGTCCAGCTCCGCGACCGCCTGGTCCGTGGGGTCGGGAAAGCTCTCTTTTTCCGTGCTGATCTTGCTGTTTAGTGTGTGCTCAGCCTCGGAGAGAAGGTCCTGACGCTGTTTCAGCAGCTTTTTCTTGATCGCCAGCAGTTTTGTGTCCGCTACCATCATCGCAACCTCTGTCTGCAATCTCTCGGGCTCGAGAGACGAAATCTCCGGTTTGCCCGGCGGAACATGGTGGGACACTATATCAAAAAAGCGCAAATGAGTCAATTATTAAATGACCGGACACCCTGCCCTGATTCGCAGATTGACAAACTGGATGGGTTATGGTTAATATCTTCCATGCTGAACGAGAAACAAAAGGTCGGTAAAATCATGAAACTGGGCGTCGAGCTCGCCGAGGTGAAGGACGTTGACGTGCTTCTGGAGCGGATCCTGCACGAGGCGCGCAAGCTGGTGAATGCGGACGCGGGTTCGATCTATATCAAGGAGGGAGACAAGCTTAAGTTCAGCTATACCCAGAACGATACGCAGCAGAAAAAACTCCCTCCGGGCAGGAAGCTCATCTATTCAACTTTCTCCATCCCGATCAACAATGAGACGATCTCGGGCTGCGTGGCGAGCACCGGCGAACCGCTGAACATCCCCGATGCATACAAGCTTCGCTGCGGCCTGCCGTATTCGTTCAACAGGTCCTACGACGACCTCTCCGGCTACCGGACCCGGTCGATGCTGACGTTTCCGCTCAAGACCAACCGGGGCGATACGATCGGCGTGCTCCAGCTCATCAACGCAAAGGACGCGAGAGGCAAAGTCGTTCCTTTCGCGAAAAAGGATGAGCCCCTCATCCTGCACTTCGCAAACATGGCCGCCGTGGCCATCGAACGGGCGCAGATGACGCGGGCCATGATCCTCCGGACCATTAAAATGGCGGAGCTGAGGGACCCCAAGGAGACCGGCGCGCATGTGAACCGCGTCGCGGCCTATTCCGTCGCCGTCTACGAGACGTGGGCCGGCAAGCGCGGCGTCCCCCCGGACGCGCTCGACAGGAACCGGGACATTCTCCGCATGGCCGCCATGCTCCACGACGTGGGGAAGGTGGCCATTGCTGACGCGATCCTGAAAAAACCGGCGAAGCTCGACGACGCGGAGCGGGCGGCGATGCAGCAGCACACCGTCCTGGGCGCGCGGCTTTTTACCGACCGCTATTCCGAATTCGATGAGGCGGCGGCAATCGTGGCCCTGAACCACCACGAGAAGTGGGACGGCACCGGCTATCCCGGAAATATCAACGTGAACGACGGCAGGGCGCTGCCCGGCTACGAGAACAGCGACGGGACCCCGCGTCCCAAAAAAGGGGAGGAGATCCCCGTATTCGGCAGGCTCGTCGCCCTTGCCGACGTGTACGACGCCCTCGGCTCGAAGAGAGCGTACAAGGAGCGGTGGGACGAGGCCCGGGTCCTTGAGGAACTGCGGGCCTGTTCCGGAACGCATTTCGACCCGGAAATGGTCGAGACGCTGCTGTCCTCAATCGATACGATCCGCAATATCGGCGAGCGGTACCAGGACCATTAGTCAGTGGTGATCAAATTTTTCTCAAAAGGGGAAGGAAAATTCAAATGTTTTTGCCACGGCTTGCTACTGATGATCACGGACTGAACAAAAAAATTCGAGTTTTGTATCCGTGCTCATCTGTGGCCGAATCGAATTATCTTTTGGTTCCGCCTTGTCCGGGTGAGGGAAGGTCATTCGCGGGCCGCTCTTGAGCATTCCCGCATTCCGGCTCTCCGAACGGTTTGTCAATTCCATCCATGAAAAAAAAGAAACCAGAAAAAAAAAACCCCGCAACTTTTGAAAACCATCCGTTCAAGTCCCTGAAAGGCCTTACCCCCCTTCCGCCCGCAGGGGGCGAAAAAAGAGCACAGCCCCTCCCCAAGAAAGAACAGCCGGCCGGGGATGACGATGAGCTTTTCCTGAGAGCCGTCGCGGGTGCCCGAAGGATGGACCAAAAGGATGTTGCCGCCACGCCGGTCCGCGAGGCCGCGCCCGGCCGGTCTGATGCCCCTTCCGACAGCCGGCTCTTTCTGCAGGCGATGAAAAAGCTCGGCACGGCCATGACGCCGGCGCCTCGGGAACAGGAGGAGCCGGAGTACACGCAGCGCAGGTCGCCGATCGGCCGGATGCGGCAGTTGAAGCGCGGGTCGCTCAGGATCAGCGGAGAGCTCGATTTGCACGGGTTTTTGCGGGACGAGGCGCTTGTACTGCTTGAGCGCTTTATCACCGGCTCGTTCGGCCGCGGCCGGGAGGCGGTGCTCGTCATAACCGGGAAAGGGATCAACTCTCCGGAGGGTCCGGTGCTGCAGGGCGCGGTGGAGGGCTGGCTTCGGCAGCAAGGGAAGGGAATGGTCGCCGAATTTTCCCCGGCGCCGCGGGACAAGGGCGGCAGCGGCGCCTTTGTGGTGTTTTTGAAGAAAAGATGAGAGGGCAGAAAGTCCTGCGTAGACTGCTTTGCAGCGGCCCTGCCCCCAATCATCTTTCAGGCAGTCATGGCCAAGGGGTCGTTATGAACCAGCGGAACTGGCAAGTCATCCTCGGCGTCATCCTTATCGCGGTCTCTTCGGCCGTCTATTTTCTGCAGATCGCGCTGTTCCACAACGTTCACGACACCTTGTTCTACCTCGCGCAGGACCTGGCCTTTGTTCCGATCAATGTCCTGCTCGTCACGCTCTTTCTGAACAAGATCCTCGCCATGCGCGAGAAGCAGGCCATGATGAATAAATTGAACATGGTGATCGGCACCTTTTTCAGCGAGGTCGGCACCCCCCTGCTCAGGACCCTGACCGGTTTCGACAAAAACTTCGCAGAGGTCCGTTCCCGCCTGCACGTTACCGTGGGCTGGAGCGAGGAACACTTCTCAGCGGCAAGGAGGGAGTTGAAGGACCTCGGGGAAGGCATCGACGCGAGGCTGGGCGACAGGGCCCGAATGAGCTCACTGCTGATCGAAAAGCGCAATTTTCTGGTCCAATTGCTCGAGAACCAGAACCTGCTTGAACACGAGACGTTCACCGAACTGCTGTGGGCCGTATTTCATCTTGCCGAGGAACTCGCCGCGCGCGAGGGAATGCCCCCTTTGCCGCCCCACGACCTCGACCACCTCTCCGGAGATATCAAACGGGCCTACGTCCTGCTGATTGCCGAGTGGCTCTCGTACATGAAACACTTGAAAACCGACTATCCTTACCTTTATTCCTTTTCAGTCCGGATGAGTCCCTTCAACCCCGACGCATCGCCGCTCATAGAAGTGAAGCGTGCGTAAGGGCGGAGTTGTGAATATCAGACAGGGGAGACCGGTTCACCCCTCCGCCTTCTTCTCCGGAAGCCCCAAGAGCTTCCTGATCTCTTCTCCCTCGATGGTTTCCTTTTCCAG
Organism: Nitrospirota bacterium; assembly: GCA_045403145.1. Classification (GTDB taxonomy): domain Bacteria; phylum Nitrospirota; class UBA9217; order UBA9217; family UBA9217; genus JAJYKN01. The sequence continues at coordinate 6,640 of JAXIPA010000061.1, read as the reverse complement.
AAGGGCGATTGCAAGGACCTTCAGCTTGTCCTGATTTGCCGACAGGAGTTCCCGCACTTTTATATACGCGTCGTCCACAAGCCGCTTGACCTCCTGGTCGATCTCCCGCGCGGTGTCCTCGCTGTACTCCTTGGTGCCGGCAGGCAGACCGATGTCGAGGAACATCGGCCGCCGTTCCTTCTCGAAGGTGAGGGGCCCGAATTTCTCGGTCATGCCGTACTCCGTCACCATGCTGCGAGCGATGTTCGCAGCGCGCTGCAGGTCGTTCTGCGCGCCGGTCGAGACTTCGTGAAAAACAAGTTCCTCGGCCATGCGGCCGCCGAGCATGACGCAGAGCTTGTCCAGGAGCTCGGTCCTGGTCATAAGGTACCGGTCTTCCGTCGGAAGCTGGAGCGTATAGCCCAGAGCCGCGATGCCGCGCTGGACGATCGAGACCCGGTGCACCGGGTCGGTCGTGGACAGGAGCTCGGCCACGATGGTATGGCCGCACTCATGGTATGCCACGGTCTCTTTTTCTTTTTTGTTCATGACCCGCCGTTTTTTCTCAAGCCCTGCCACGATGCGGTCGATGGCGGCCTCGAAATCCGTCATGTCCACTTCGGTCTTGTTCTTCCGCGCGGCAAGGAGCGCGGCCTCGTTCACGATGTTTGCAAGGTCCGCGCCCACGAACCCGGGCGTGCGCGCCGCGAGCACCGAGATGTCCACGTCCTTCGAGAGCTTGACTCCTCGGATATGGATCTTCAGGATGTCCTCGCGGTCCTTGATGTTCGGCCGGTCTACGAGCACGTGGCGGTCGAAGCGGCCGGGGCGGAGCAGGGCCTGATCGAGGATCTCGGGCCGGTTGGTTGCTGAGATTATAATCACGCCCTTCCTGGGGTCGAACCCGTCCATCTCGGCAAGAAGTTGGTTCAAGGTCTGCTCACGCTCTTCATGAGCGCCCGCAATGCCCATGCCGCGCGCGCGGCCGATCGCGTCAAGCTCGTCGATGAAAATAATACAGGGCGCCTTCTGCACGGCCTGCTGAAACAGGTCGCGCACGCGCGACGCGCCCACGCCCACGAACATCTCGACGAACTCCGAGCCGCTCATGGAAAAGAAGGGCACCTTTGCTTCGCCTGCCACTGCCCTGGCCAGGAGCGTCTTGCCCGTGCCCGGAGGCCCGACGAGCAGCACGCCCTTGGGGATGCGGCCGCCGAGCTTGGTGAACTTGTCCGGGTGCTTCAGGAACTCGATGATCTCCAGGAGTTCTTCCTTGGCCTCATCCACGCCGGCCACGTCATTGAACGTGACCTTCACGTCGCTCTCGCTGTAGATCTTGGCGCGCGACTTGCCGAAGCTCATGAACGTCTCTCCCGGGCCGCCGGCGCTCATCCGGCGAAAGACAAAACCCCAGATGATCATGAGGACCGCAAGGGGCAGGATCCAGGTCAGCAAAAAATCCCTGAGCCAGTTATCGGAAATCTCGCCGCGGTAGGATATGCCGCTCGAGTCGAGGTTTTTCACGAGCTCGGGGTCCTCGATGCGCACGACCGTGAAGGCTTTCCCCTTCTCTTCCGCGCCGGTCCCCGGTATGCGAACCCCCTTGATATGGTCGCGCGTGATGACGATATCTTTCACCTTTTTTTCCGCAACGAGAGTCTTGAAGGCGCTGTAGGGAACGTCCTCGCTCGGCGGCTGGGAAAAAAGCCGGAACATGCTGATGAACATCAGCATGACGAGAAGGTATAAGAGCACTTGTGAGCCTTTTTTCATGGGCAACCTCTACGGAATCCGTCCTCTCCCGCGTCTTCCGCCGCGCCGGAGGCTATATCCTTCCCGATACGCCGAGGCCGAAGAAAAACCGCGGGCCCGAATACGGCCTCCACAAATGCACGGCCTTGGGGACGAGGAGGGGGTAGCTGTACGTGATTTCGTCGATGGGCATCGTCTTCGCGCCGGCGACTTCGCCGATAACGGTGATCAGCCTTCCCTGGTGATAGACGGCCGAATCGAGAAACTGGTCCGTCTGGACCATGAAGCGACCTTCCGTCGCGTCCGTCTCCAGCGGCCTGCCGTCGCTGTCAACGGGTTTTTGCAGAATTTCAATGAGGGTCCCTTCCTTTATGTTCTTCGTGGCGATGACGACGCCCCCGAACATCACCCAGGCGCCCTTGAATTTTTCAGGGTCGGCCTGAAGCTCCTTAAAGGAAATGTGCCTGTCGACCCTTTCCAGGGTTTCCCTCGGAAACGTCGGAGCGCACCCCGCGGTCCACACTCCCGAAGACAGAAGAAATAAAACGGCAACAAGCCGAATTGTATGTTTGGTCATAGCGGCCTCCCTCACCAGTCGCCCCTGGCCGGGCTGTAAGGGTCGTAGAGCGGGTCGATCCACTGCGGCCTGTTCCAGGAGGGGTGCTCCCGCTCCCAGAGCTTCAGCTCCCTCGCAATCACAACCGGATAGCTGTATTCCATCTCCCCCAGGGCTTCACTGCGCGTTCCCTCGACCTCGGCCGCCACGGTGATGTCCCTTCCCGGCGCGAATATCATGGCATCGAGGTAGCCGGCATGGCGCACGAGAAAGCGGCCTCCGGTCCTGTCCGTACGCTTGGGTTTGTCCCAGTAGTCGAGTGGCTTCTGGACGACCTCGATCAGAGTGCCTTGCTTTGTGTTGGTGATGTGGGCGATGGTGCCGCCGAGGATGAGGAATTTGCCCTTGAAGGTATCAGGGTCAGAAAGGAGCATTGCAAAAGTTATTGTCTTGTCCGCCCGGGCTGCCATGTCGCGCGAGACGGCATAGGTGCAACCCTGGAGGAGCAGCGCGAGAACGAACACCACCACCGGGTTTTTCATACGCGGCAACCTCCCACGGCTCATGAAGCCGAACGGCGAAACAGGAGTCCGCGTCCGGTTTCATACCGATTCTTCGCCGCTCCGCGTCTCCGCCTCCTCCTCGATCTTTTTCCGGATCCTGTCCGGGATATCCAGCCCGCCCAGATCAAAGTTTCCAAGCTCCCTGGCCAGGAGGTTGATCTTCTCGCTGCTCTGCAGATGCTTATTGATGATGATCCGGCGGGTCTCCATGACCCGGCACGCCCCCCCCTTCGACGTCTTGAGATCGTCGTAGGACACTTTGATCGATAGAGATTTTGCTATCTGTTCAAGATCCGAGAGACTAATTTTCATGATTCTCTTCTATAATTAAGTATAGCAGATTATGGTCAGGAGGTAATCACATCGTGCCGGTTCGCAATTGGGATGAAAATTCCGCGAAGAACTGGAATTGTGTTCTGCGCCCCGAAGGCCTCGCCTTCGGGGCGGCAGTGAGCGAAGGAATGGACTATGCTTCTTCTTTGTGAACTTCCATAATGCTTACGACGTTTATGTTGGCGTCCTTGAGCGCCTTCTGCACGTCAGCGAGCTTCGCGTCCTGCACTTTCAGAATGAAATTCGTTTTGGTAGCCATGGTTTCGCCTCCTGGAAAAAAGTATCCGGCCTGCTATTAACAACATGCTTAAATTATCACAAACACGATGTTCAAGTCAACACCCAAACAGGGGACACGGCATGCGCATGAATGAACGCAATCCACGCGCGCCCAGCCTGCATGAAAAAAGCATTCGCAAAAAGATACTCCGATAAAATAGTAAAATTTTTCTTGCTATTTCAAAATAGAATGTATATACTTTTCTTCGAATAACGCAACTATCTGCCAGAGCGCAGTTAGAAATTTTACTTCATTTTTTCAAGGAGGGTTTTTATGGCAAAAGCCATGACGAAGTCTCAAATTGCGGACCACATCGCGAAGAAAGCGGACATCAAGAAGAAGCTGGCAGTTCAGATTCTGGAAGATATGGCGGCGCTCGCGTACAAGGAAGCGAAAAATGCCTTCACGCTCCCGGGTCTCGGCAAGCTCGTGCTCGTGCAGCGCAAGGCGCGTATGGGCCGGAACCCCCAGACCGGCGAGGCCATCAAGATCCCGGCCAAAAAAGTCGTGAAGTTCCGTGTGGCCAAGGCCGCAAAAGAGGCCATCCTCGGCAAGAAATAGTCCGTATCGATTCGCAATAGTCACTCTTTTAAAAAGGCATTCCGGCCCACCGGGATGCCTTTTGCGTCTGAAACACATAAGAGAGGCCTCCTCTCTTTCGCCTCGCCCCCACGGGCAGGAGGCGGTGAGAGGAGGCCGGACGGAAAGCGCATGGAAATCATTCTCTTTATACTCTATCCCCTTGCCCTGATCAGTCCGCGGCTGGTCCTGCCGGCGCTCGGACTGCATGCCGCGGTCATTGCGCGGACGGCGCTGCAGTACGGAAGAATACCGCTCATCGGGATGCACGACACTCTCGGCTTTTTCGCCTTTGCCATCGGCGTTGCCTACGTCATCGCGGGGTGGAAGCGGAAGCGGGATTTGTTCACGTACCTCAGCATTCCCCTGATCGTGTTCTTTCTTCTGGGAAGCCGCGCGTCTCCGCCGTCCATGCCCGGACCGCTTCCGCCGGTCTTGAACACGATCTGGTTCGAACTCCATGTGATCCTGTCTTTCCTTTCCTATGCGCTCTTCGCCATCGGCGCGGTGTACGGGATACTCTCGCTGCGCGGGAATGAGCCGCCCGCTGAAATCAACCAGTACCGAAGCCTGCTCCTGGGCTACGTGCTGTTTTCCGTTGCCATGATCTTCGGCGGCATCTGGGCCTACTATGCCTGGGGCACCTATTGGCTCTGGACGCCGAAGGAGCTGTGGACCACGATCGTCTGGTTCTTCTACAGCCTCTATCTGCATGCGCGGCTCGTCCGGGGGTGGAGCGGGCCGAGGGTCGTCTGGATGGGAATCATCGGGTTCGCGATCGTGATGTTCACCTACGCGGGCGTGGGGCTCTTGATGAAGAGCTCGCATGAATTTTAAAGATAGAATACGTTGGACGCAGATAAACGCAGATAAACGCTGATGAATAAAAGGAAGAACGAGAATGCTTCCGGATTCTTGTTTTGCTTTATCCGATTTTTCTGCGTGAATCTGCGTCCTGAATGAATTCAAATTATGAAAAACTTCTTCCTCTCGCTCAAGACAACGGTCTGGACGCTTTTCGTTCTGGTCTGTCTCTTCTTCCTCGGCTCCTACATGATGCCGGCGCACCGGGAGATCTTCGCGTCCATGAACGAGGACATCCTCCTTGCCTGGGTCCGGAATACGGCGTCGGGCAACCTCTGGTACACGTGGTGGTTCTTTGCCGCGCTGGCCGCGCTGACGCTGCTTACGATCAACACGCTGGTCTGCAGCATCCAGGCGGTCAAAGGCAAGTGGACGCGTTCCGACTTTCTCCTGCGCATCGCTCCGCAGGTCATCCATATCGGCTTTCTGTTCATTCTCCTCGCGCACCTGCTCGGCGCGGGCTGGGGATACAAGCTCTCTGGCATGCTGCCCGAGGGTGCGATCGCCCGCTTGCCGGAAAACCGGGGCTTGTACCTGAAGGCGATCCACGTTCAGACGGATTCGCGCGGGTACCTGCGGGACTGGACTGCTGAGGCATCGGTGTACGAGAATGAAAAGCCCGTAATGAGCGGCACACTCGGACCGAACACGCCGATCTTTTATAAAGGAACGGGGATCTATCTGAAGAGCCTCGACTTTGCAAGGGGACCCGCGGCTTTCCTGGTGATCGCGAAAGACCCCGGCGCGATCTGGGCGTTCGTCGGCGGGATCCTGTTCATGCTTGGGTCAACGACGCTTCTGGCGCTGAAGTGGAAGAAGGTTTGAATCCTCTTTTGTCATTCCCGAGTGTTTAATCGGGAATAGGGTTCCGATCTCATGCGGGGAAAACCGGATCCCCGATAGCGGCGTTCGGGGATGACAGGGGTATGGCAATTGTGAGCGTGAACGACTATGATTCCGGCTTGAGACTGGTTGGGTTTGATACATGAAAAAGCGTGTTCTCGTGGCCATGAGCGGCGGCGTTGACAGCTCGGTGACCGCCGCGCTCCTGTTGCATCAGGGGTTCGAGGTCGAAGGCGTCACGATGAAGCTGACGGCCGGGCTGTGCTGCGATATCGGTTCGGCCCAGGCGGTCTGTCATCATCTCGACATCCCGCACCGCATGCTCGACGCCCAGGCCGAGTTTTCCCAGAGCATCGTCAGCGACTTCATCTCCGAATACCGGCAAGGCCGCACACCGAATCCCTGCATCCAATGCAACGACCTCGTCAAATTCCAGCTCCTCCTCCGGTACACGCGCTCGCACGGTTTCGATTATCTCGCCACCGGTCACTATGCGCGCATTGAACCGGATCGGCGGTCATCCCGTTATCTTCTAAAAAAAGGAATCGATGAATCCAAGGACCAGAGCTATTTTTTGTACCGGCTGACGCAGGACCAGATGAAAAATATTCTCTTTCCGTTAGGCGGTATGCTCAAGACCAACGTGCGGGCACGTGCACGGGAGCTTGGCCTGCCGGCGGCAGAGAGACCCGAGAGCCAGGAGATCTGCTTCGTGCCGGACAATGACTACCGGTCCTTCCTGAGGGAACATGCGCCGGAAACGCTCAGGCCCGGGGTGCTGGCGCTCAGCGATGGAACGGTTGTGGGAAAGCACGACGGCATCGCGTTCTTTACCGTGGGTCAGCGCAGGCATCTCGGCGTTGCCGCAGGCGAGCGGCTCTATGTGATCAG
>JAXIPA010000181.1:0-36045 GCA_045403145.1 Nitrospirota bacterium | reverse complement strand
GCCTGGAGCAGGACACCCCCCGAAGCACGTGCCGATTATCTTTTCAGGGCCGCGGGAGAGATGAGGAAGCGCCGATTTTCGCTCGCGGCCCTCGAAGTATTCGAGGTGGGAAAATCGATCCTCGAGGCGGACAGCGATATTGCCGAGGCAATCGATTATCTCGAATACTACGGCAGACAGATGATCGAACTTGGCAGGCCCCGGCGTCTCGGCAATTATCCGGGAGAGATCAACGAATACGGATATGAACCGAAGGGCATCGCAGCCGTCATTTCTCCCTGGAACTTTCCCCTCGCGATCCCCGCGGGGATGGCGTCTGCGGCGATCGTCACCGGAAACTGCGTGATCCTCAAGCCCTCCGGCCTTTCCCCGGCGATTGCATGGCAACTCGTGGATATCTTCAGGTCAGCGGGCCTGCCTTCGGGAGTTCTTCAGTATATTCCCGGTCCGGGCGCGGAGGTGGGTGAATATCTTGTCTCCCATCCAGGGATCGATGTTATCGCATTCACCGGCTCGAAAGAGGTGGGCCTCAGGATCGTACGACTCGCCGGAGAGACCCGGCCGGGTCAGAGGAACGTGAAACGGGTCGTGGCCGAAATGGGTGGGAAGAACGCAATCATCGTCGATGACACTGCAGACCTCGATGAAGCGGTCAGGGGGATTCTTGAATCCAGCCTTGGATACCAGGGCCAGAAGTGTTCCGCGTGCTCGCGGGTGATCGTCCTTCCGGCCGCCTACGGGGAATTCTGCGGCAGGCTTGTGGAAGCGATGAAGAGCATAGCAATCGGTGCGCCGGAGGAGCCCAAGACGTTCATGGGGCCGCTTGTTGATCAAGGGGCATTCACAAAGGTGCAGGGCTATATCGAAAAGGGGAAGCAGGAAGGGAAGGCGCTCCTCATCCGGGAGGCGAAGGGAGAGGGCTTTTACGTTGGGCCTGCTCTCTTTGAGGTGGGCCCTGATGCAGCCGTTGCCCGTGAGGAAATCTTCGGTCCCGTGCTTTCAGTGATCCGGGCAGAGGATATCGACGATGCCATCGCCATTGCCGATCAAAGCGAATATGCCCTGACCGGGGGCATCTATTCCCGAAGCCCGGCCAACATCAAAAAGGCACAGAGCGGGTTCCAGGCGGGCAACCTCTATATCAACAGAAAGATCACCGGCGCGCTAGTGGGGAGACAACCTTTTGGCGGATTCGGCATGTCCGGCACCGGGTCGAAGGCGGGAGGGCCGGATTACCTTCTTCAGTTCATGAACCCCAAAACGATCAGCGAGAATACGCTCCGGAAGGGCGTCGCACCCGAAGCATAGATGATCTTTCCTCCATTCCCTCTGGTTCGATTCTTCCCGTAAAAACAAAAAAGATCGGCTGAGTCCCCGATCTTTTAATTGGTGCGCGTAGTCGGAAGCTCACGCGCTCTGCTTCACGAAGGGGCTGGCCCCTCGTGTGCTCCCCCGAATCATAGGCGAACCTTTCCCCCATGCCTCTTTGTTCGATTCCGTCCGCCAAAACAAAAAAGATCGGTAACATAACCGATCTTTTTATTGGTGCCGGCGGTCGGAATCGAACCGACATGGAGTTGCCCCCGGAGGATTTTGAGTCCTCTGCGTCTACCAGTTTCACCACGCCGGCACGGAGTGAAAGTTACACCAACCCCAACCTGCTGTCAAGCGAAAAGCTGTCAAGGTAACCCCGCTAGAGATCCACGGGGAGTGATCTCGCCGGCATCACCGGGCACCGGCTGTAAGAAAATTCATGTTTGGCAAGCTGCGTTGTAATAGATCTCTATCAGGGTAAAAGGCAAACCGAAGGTTGACAATTTAGTCTCATTGTGCGATTATCCCTCGGCATATGAGGATTGTTCGCGGTCTAAAAAGCTTTACCGAGCGGTTTCCGAACCCCGTGCTCACCCTGGGGAACTTCGATGGCGTGCACCTGGGGCATCAGGCGATTTTCAGACAAGTCGTAGCACGGGCACGGGAAATTGGCGGTACGAGCATCGCTTTTACGTTCGAGCCTCACCCCCTTAAAGTAATCGCACCCGAACGCTCTCCCCGCCTGCTGAACACCTTCCACGGCAAGATGAAACTCCTGGCCGCGTCCGGCATCGATGTTGTCATTTGCGCGAATTTCACCCGCGCCTTTGCGGATCAAAACCCGGACGATTTCGCCCGCGAGGTTCTCCATGAAAAAATAGGAGTCCGGGAGGTGTACGTAGGATACGACTATGCCTTCGGCAGGGGACGCGAAGGCAGCATCGAGTCCTTGAAGCGCATGGGCCGAACCTATGGATTTGAAGTGGGCGTTGTAGAGGCGATTCGGGTGAACGGGGTGGTGGTCAGCAGTTCTGTGATCCGCGATCTGGTTGCAAGCGGGACGGTGAAAGATGCAGCAGAACTCCTCGGAAGGTATTACACGATTGAAGGAGAAGTCGTGCATGGAGCGCAGCGGGGGCAGAAGCTCGGATTTCCAACCGCCAACCTTAACACGGCCAACGAACTCGTACCGGGTTATGGCGTGTATGCCGTGCTTGCGACAGTCGCCGGCCGAGTCTTCAAGGGTGTTGCCTCGATCGGGGTGCGGCCGACTTTTGATGCCGGCCCTGCATCCGTGGAGGTCTATTTGTTTGACTTTCAGGGCGATCTCTACGGTAAACAGATGGAAGTTTCATTCGTGAAATATCTTCGGGGAGAAGAAAAGTTTTCCGATACTGAAGCGCTGGTGCGCCAGATCAGAAAAGACGTTCAAGAGTCTCTTTGCGCGCTGAAGGATGTATGAATTCAACAGAAGAGGTGCATACTAACGTTATGAAGGCACGGTAGCCGCAAGCGTTAGCGTGTGCGTTTTTCCCGCTGTCGAGGCGTTGCGAGCGAAGGCGATAGCCTGCGGCTATCCGGAACCCGTCTTCTAGGTTCGGATTCAGCGATGGTTGAGATACCTATCGCAGCATTTTGCGTGGAAGGGGGTGAAGAACAATGGCCTGCGGATCCCGGTGCGGAGCAAAAAAGACTGTCAAGAAAAAGACCGCCACGAAGAAAACGACAAAGAAAAAGTAACGTTGAACACCAGAGAGGCGGGCGATGGAGCCCGCCTTTATTTTCCTTCCATGCACCATCCTGATATGCTGCATGCGAAATTGCACAGGGTGAATTCTCTTCGGGTTTGTTCTTCTTGTCCTCTTTCATGCGGAGCATTAGTGAAAACCGGGGTTATCATTCTGTTTCATGGGAGCAGGGCCAAGGGATCGGAGGAGGTGGTCCTGCGGATTATCGGCGAAATCCGCCGGCGAGGCGGATACGGCATCGTCGAGGGAGCGTACTTGCAGTACGCCTCACCGTCACTTGGCGAATCCATCCAGAGGTGTGTTCAACAACACGCCGAAAAAATCGTGATCGTTCCTTTTTTCATGCTTTCGGGTGCCCATGTGACGAAAGACATTCCCGCGATCGTCGAGAAGGCAAAAAAGCAGCAACTTGACCTTGAAATTGCAGTAGCTGATTTTGTAGGTTCTCATCCTCTCATGACGGAGATCGTGCTCGATTTGATCGGGGAAAACACATAAATTTTGACACCGAAGCATGACGTACTAATAATAAGGAAAGAGCCCGGGCAGGGCGGAATGACGTGAAAAGGGCATTGTTCGACTGTTTCGGGGGTCATCCTGTATCAATCGTAAAAATTTGTGTTGATTCGCGGCTAAAGAGGTTTTACTGCACATGTTTTCAGCAAAAGAACAACTTGAAATCATAAAACGCGGAGCTATAGAGATCATCGTTGAGGAGGACCTCCTGAAAAAATTGGAGAGGGCCGTCTCCGCGGGAAAACCGCTTCGAGTGAAGGCCGGGTTCGATCCCACAGCCCCGGACATCCACCTCGGTCATACGGTCCTTCTGAACAAGATGCGCCAGTTTCAGGAACTCGGCCACGAGGTGGTCTTCCTCATCGGCGATTTTACCGGCATGATCGGCGACCCCACCGGCAAGTCGGAGACAAGGAAGCACCTTACTCGCGAAGAGGTGCTCGATAACGCGAAGACCTATCAGGTGCAGATCTATAAGATTTTGGACCGCACGAAAACCACAATCGCCTTTAACAGCGAGTGGATGGCGAAAATGAACGCCTCGGATCTTATCCAACTGGCTGCAAAGCACACCGTAGCCCGGATGCTCGAGCGCGAAGACTTCAAAAAACGCTATGAGTCGCGGCTTCCGATAAGTATCCATGAATTTCTCTATCCTCTTATTCAAGGCTATGATTCCGTCATGCTTAAGGCTGATGTGGAACTCGGCGGGACGGACCAGAAGTTCAATCTTCTTGTCGGCCGGGAGCTCCAAAAGGAATATGGACAGGAACCGCAGTCCATCGTCATGATGCCGCTTCTCGAAGGGCTGGATGGCGTGAACAAGATGAGTAAAAGCCTCGGGAACTACATCGGGATCAACGAACCGGCCAGGGAGATCTTCGGCAAGGTGATGTCGGTGAGCGATGCCCTGATGCTTCGGTACTATGAACTGGTGAGCGCCGTATCTCTCGACGAACTCCAGAAGATCAAAGCTGATATCGCATCAGGAGCACAGCACCCGATGGAGGTTAAAAAGAGACTTGCCACTGAGATGGTGGACCGCTTCTGTGGAGCAGGCGAGGGCACAAAGGCGAGGGCTGAATTCGAGGAAGTCTTCAGCAAGAAGAACATGCCCGAGGACATCCAACCTACCGAGGTGCCGTGGGAAGGCGATAGAATGAAACTGGTGAAGATCATGACAGCGACCGGCACCGCTTCAAGCAATAACGAGGCGAGGAGACTCATTAAGGCCGGAGCGGTTGAGGTGAACCAGCAGAGAATAACGGATGTGGATTACGAACTTCCGGCCGGGGCCTCAACAGTCATCTCGGGAATCGAGTATGTTCTCCGAGTCGGTAAGAAGCGGTTTGTAAAGGTCCGGCCGAAGAGATAAAAATTATTCACGCATTTCGAAAAAAGTCTTGACACAGGATACGGTTTCTGATAAATTGCGCCTTCGTTCGTAGGTAAGCCTCGGGCAAAACCTCGAAGTTTTTTAAATACCCAACGAGCTTTTAAGGTTAAATAATTTTTTCAAGAAGCCAATTAAATTTCTTGACAAAATAAGTTCATTCCGTTAATATTATTATTCTGCGAAGCATACATGGTCTTTGAAAACTAAATAGGTGCATTAAGTTCCAAACAGCTTTTTTAGCTTTTGGAACGGCGGGTTGTAAGAAGTACACTAGTCAAGTTACTTTTGAGCAGCATTGCTTAAGAGGATCAGATTTTTTTGGAGAGTTTGATCCTGGCTCAGAACGAACGCTGGCGGCGTGCCTAACACATGCAAGTCGAACGAGAAGTACGTAGCAATACGTATTGTAAAGTGGCGCACGGGTGAGTAACACGTGGGTAATCTGCCCTTGAGTTTGGGATAACCCCGCGAAAGCGGGGCTAATACCGAATAAGACCACGGGGACCAAAGTCCCTGAGGTAAAAGGTGGCCTCTATTTATAAGCTACCACTTGAGGATGAGCCCGCGGCCCATTAGCTAGTTGGCAGGGTAATGGCCTACCAAGGCAATGATGGGTAGCTGGTCTGAGAGGACGATCAGCCACACTGGAACTGAGACACGGTCCAGACTCCTACGGGAGGCAGCAGTGGGGAATATTGCGCAATGGGCGAAAGCCTGACGCAGCAACGCCGCGTGGGGGATGAAGGTTCTCGGATTGTAAACCCCTTTCGACCGGAACGAATCCCCTCCTGGTAAATAATCAGGAGGATCGACGGTACCGGGAGAAGAAGCCACGGCTAACTCTGTGCCAGCAGCCGCGGTAAGACAGAGGTGGCGAGCGTTGTTCGGATTTATTGGGCGTAAAGCGAACGCAGGCGGTTTGGTAAGTCAGGGGTGAAAGACCACAGCTTAACTGTGGTATTGCCTTTGATACTGCCTTTCTTGAGTACAGTAGGGGGAAGCGGAATTCCGAGTGTAGAGGTGAAATTCGTAGATATTCGGAGGAACACCGGTGGCGAAGGCGGCTTCCTGGACTGTAACTGACGCTCATGTTCGAAAGCGTGGGTAGCAAACAGGATTAGATACCCTGGTAGTCCACGCCCTAAACGATGGGCACTAGGTGTGGGAGGTATCGACCCCTTCCGTGCCGCAGCTAACGCATTAAGTGCCCCGCCTGGGGAGTACGGCCGCAAGGTTGAAACTCAAAGGAATTGACGGGGGCCCGCACAAGCGGTGGTGCATGTGGTTTAATTCGACGCAACGCGAAGAACCTTACCTGGGCTTGACATCCCTGGAACCTCCTGGAAACAGGGGGGTGCCCGCAAGGGAGCCAGGAGACAGGTGCTGCATGGCTGTCGTCAGCTCGTGTCGTGAGATGTTGGGTTAAGTCCCGCAACGAGCGCAACCCTCATCCTCAGTTGCCATCGGGTAATGCCGGGCACTCAGAGGGAACTGCCCCGGATAACGGGGAGGAAGGTGGGGATGACGTCAAGTCCTCATGGCCTTTATGCCCAGGGCTACACACGTGCAACAATGGCCGGTACAAAGGGTCGCAATCCCGCGAGGGGGAGCCAATCCCAGAAAACCGGCCTCAGTTCGGATTGGAGTCTGCAACTCGACTCCATGAAGTCGGAATCGCTAGTAATCGCGGATCAGAACGCCGCGGTGAATACGTTCCCGGGCCTTGTTCACACCGCCCGTCACACCACGAAAGCCTATTGTACCTTAAGTCGCTGCGTCAACCGCAAGGAGACAGGCGCCCACGGTATGATCGGTGATTGGGGTGAAGTCGTAACAAGGTAGCCGTAGGAGAACCTGCGGCTGGATCACCTCCTTTCTAAGGATGCTTTGAGGTCTTCGGATCTCACATTCCTAGGTCGTTCCGCCAGCACCTATTTAGTTTTGAAGGACCATGAGTAAGAAATCCTAAGCCTTATGCTCTAATTTTTAATGAAGGTTTAGGATTTTGAGTTGCTCAGGGCTATAGGCATGGGCTCGGAGATTAACCCACGGGAAGTCCTGAGCCTGATAGAAGCGATAAAACGGGCCTATAGCTCAGTTGGTTAGAGCGCACCCCTGATAAGGGTGAGGTCGGTAGTTCGACTCTACCTAGGCCCACCAAACAACAATTAAGAATTATTAAATTATCAATTTTTAATTGCGGTTATCAAGGGGCTGTAGCTCAGCTGGGAGAGCACCTGCTTTGCAAGCAGGGGGTCAGCGGTTCGATCCCGCTCAGCTCCACCAATAAAATATTCAAAGTTCAGAGTTCGGAGTTCAAGAGTGATTGAACCTTGAACCGTGAGTTTTGGATGTGAAAAGTTTCGGAAACGCAGTGATGCGTTCCGATTGTTCTTTGACAACTGAATAAGCAAGGATACAAGAAGAGCTGAGGCAATCAAGAAACGCCGAATCTGCCAGAAGCAGGTTCGGTGGTTAAGCTACAGAAGGCGTATGGTGGATGCCTTGGCGCCAAGAGGCGATGAAGGACGTGGCAAGCTGCGATAAGCTTCGGGGAGCCGCTAACAGGCTGTGATCCGGAGATTTCCGAATGGGGCAACCCTGCCCGATGAAGTCGGGTAATCTGCATCTGAATACATAGGATGCAGAAGCGAACTCAGGGAAGTGAAACATCTCAGTACCTGAAGGAAGAGAAAGAGACATCGATTCCCCTAGTAGTGGCGAGCGAACGGGGAACAGCCCAAACCGGGTCCATGTGATAGCTTGCGGGTGTTATGGATCTGGAGTTGCAGGGCTTTGCCGGTGGAGGCCGCAGACCCCACGGAGAGTTACAAACCTCTGTTGTAGTTGAACGATCTGGAAAGATCGGCCATAGACGGTGATAGCCCGGTAAACGAAACGACGAGAGGCTCTCTGGGCAGAGTACCTAAGTACCACGGGACACGAGAAACCCTGTGGGAATCCGGAAAGACCACTTTCCAAGGCTAAATACTACTTGGCGACCGATAGTGAACCAGTACCGTGAGGGAAAGGTGAAAAGAACCCCGGGAGGGGAGTGAAAAGAACCTGAAACCGTACGCTTACAAGCAGTGAGAGGGCTATGGGCCGTAAGGCCAATGCCTGATCGCGTGCCTTTTGCATAATGAGCCGGCGAGTTATTAGGTGTGGCAAGGTTAATCACGATAAACGTGAGGAGCCGTAGCGAAAGCGAGTCTGAATAGGGCGATTCAGTCACACTTAATAGACCCGAAGCGGAATGATCTACCCATGGCCAGGGTGAAGCGAAGCTAACCCTTCGTGGAGGCCCGAACCGTTTATTGTTGCAAAAATATCGGATGAGCTGTGGGTAGGGGTGAAAGGCTAATCAAATTCCGTGATAGCTGGTTCTCCCCGAAATAGCTTGAGGACTAGCCTTGCAAATTAACTGACGGAGGTAGAGCACTGAATGGACTAGGGGCCTTACCCGGTTACCAAACCCAATCAAACTCCGAATGCCGTCAAGTCTTATTGCAAGAGTCAGACTACGGGTGCTAAGATTCGTGGTCAAAAGGGAAAGAGCCCAGACCGCCAGCTAAGGTCCCTAAATATATGCTAAGTGGGAAAGGTTGTGGGAGCGCACTGACAGCCAGGAGGTTTGCTTAGAAGCAGCAATCCTTTAAAGAAAGCGTAATAGCTCACTGGTCAAGCGGGCCTGCGCCGAAAATATAACGGGGCTCAAGCATATTACCGAAGCTGCGGATTCTACCGCAAGGTAGAGTGGTAGGGGAGCATTCTGTCGTAGGTTGAAGGCGGACCGTAAGGACCGCTGGACGAAACAGAAGAGATTCTGCCGGCATAAGTAGCGATAAAACGAATGAAAAATTCGTTCGCCGAAAACCTAAGGTTTCCTGGGCAATGTTAATCATCCCAGGGTGAGTCGGATCCTAAGTCGAGGCCGAAAGGAATAGACGATGGACAGCAGGTTAATATTCCTGCACTACTGTGGTCGCGTTATCAGCAATGGGGGGACGCAGTAAGGTAGATCTACAGACGACTGGAAATGTCTGGCCGCAATTCAAGGGGGATCTCACAGGTAAATCCGTGGGGTCATTACTCTGAGGAAAGCGGGGAAGCGAGTCTTCGGACAAGCCAACTGATTGATCCTACACTGCCAAGAAAAACCTCTAGCGAGTTACCATAGTATCCGTACCGCAGTCCGACACAGGTAGGTAGGAGGAAAACTCTAAGGCGCTTGAGAGAACTCTGGCTAAGGAACTAGGCAAATTAGCCCCGTAACTTCGGGAGAAGGGGCGCCTCGGTAGGGTGTTAAAGCCCGAAGAGGCCGCAGTGAAATGGCTCTGGCGACTGTTTATCAAAAACACAGGTGTCTGCTAAGCCGCAAGGCGATGTATAGGCACTGATGCCTGCCCGGTGCCGGAAGGTTAACAGGAGGGGTCAGCCGCAAGGCAAAGCTCTGAATCGAAGCCCCGGTAAACGGCGGCCGTAACTATAACGGTCCTAAGGTAGCGAAATTCCTTGTCGGGTAAGTTCCGACCTGCACGAATGGCATAACGACTGGAGCACTGTCTCGGCCAGAGACTCAGCGAACTTGTATCATCGGTGAAGATGCCGATTACCCGCAACTAGACGGAAAGACCCTGTGAACCTTCACTATAGCTTGGCAATGGATTCTGGAACGGTATGTGTAGAATAGGTGGGAGACGTTGAGACGGGGGCGCTAGCTCTCGTGGAGTCGCCTTTGAAATACCACCCTTATTTTTCTGGAATTCTAACCTGGGCCCATTATCTGGGTCGGGGACATTGCCTGGTGGGTAGTTTGACTGGGGCGGTCGCCTCCCAAAGTGTAACGGAGGCGCCCAAAGGTTCCCTCAGGCTGGTCGGAAATCAGCCTTCGAGTGTAAAGGCATAAGGGAGCTTGACTGCGAGACTGACAGGTCGAGCAGGTACGAAAGTAGGGCTTAGTGATCCGGTGGTCCCTCGTGGGAGGGCCATCGCTCATCGGACAAAAGGTACTCCGGGGATAACAGGCTTATCGCGTCCAAGAGTTCACATCGACGACGCGGTTTGGCACCTCGATGTCGGCTCATCGCATCCTGGGGCTGAAGTAGGTCCCAAGGGTTTGGCTGTTCGCCAATTAAAGCGGTACGAGAGCTGGGTTCAAAACGTCGTGAGACAGTTTGGTCCCTATCTGTTGTGGGCGTAGGAGATTTGAGAGGATCTGTCCCTAGTACGAGAGGACCGGGATGGACGAACCTCTAGTGTGCCAGTTGTCCCGCCAGGGGCAGCGCTGGGTAGCTATGTTCGGTCGGGATAACCGCTGAAAGCATCTAAGTGGGAAACCCACCTCAAGACTAGATCTCCCGGGTAGCAATACCCCTGAAGGCCTCCGGTAGACCACCGGGTTGATAGGCTGGGCGTGTAAGGGTGGTAACATCCTAAGCTAACCAGTACTAATAGGCCGTGCGGCTTAACCACTATTATTATTTACCACTGAATCTGCTTCTGACAGATTCGGCTTTTCGAAGTATCCTTGCTTATACAGTGTCATTGATTATTGTAATACGATTTTCGGTGGCTATACCGGAGGGGTCACACCCGTTCCCATCCCGAACACGGAAGTTAAGCTCTCCAGGGCCGATGATACTATGACCGAGAGGTTATGGGAAAGTAGGACGCTGCCGGAATATTTTTTAAGCCCGTCATCTAGCGATGACGGGCTTTTTCTCTGTTTAGACCCTTGAGTGCGGCCGTCATATTTCTTCTTCCTTACGCAGCCTTGCCGGCGCTGAAATCCACCGGGCACTCCACCTTCAGATTTCTCGCCCTGTCCTCGATGTCGCTGATCACTGCGCGCAGGGCGTTCACATCCGGAGCGAAATACTGCCGATCCAGAGCGGGCAGGGTTTCGACATGGCTGATGATATCGTACAGTCTTGCCTTCCATCCTGCAAGCTCCTTGCTTAAGTCGTTACAAAATTCTTTCATATCCATATACGTCACCTCCCTTTGCGTAACTTCTATCCCAACGAGTGCCCAACTCAGAACTCCGCTGATAAAAGAGGACACGATCAATCCCTAATTAATTCATACCACTGAACCCCCGGTCAGTCAAGGATGGCCGGGCGAAGAATTATCTCAGATGCCACCGTGCATCGCAAATGACGTCTTCACCCGCACGAAAATATTGATTAATCGGGTGATTAATGTTACTGTGGCAACGTGCTGAATAACGGGGTACCCTGATGAAATCGAAGGTCGAGCGCAAAAAGAACATGCGGACGGAAGAAAATTATCCCGTCCTTCTCGTTGCAGATGAGAAAGGAGAAATTTACGATGATCCCCGGTATATCGCCGGGGGCATGTCCGGCGGAGATTTTGCGCCGCTCCGGCCGGACGACCTCGTTCCGCTCCCCGAAGGGAGCAAGTTCTATTTCATTCCCAAAGGGCGCCCCATCGGGTTCAATAAAAAAGGCGGGCCGGTCGTAGTCGGGGGAGGGTATGCCGTTTCCGCGTTTCTTCCGCCGGGGTATACCAGGACCTACCTGCCCGCCTACGAAGAGTTCCGGCCTGACCCGCTCCTCCCGCTCTGGTCCTATACTGCGGTTGCATGGTACAAGGAACAATTCCATGCTGCCGCTGTTCAGGTAGCCTGGATGAAGAAGGCTGATCCCCGGCTTCACGATGATGCCGTGATTGGGCCGTTGGTAAAGAAAAAGCTTGCCCAGCATCCGGCAAACCGGTTGCTCAAACACCTCGAGAAGTGCGCCATGTTCTATCACTGCTTCGCGGCAAAAAACATTTTCGCGGGCCGCTGGGAGGCGCCGCTCCCCACGTCGCCGACCTGCAACGCACGGTGCGTCGGATGCCTCTCACTCCAGGAAGGCGAGTGCCCTGCTTCACAGGACCGCATATCGTTCATTCCGACTCCGGAGGAGATCGCGGAGGCGGCGGTCCCGCACCTCAAAAAGGCCGAGGACGCCATCGTGAGCTTCGGTCAGGGCTGCGAGGGCGAGCCCCTTATGCAATCGAAGACGCTCGTGAAGGCGGTCAAACTTATGCGCGACGCTACAACACGGGGTATCATAAATCTCAATACTAATGGCTTTTCGTCCGAGCGGATTCAAGCCCTGCGCGACGCGGGCCTCGACAGCATCCGGATCAGCATGAATTCTCCCGACCGTGCGCGGTACAATCAGTACTACCGGCCAAAGGGTTACAAGTTCGAAGACGTCATGGATTCGATAAGAACAGCGAAAAAAATCGGGCTTTTCACGAGCATCAACTATCTTGTGTTTCCGGGTTATACCGACCGCGAAGAAGAGGTTGAGAAGATCAGGCGCCTCATCGCCGAAACCGGGATCGACCAGGTGCAGATGAGAAATCTTTCACTCGACCCATCTCTTTACCTGAGCGCGGTCAAGAGGCCGGGAGGGAACGCCATCGGAGTCAGGAATTTGGTCAGCCTGCTGAAGGAGGCGTTCCCGAACCTGACGCTCGGCTACTTCAACCTGCCTGAGGCGGATATCAAAGCCAGCAGGGTTAAGACAGGAAAAGCGCAGGGTTGACACCGAACCATTCTGCGTCATAAATCATGAACTTTTGAATGCTGAGTCTACGAAACGGGCAAGTTCTGATTTTACACAATAAGGCTTGACAATAAATAGCCCATAATTATAATCAAAAAAGGTTATGCCCTGTCTTCTTACAACGAGGGATGTTCGATGAGACCACTCACTTACTGTCTCGCGTTACTTGCTTTTTTCTTTTTTTCGGCGTGCACGGGGAAAAGTTCAGTCCCTCTGGACGTTATGTACCAATACAAGCCCCCCGAGAAGGAAACTCATAGGCCGAGGGCAGTGGTCGAGGTGAAGCCCTTTACGGACAGCCGGGACAGGCCTTCGTCCATCATCGGGGCCAAGACGTCTCCGGACGGGCGTGAGAGCGACATCATCGTTTCGAGCACGGTGTCCGAAACGGTTACCCGGCGGCTCAAGGAAGCTCTCAGAGCCCGCGGATTTACCGTGATAGACGCCGGAGGCCCTGTCACGTCGCCTGATGACGCGGGCGGGGAGAGGGCCGACATAATATTGGGCGGTGAGATTAGAGTCCTATGGGTGGAGGCCGTAGCCCTGCCGGAGAGTACCTCGCTCAGGGCCGACGTTCAGCTGCACATATCCATCGCGGAGTCGGTTGACAAAAAGAAAGCACGCGGATTCAATGTAAACCGCAGGCTCGATCGCCGGAATGTCGATCTCTCATCGACGCGGGGCATGGAAGAGCTGCTCTCAAGGGCATTTTCTTTTACGATAGACCGGATCTTCGAGGATGAGGAATTACGGAAGAGCATGTACTGATCGTCGGACTCCTTCGCACCCCTTCCCGGAGGAGATTATACAAGCTAAGCGGTTTCCCCAACTATAAGAAATTTCCGGGCTCTCTGACCCCCGGCTTGGACAGCGTCCCACCCGCCGCTCAGTACTTGCCCCCTCTTTCTACTTCATTTTTCACTTTCCTTAAAAGACTGCATGATGATATGCTTGAGCGTGCCATGCCGGGATTCGCCGATGCGCTCCAGAACGTGCGGCGATGGATCGGTTTTTGTTCACGCTGAAGAGGGCCGGTACGCGGACCGCTCCGGGCAGTCTTTCACCGCATGCAAATGAGCGATCGCGGTTGATTGATCAACGAACCGCTTCTCGGCCGTCAAAGAAGAAGAAATAGTGCGGCGTACTTTTTCAGGAGAGAGGACCACGGAGATGTTCCACTGGAAAAGGCGGCCTTATTCATCTCAGTGCGCGCTCGTAGGCGGTCCGTCAGGGCCGGGCGCCTTCTGCCACTGCATGATGAAGACGAGCGGGAGCACGGAGAGGATGAGGATGCAGATGATCAGAAATGCGTCGGTGAAGGCGAGGGTCGTGGATTGACGGACGAGTTCGCGGTACATCATGCCGTCGGCGCCCGTGGCGGGCAGGCCTTTTGCCCCGAGAAAGGAAGCGATCTTGTCCCGGTAGAGGGAGTAGGCGGGATCGAGAGGCGAAAGGTGTTCCACAAGCCTGGTCTGGTGGAGCTGCGCCCTGCGGGCGAGGATAGTGGTCGTAAAGGCAATGCCCACGCTTCCTCCGAGGTTTCGAAGAAGATTATAAATCGATGCCGCTTCGGTCATCCGTTCCTTCGGGATGTGCGAGAGCGTGAGCGTCGTAAGGGGGATGAAGGTCATGCCCATGCCGAAGCCGAGAAAGACCCGGGGCCAGACGAAGGTCCAGAAATCGGTCGTAAGGTTGAACCGGGACATCATGTAGGTGCTGAGAGCGCAGATGGAGATGCCGACAATGAGAAAGCGCTTCGGGTTCACCCTGCCGATGAATTTGCCCGCGATAGGCATGGCGAACATGGTCGCGATGCCTCCTGGACCGAGCACCAGGCCGGCGTACAACGAGGTGTAACCCATCATCATCTGAAGGTATATGGGCAGCAGCACGATGCTGCCGAAAAGGTTCAGGAACACGAAGAACATGACCGTGGCGCCGCTGGTAAAGGTCCGGTCCTTGAAGAGTTTCAGGTTCACGATCGGGTGCTCTGAATAGTACTCGTTGATCACAAGGAGGACGAGCGACACTGCGGCGATGACGCCCACGGTCGTGATCAGGCGAGATGAGAACCAGTCCTCGCTCTGGCCCTTGTCGAGGAGATACTGCAGTGAGCCGAGACCCACGGACAGGAACAGGAGCCCCCAGTAGTCGATCTTCATTTTTTGTCGCTGCATGTACGGCGGGTCATTGATCACCAGGATGTTCATGATGATCGAGAGGATGCCGATGGGGATGTTGATGTAGAAGATCCACCGCCAGGAGAGCGTGTCCGTGATCCATCCGCCCAGAAGAGGTCCCACGATGGGGCCCAGCATGGCCCCCAGGCCGAAGATGGCCATGGCTTGGCCGTGCTTCTCCCGGGGGAACGATTCGAGCAGGATGGACTGGCTGATGGGCACGAGCCCGCCGCCGCCGATGCCCTGGAGGACGCGGAAGAACACGAGGCTCTCCAGGCTCCAGGCTGAGCCGCACATGAAGGAGCTGAACGTGAACAGTGCGATGGAGGCGATCTGGTAGTTCTTCCTGCCGATGAGCTTGGCGAGCCATCCTGCCATGGGGATGATGATGGCGTTCGAGACGAGGTAGGCCGTGATCGTCCACGTGGCCTCGTCGTAGCCGGCAGAGAGGGACCCACGGATGTGGTCCAGGGACACATTAACAATCGAGGTGTCGATTATTTCGATCAGCGTCGGCAGCATCACGGTGAAGGCGATGAGGCCGCGGCTTTGCGTTTTGTGCATTATTTCGCGATTATGGTCGGTACGACGGACATGCCGATCCTGAGGATGTGATCCCTGTCCGTGTCTTGGTCGAGCCTGATCTTGACCGGTATCCGCTGGACCACTTTGACATAGTTGCCAGTGGCATTCTCGGCGGGAAAGAGGGAGAAGGATACGCCGGTCCCGGCCATGATGCTGTCCACCGTGCCCTTGAAGGCTATGCCGGGGTAGGAGTCCACTTTTATCCTTACCTCCTGTCCGGGCCGGATGTTTTCCACTTCGGTTTCTTTATAATTCGCCACGACGGTGAGGTTGTCGAGAGACACGATTGCCATCAGGGGCTGGCCGATCAGAACCTGATTTCCCGGCTGGACATTTTTCTTTGTGACATACCCGTCCGCGGGTGCGTAGATCTTCGTGTATTCATAATTCAACCCCGCAAGCGCCGAGGTCGCTTCTTTTTGTCTGATGGAAGACGCTTGGGTCATCTTCTGCGACTCGGCCTGTCTGAGCTGTTCTTCGGCTGCCCTCACTTGGGCGCGCGCAACCTCATACCCGGTCATCGCCCGGTCATAGCGCTCCTGCGGAATGACATGCTCCGCGATGAGCTTTTCCGCCCGTGCCTTGTCCGTTTCCGCAAGCTTGAGATTCGCGCGCGCAAGGTCGAGGTTCGCTTTTGCTGACTCGATCCTCGTTTCAGCCTCGGCAAGCTTCGCTTTTTCGACGCTGAGGGCAAAGGCCGCTTCCTTGAACTTGACCTCGTAGTCAGCGGGGTCTATCTCGATCAGGAGGTCGCCATTTTTTACGGCCTGGTTGGATGAAACAGCCACCGTTTTGACAGTCCCGTTGATCTTTGCCGCGACCGTATAAATGTCGCCGTCGATGAAGGCGTCGTCGGTCGAAATATGTGTTTTCCGGTAACCGCTCCAGGTCCATCCCGCGATGAGGCCGATCACCACGATCGCCCCGACGATCAAGAAGGCTTTTTTCTTTTTATTATTGTTTGCTGCTTCTGACATGCATCCATCTCCTCTTTAACGTACCCTTCATTCCCGCGAAAGCGGGAACCCAGAAGCTCCTGCTTTGATAAACGAAAGCAAAGGGCAAAGTCGCTGGATTCCCGATAGAATCATTCGGGAATGACGCCGTAACCGCTTACTTCCCATACATGCTCACCAAGTCCTTTCCCGCGGCATTGAGGAGGATGGCTTCCGCCCGCTCCATGCCGTAAAGCGCCTTCCAGGAGTTGGTTTCCGCGGTGGTTAAAAGCGTCACCGCATCGAGCACGTCCGTGGCGGTCCCGACGCCTTCCTGGTACCGGAGCCTCTGGAGCCTCAGGTTTTCCTCCGCCTGCGCGACTGCGGTTTTGACGACCTCCATCTTTTGTGATGAGCTCCGGAGGTCGAGATACGCGCTTTTTACCTCAAGACGTATGGCGTCGAGCAGTTTTTCCCGGGACAGCTTGAGCGACCGCAGCTCCGCCTTTGCCATGCCAATCCTCGAACCGCTTGCCCCGCCGGAGGAGAGATTGACGTTTACTCCGGCAATGGCCGACCAATTGTCCTGGTGGACTAGATATCGGTTCTCCGAATATTCGTACCCGCCCGAAAGATAGAATGTCGGCAGATACTCGGCCTGCACGGCCCGGATATTTTCTTCCTTCGCCGCAATGGCCTGGTCCAGTTCCCTGAGCCGGGAACTCGTCGCCTCAGCGGAGGCCCACGCCTCTTCGAGTGACAGTCCGGCCGACGGGTCTACCTTGACCTCTTCCGGCTTGATCTGTTCATTCAGTGACCTTAAGAGAAGGCTGTTGATCTTCGATTCCCTGAGAGACCGGAGGTTCTCGGCAGTCACGGCACGCTGCCGCGAGTCCGCTAGCGTGACGTCTGCCTGGAGCACCTCATTCTTCGTGATGACTCCGGCGCTGTATCGGGCCTCCGCATCCTTCCGGTGGGCTTCGTGCTGCTGCACTTCCTCCCGTGCAACCTGGAGAAGCTTGTCGGACTCGAGCAGGCCGAGATAGGCGATAATAAAATCCAGGGCAGCCTGGCTCTTCTGATGATCGGTTTCTATCTCCCGCGCTTTCAATCCGTATTGTGCGGCGTCTATGGACGAAGATGTTTTCCCAAAATCATAAAGAAGCTGGGTCGCCTTGAAGCCATAGGTCAGGAACTGGTCCTGGGAGGTGGGAAAGGCGCCAAAGGGGGTCTTGGCCTCGGGCTGGTAGCGGAGCCATGTCTCACGGCCGTACAGGTCGACAAAGGGCAGCCAGGGAGACCGGGCAAGCGAAACCGATGCCCGCGCCACGTCTTCATCGGACCGGGCGATCGCCACGTCGCGGCCTTTTTCCACGACGATGCTGAGCCCCTCTTCCAGGGACAATGCATAACCAGCGAGGGGAGCGAAAAGCACGCATAAGGAAAAGAGAAGGTGAATGCGTTTCATGGTGGACCTCGGGGAAGCCGAAAATGTAAGTAAGCGCTATACTACAGGAAAAAAAATAAAAAATAAAGAATTTAGTATTGGTCGAATTCGGACGGCTCTCCCGCGAATAGCCTGGATTACTCTCGGCGCCAGCAGTGAGTACTTTTCAAAAAACGTAAAATAGTATACACTATCCCAACTTCATCAGTTACAGAATGCAGGAGCCGGCAAAATAAGTCCTGAAGCGGGACTTTAGAAGATTGTTGAAAGAGACCTTTGGAGAGGGTGGCGCCGCGGGATATCACCGGCCGTTGACAGCGCTGCGACATGGCCCTTTAACTATCATGCATAAAATTTTTCTGACCGGTTGTTTACTTCTCTTCCTCTTTGACTGCGCCCGCCCGCCCGTCACGGTGACCAGGCCCGAGGACGCGCTGGTGCAGCTCTCAAAGCGGCAACAACCGGCGCTGCGCGACGATCTGGCGTTCCGGGAGGCCGCAGCCTCCGCGCGCCGGAGCCTGGAGTACTACAATAAGCTTTCGCCCGAGACGGCGTTCGTTTTGGGGCCTGACCGTGTTACCGCACTGGACATGATTGTAACGCTTCAGAACTTCCTTCTCATTGTTGAGAATGAGTCGCTTTCCGTAGAGCAGAAAAGCGAGAACATTAATAAGGATTTTGTGTTCTACCGGTCTGTCGGATCGGACGGCAGCGGCAGGGTGCTTTTCACCGGATACTACGAACCGATGCTGTCCTGCCGCGCTTTTCAGGACGAGACGTTTCGCTATCCGCTTTACCGCAGGCCCGACGATATCATCGAGGTCGACCTGACCCAGTTCGGCAACGGCTTCCCCAAGAACAAGCTCTTTGGCAGGCTCGACAACAAGAAAGTCGTCCCCTATTACTCACGGGAGGAGATCGACCGGAAAAAGGTCCTCGCAGGCAAGGACCTTGAGATACTCTGGTGCTCCGACATCGTCGATATATACATGCTCCAGGTGCAGGGCTCGGGCAAGGTGGACTTGGGAGGCGGGAACATCATCTCTGTGCTGTATGACGGCGCGAACGGCAGGCCCTACAAGAGCATCGGGAAATATCTCATAGAGAGCGGAGCGATGGCGAAGGAGAGCATGTCCATGCAGGCGATCCGGGAATACCTGCGCTCCCATCCGGACAAACTCCCGGACGTGCTGAGCCAGAACCAGAGCTACGTCTTTTTCCGGCTCGATACCGGCCCGTCAATCGGGAACATCGGCGTAGCGCTCACGCCCGGCCGCTCCATCGCCACGGACAACAGGTTTTTTCCGAAAGGCGCGCTTGGATTTATCGTCTCTCAAAAACCGGTGATCGAGAACGGCTCGATCAAGGCGTGGGAGCCCTTCACCCGCTTCGTCGTGAACCAGGACACGGGCGGCGCGATCAAGGGGCCGGGAAGGGTGGATGTGTTTTTCGGACCGGGGCCGGAGGCGGAGCTGACGGCGGGTAACCTCCAGCATGAGGGAGAGCTGTATTTTCTAGTGAGGAAGAAGTAAGAGTCTATTAACGCAGAGGCCACAGAGGTTCAACCGGCATTTAACAAATCCGGAAATTTCAGTTATTCCAATTTCGACCGTCTTATTGCCTGGCTGACGAACGGCCGGCCTGTCACAGCGCCCATCATCCCTATATCTGAGTATCGCCGAGATCGAAAAGCATCCATAATTCCGAGACAAGCAGTGTCCGCACGCTGCGATCTTTACTGAGCTGGCTAAATAAATTTTTTGTCCCCGGGATATCGAGACCGAGTACGTAGCGGGCCCCAAAACGACGCCGGATGATCTCGGCCGACCCGACAGGGGCCTCACGGCAGACCCGATACCAGAGCCGATACAGTTCGGGGTCCTTCAGGTAGAAGAATGTAGGATCAAGCCCCACAATGAAACGCCGGTCCGGCAGCGTCAGCATGAGCCAGCCGGTATGGTCCCAGTCCGTGGTGAACACCTGGGCGCCGGCCGGGATCTGTTGCTGCAGGAAGGTCGCGATGCGCGGGGGCATGTCATTCGGCCTCTTTGACAGATCCGACAAGACATTGGGCTGAACCCACACCATCCAGGCGACCGAGACGCCAATAATGACCTGTGGCAGATAACGCCGGCTGAACGAACGTGAAGCGAGCGCCATTGCGGCAACGGAAAACGGCACAAAATATTCAGCGAAACGAGCAGTCTTGATGGTGAGGGCGCAGAAGCCAAGGGCAGCAAGCGCGAAGGCAAGCGACACGCTATCTTCCCGCCGGTTGCGCCATGCGTAGAAGAGAGCAGTAATGGTCATGAACACACTGAAGAGAAGACCCTGCACCCATGCCGGCAACGGATAGGGGTTAAACTCCGCCGCCAGTTCGAAGCCCACCCGTTCTCCCCAGCTTTGCTTGAAGAGTACATCGACCATATGCATCCAGTTGACGCCAAGCAGGTTTGCAGCATTGGGGTGGACCGCCATACCTAACGCTATTCCGGCGGCGACCAGTACGGAGGGTTTCCATTGAACTTGCTCGCCGGAGAGAAAGCGTGCTGTCTCCGCTGCAATGATAAGCAGAAGGGGGAGTTGCCAAAAGGCCACATAAGCCCACGGGTAGATGATCGAGACCGCTGCAAGGATCGCGAGCCTGCCCCGTGCCGCCGCCCACAAGAACACCAGCGCCAACGGTATGGACAGGAGATGAGGCCGGACGAGCACGAAGCGAAAGAAAAAAAGTACAGAACCTGTTAAGGGAATGAGCGCCCACAACCCGGCGAACCGGACATTTTCCGCGCGAAGCACAAGATAAAGCGTCAGGAGCAGCATTGCGCCGCATAATGTCCCGACAATTTGTGAAGCCGTAATCCAGTGCAGGTTGGCAAAGGGCACAAAGAGAAGATGAAAGAGAAGTTCCTTGTCTGCGTAATGGTCGGCGAGCCAGCTAAAGGGCGTCCAGGGGAAAGCGTGCAGGATGCCGTGCTCCCGGGTAAGCTGCCCCACAACGGCATGGTAGGCCGTGTCGTTGTCCCAGGGATAGGGGATGTTAAACTGGAGAGCGCCGACTATCAGAAGGTAAAAAAAGGCCCATGCGAATATCAGCCAGCGGTCCTTCAGGGACTGATTCATGGCAGGGGTGACGTTTTTTCCCGTCTTCACTTTTCAATCCCGCTGCGAAACAGATTATACTTGATGATGCAGTAAAGAGCCCGAAAACCGTCCTTCCAGCCGATTTTTTTTCCTTCTGCATAAGTCCTTCCGTAGTACGATATCCCCACTTCGTAAATACGGCAGCCCATTTTCGCGATCTTGGCCGTTATCTCGGGTTCGAATCCGAAACGATTCTCCTCGATTGTAATGGATTGAATGATCTCGCGCCTGAACGCTTTGAAGCACGTTTCCATGTCCGTGAGGTTGATATTCGTGAGCATGTTCGATAGGGTGGTGAGAAGCCAATTCCCCACCGAGTGCCAGTAATATACCACACGGTGCGGCCTGCCGCCCATGAATCGTGATCCGTACACTACATCTGCCTTGTTCTGGATGAAAGGCTCCAACAGCAGCGGGTATTCCTGGGGATCGTATTCGAGATCGGCATCCTGGATGATGACGACATCACCCGTCGCCGCTGCAATGCCGGTGCGCAGTGCGGCCCCCTTGCCCCGGTTGCGTTCGTGATAAAAGATGGACGCGATATGCGGCCTGAGCTCACGCTCCAGGATTTCGCGGGTGCCGTCCGTGGAGCAATCATCGACGATGATAATCTCCTTGTTCGGCACGGCAGCTGCCCTGACCGCGTCGACGATAGACACGATAGTGCTCTTCTCGTTGAAGCAAGGAATGATGATGCTCAATTTGAGCGGCGCATTGGAAGTACGATGGGAAAGGACCATGGCTTTTCATCTCGCGATTCCTGTGAATCATGGGAACCGCTCCGCTCGGAGGCGCTCTTCGAAGCCCCGGCTATCCGTCACACGGCGGGGCTTGCTGAGGCGGAGACCGCACGGTTTGTTCCCAAAGGTGCCCTCTGACAATTCATTATAAATTACCACAATCAGGCCTGTTATTCTATTTTTTTCGGCAGCAACCGGCGAAGACCTGAAATTATGAACAGGGGAAGGCATGACAGGACAGGCGCGCAATTCCCCCTTTCTCCTGGAAAAACTGCATGCTTCGGGAACGCCGGAATGGGCCCCTGCGCAGTGCGTTCCCTTGACAACACGCGGTACGAGACTTACACTCTAACTAGGGCACAAGCGAAGGAGGACACATGGATTTCAAGGAACGGGAACTGGCGGTATCCGAGCTCCGGCACGAAACCGACCCCGCTGAATTTTCCTTCCAGACCACGGCGGAGCTGTCGCTGAAGGACGAGGTCATCGGCCAGGCGCGCGCGGTGAAGGCGGTCGAATTCGGCCTTTCGATCAGGAACCACGGTTACAACATCTTCGTGTCCGGCATACCGGGCACCGGCAGGAACTCCATCGTCAAGTCCCTTGTCAAGCGTATCTCGCTCGGACGGCCCGTGCCCGGCGACTGGTGCTACATCAATAACTTCAAGGACCCCGACCGGCCGCGTGCCATCACACTCCCGCCGGGCATGGGACGCGAGTTCCGCAGCGACATGGAAAAGTTCATCGAGTTCATGCAGAACGAGATCCCCAAGGTATTCGAGTCCAAGGAGTACGAGGAGCAGAAATCGCGCATCGCGGAAGGGGCGGAGAAGGCGAAGGAAGTCCTGTTCGAGGAAGCGGGCAAGCGCGCCCTTGAACTCGGGTATCAGCTCTCCATCACGCGGACCGGCATCGTCAAGGTCCCGCTGCGGAAAGGAAAGCCGCTTTCGCCGCAGGAGCTCGAGGGCCTTTCCGCGGACCAGAAGCGCGAGCTGGAAGAGCACGAAAAGAAGGTGGATTCCGAAATCCGCGACTTTCTGGCCAAGGCGCGCCAGCTCGACAAAGAAGCTCACGAAAAAATCCATGAGTTGAACCGGCGCGTGGCCCACTTCGCCATGGGGCACCAGCTCGAAGACCTGAAAGAGAAGTACCGAGTCAACCCGCGTATTCCGGAATATCTCGTGGAAGTCGAAGAGGACATCCTCGGCAACCTGCGCGATTTTCTCGGCCAGACCCAGGAAATGCCCATCCCCATCGAGGGCATGGACAAGGGCAGCTTCATCGAGCGCTACAAGGTAAACCTCATTGTGGACAACAGCGGGACCAAGGGAGCGCCGGTCATCGACGAGGCGAACCCCACCTACAACAATCTCGTGGGACGCATCGAGCGCAAGGCGCGGTTCGGAGCGTTCTACACCAACTTCACCATGATCCGGTCGGGTTCGGTGCTCCAGGCGCACGGGGGCTATCTGGTGTTGAATGCGCTCGACGTGGTCCGGAGCCCCTTTTCCTGGGACGCGCTCAAGCGAATCATCAAGAAGAACGAGGTGAAGATCGAGGACGTGGCCGAGCTCTACGGCTTTGCGAGCGGCGGCATCAAGCCCGAGCCCATTCCCGTCTCGCTCAAGATCATCATGCTCGGGAGCCCCTGGCTCTACTATCTGCTCTATTACTACGACGAGGACTTCCGGGACATCTTCAAGGTCAAGTCGGACTTCGACACCCAGACCGCGAGCTCGGCGGATGAGAAGATGCGCTACGCGAACTTCATCGGGAACATGGTGAAGAGCGACGGCCTGCTCCCCTTCGACCGGTCCGCGGTGGCGGGCGTCGTGGACCACGCCGCGCGCCTCACCGAGAAGAAGGCCAAGCTGTCGCTGCGCTTCAGCGACCTCACGGACCTCGTGCGCGAGTCGTCGTACTGGGCTTTGCAGGCGGGGAGCGCGGCCGTCATGGTCGAGCACGTGGACAAGGCGCTGAACGAAAAGATCTACCGGTCGAACCTTATCGACGAACGCATCCAGGAACTGTACACGGAAGGAACGATCATGGTCGACGTTGCCGGGTCCGTGGTCTCGCAGGTGAATGGTCTGTCCGTATACGACATCGGCGACTTCGCTTTCGGCAAACCTTCGCGCATCACGAGCCGCGTCTACCTCGGCAAATCAGGTGTCATCGACATCGAGCGCGAAGCAAAACTTTCAGGCCGCATCTACAACAAGGGCGTGCTCATCCTGTCCGGCTATCTGGGCGGCACCTACGCGCAGGACAAGATGCTCTCGGTCTCCGCCACCCTCGCCTTTGAGCAGAGCTACGGAGAAGTGGAGGGCGACAGCGCCTCGGCCGCGGAGCTGATCGCGCTTATCTCCGGCATCGCCGACGTCCCGATCAGGCAGAGTTTCGCCATCACCGGCTCGATCAACCAGAGGGGTGAGATCCAGCCCATCGGCGGCGTGAACGAGAAAATCGAGGGGTTCTTTGGCGTCTGCAAGAACCGCGGCCTGACCGGCGACCAGGGCGTGATTATACCGCGGCTGAACGTGAAGAACCTGATGCTCAAGAAGGAAGTCGTTGACGCGGTGAAGGAAGGCAAGTTCTGCATTTATGCGGTAAAGACCGTGAATGAGGCACTGGAGATCCTGACCGGAATGCCGGCCGGCGAGCGCGGGGGGGACGGCACGTATCCCGAAGGCACGGTCAACTTCCTGGTGGACAAGCGGCTCAGGGATATGTCGAAGAAGCTGAAGGCGGATGACAAGGGCGACGAGAAAAAGGAGAAGAAAGAAGAGAACAACGAGGCCGCGCCGAAGAAGAGGCCGGAACCAGGGGTGTAGCCGCCGCCTCGCACCGCACGATTGCAAAAAACATTCTTGCCGGGATTGTACTGCGAAAAAGCGGCTTTGTACCCCTTTACCCCGCTTCTCCCGGTTTGGAAAAAGTTTTACTAAAAAAAAGCCCGTCCCTGTCCGTTCTTGCAGATTCCAGAAAACGCCTCAATGCCTGCCGGCTCTTTTTTTAAACAGGAATTTGATATTATGAGCAGGGTTCTGTCGCGCGAGGAAGCATCTGATGAGCGTTCCCGGAGACAAGCAGGCAACATGAAAAACATTTGGCAAGACAACAAAAGAAAAACCGGGACCCCGTTTTTTGCGGATGCCGCCGCCTTCTCGTCAGGAGCAAGGTGGCTTTTTTTGGGGCTGCTTATCCTGTTTGTTGTCGCAGTTCGTGTAAGGCTTCTGGATGTTCCCCTTGAGCGCGACGAAGGGGAATATGCCTACATGGGGCAGTTGTTGCTTCAGGGCATACCCCCTTACAGCGAAGCTTATAACATGAAATTCCCCGGCACGTATTTGATGTATGCCGGCATCATGGCGGCTTTCGGACA
Source organism: Nitrospirota bacterium (assembly GCA_045403145.1). GTDB lineage: Bacteria > Nitrospirota > UBA9217 > UBA9217 > UBA9217 > JAJYKN01. Next base: position 11,066 of record JAXIPA010000181.1, on the reverse strand, counting down.
GTCCATTCAGGGCATTCACCTGGGGTTCATGCTGCTGAATGGCGCGACAATACTGCTGCTTTTTTTTCTCAGCAGAAAAATAGTGAACGACTCTGCAGCCATCATGGCGAGCTGCACTTACGCCGTTCTCTCCCTCAGCCCATCCGTATACGGTTTTGCGGCGCACGCGACCCACTTTGTGGCGCTGCCGGCCATTGGGGGCTCATTATTGTTGCACGGCGCCCTGGAAAGAAACAGGCCCCAATGGTATTTCTTGTCAGGCACGGTGTTTGGCCTGGCTACCATCATGAAACAGCCGGGCCTCGTCTTCACCGGGTTCGGCCTTTCATGCGTACTGTATCATTATTTTGCTTCAAAACCGATGCGCTCCGCAAAAGGAACAATCCGGGACCTCGCGCTCTTTCTCGCCGGCGCGCTGCTGCCGTACCTTGCCATTGTTATCTGGCTCTACCGTGCAGGTGTCTTTGATACGTTCTGGTTCTGGACCGTAAAATACGTGGCGAGGTACGGCTCCCAGGTCCCCCTTTCGCGGGCTTTTGATGTTTTTCATAATAATTTTCCGTCTGTGGTGGATGGTTTTATTTTTTTATGGATCATTTCCGCCGCCGGTTTCATCGTCACGCTCTTTCAACGGGATTTGAAAGACAGGGCGTTTGTGATCTTCTTTGCGATTTTTTCTTTCCTGTCAATCTGTCCCGGGTTCTATTTCCGGCCGCACTACTTTATAACGCTGCTGCCCGCGGTTTCACTCCTGAGCGGGATCTTTATCGATTATCTCAGCACAAGGAGCGGCGCATTATTTAAGACGCCCTATTTGAGATTTGCGGGGACGGGAATCTTCATTGCCGCACTGCTGACCGGCATCGTGAGTCAGAAGGAATATTTCTTCAGCGAAGCTCCTGCCGTCATTTCCAGGAAAATTTACGGGGCAAATCCATTTCCGGAATCCATCCCCCTGGCGAAATTTATCGAAGACAGAAGCAGGAAGGACGACAGAATCGCCGTTTTCGGATCCGAGCCGCAAATATTTTTTTACTCCCACAGGCGTTCCGCGACCGGCTATATCTATACCTATAGTCTGATGGAACATCACGACTATGCTCTCTCCATGCAAAAGGAGATGATACATGAAGTCGAGTCCGCACAGCCGAAATTTGTCATCGTCGTGTCGGTGGACATGTCATGGCTGGTTCAGCCGGATTCTGAAAGATATATTCTCGGCTGGCTCGACGATTATATGCGGGGAAAATACCGGCTGGTCGGCGTGGCGGACATTATTTCTCCTGAATTGACGGTTTATCGATGGGATGATGAGGCAAGACGATATGCTGTCCGGTCGCAATATCATGTGCTCGTCTTCGAAAAGGTGTAGGACTCATTTCAGGTTCGCCGCCTGAAAAGAGACCCGGAACAATACCCCCATTTGCACAGACGGAACTGCATCGCCGTTTTCAAAACTCCCAACCCATAGACCACGCTTCGCCGGAAATTGATGGAAGACGCTTCCTTGAAGTACCGGGTCGGGCAGCTCACCTCGCCTATCCGGTAGCCGGACCAGATGATCTGGGCCAGCATTTCATTGTCAAAAATAAAATCATCCGAATTCCGGTCAAGCGGGAGCCGCTCCAGTATCTCACGGGAAAAGGCGCGGTATCCCGTGTGATATTCGGAGAGCTTGTGGCCGACAAGGATATTCTCAATGAACGTCAGGATGCGATTGGCCACATACTTGTAGAGCGGCATGCCGCCCTGCAGCGCGCCGACGCCCAGGATCCGGGAGGCCAGAACAGCGTCGAATTCACCATAGGCGATCATGGTCGCCATGGCCGGTATGAGTTTCGGCGTATATTGGTAGTCCGGATGGAGCATGATGACGATGTCGCCGCCCAGTTCCAGGGCTTTCTTATAACAAGTCTTCTGATTTCCCCCATACCCCGTGTTCTTTTCATGAATCACCGCCTTGATGCCCAGTTCGCGGGCCACCTCGGCAGTACCGTCCCAGCTCGCATCGTCCACCAGCACGACATCATCCACAAAGGCAAAGGGGATCTCGCGGTACGTCATCATCAACGTCTTTGCGGCGTTATAGGCGGGAAGAACAATAACAACTTTTTTACCGTTTACCAAGGATCACGCTCCATGCTTACGATTACGAGGACCGGACGCCTGAATCGATTTATCGGGCCAGGAACTATTTCTTACCTGCCCGCTCGGAGAGCGCACGCTCCAGGATCAGCCGCGCCTGCGAGTCATCGGGCCTTCTGCGCACGACCTCCGCAAACTGCGCTATCGCCTCATCGGGCCTTCCCGCCAGACTCATGGCCATTCCCAGGTTCAGGCGGAGCTGCGGGTCATCAGGCAGGATGGTCAATGCAGCCCGGTAATGTGCTATGGCGTCGCCGAGTCCCCCCTGCTGAGCGAGGATTATTCCGATGTTGTTCAGCGCTTGCGCTTCCAACGGACGCCGTTTCAGCACTTCCCGGTATTCCGCCAACGCGTCCTCCGGCCTGCCGAGCCGTTCCAGGCTCTGCGCGAGGCGCATGTGCGCCTTGTAGACGTCCGGGTGGTCCGGCCTCAGCCTGATGGACTCCCGGTAGTAAGGGAGAGCCTCCGCGTCCTTCCCTTCCTCGGCCAGCGCCACCGCGGCGTTATAATACCCCCATACATTGTCAGCGTCCACGGCAATGGCGCGAGAAAAGAGCGAAACTCCGTTCCGCCAGTGCCCGATCTGCATCCACGTGGCAATCACCATCGCCGAAAGCGTCGCCACGGCGGCCGTCCGGACCAGCGTTTTCGACAGGCGCCGCTTCTCCACGAACTCCCCGGCGCCCCACGCCGCCATGATGAAGCACCCCACGAGAGGCATATAGGTGTACCGGTCGGCCCTTGCCTGCTCGCCCATTTGCACGAGACCGATCACCGGCAAGAGGGTTCCCAGATACCACAGCCACCCCACGATCAGGTACGGCCTCGTTCGCGCCTGCCGGAGACACAGGCCGCTGATCATTGCCAGAACAACGCCCGAGGCAACGACAGCCGGCAATGGCAATCCGTCGACCGGATAGGGATAGAAGGGGGACAATCCGGACGGCCACATCATCTTCTCAAGATAGACTGCGTACGAAACCAGGGAGTTCGCAATGCGCGTGCCGAAGGGGACGGCAACGGACAGCATATCGAGCGTTCCGCCCCTTAGCTGCGAGATATAGGTAACGAGGGAGACCGCCCCCGCCATCAGGAGAAGCGGCACCTTCTCGAGGAAGAGCCTGCCGGGGGGGAATGCCGTCTCTTTCCGGCGAAAGGTCAGGACACGCAGGGGCCAGTAGTCGAGGAGCAGCAGAACGAAGGGAAGGGTCACCACCATCCCTTTCGACATCAGCGCCAGGGAGTACAAAAGCGCAACGAGCAGGTATGTCCCCCCCGCGGGCCGGCGGCGGTAGCCGACGTACGCCCCCATCGTGAGAAGCGCAAAAAAAGTGCTGAGAACGTCCTTTCGCTCCGCGAGCCAGGCGACCGATTCAACGTGGAGAGGATGCAGCGCGAACAGGGCCGCGACGAAAGCGCTCCGCCAGAGCGCCCCGGTCATCCGGAAAAGAACCGACAGGAGAAGAGCGGCATTAGTCGCGTGCAATGCCGTATTGACGAGGTGGTGCGGCCCCGGACTCACCCCGAACAGCTCGACATCCGTCATGTGGGACAGCCACGTCAGCGGATGCCAGTTGGCGTGCGCCGGCGTGAAGGCCCATCGCACGCTTTCCCACGTGAGCCCCCTGAGCACATGCTCGTTTTTCGCTATATAGTGGTAATCATCCCAATGGACGAAGCCGTGGCCGGCGACCTGCGCGTACACGGCGGCGGTCACACACCACAGAAGGGCGGCGACGGTATATTCTCTCCGCAAAACGAAGGGCCTCATCGTAACCAGATCTCAGGCGATGCCTGCGCCTGCATGGCGTGCGCATGACTCCGGGCGCGGGCTATCTGCTTTCCTCCTCGCGAAAGAATACCTGCACGCGATTGTTGCCGCGGTCCGCGAGGAAGAGATTTCCGGCGTCATCGAGGCAGATATCGGAAGGATAGCGCAGCTCTCCCTCTTTCCAACCCATTCTCAGCTTGTGTCCCTGGAACGTGCCGTCTCTGCCCAGCACCGCGATCCTGCCGCCATTCTGATCGACCACGTAGATGCGTTTCCGATCGACGGCAAGAGCGGTCGGGAAATCGACATATTCTTTCAGCCCCGCGGTCAGGAGGGAAAAGGCCTCGGCCCCCTGTTCCGCGGAATAAAGAGAGGCCGTTACGCTGTCGAGAAGAAAGAGCGTTCCCCGGGCGTCAACGGCCACATCCGAGAAAAAACCTTCCTGCTGCGTGTATTTGATCTGCTTCTGGGACTTTCCCTCCGCGTCGAGGACCACTACCCGCGAGGCGGACACATCCAGGACATAGAGGTTGTCATTCGGATCGATCGCGAAACTTTTGGGGATCCAGGATGTTGCCGGCCCGGGCATACCTGCCGGTTCGACATAGCCCTTGAACTCCCCCGTCGCGGTCAGGCGCAGGATCCGATGCTGCTTGCCGTCGAGCACAAAGATGTCCCCTTTGGAATTCAGCCGGACTCGCTGGGGATAGACCATCTGCTGCGCCTTGATCTCGGCCCCCGGTTTTATGGTCCCTTCCGCAAGGGTATACTGCTGGAGACGGCCATGTCCGGTATCGGCGACAACGACCGCGAGCTTGCCGCAGCCGACTCCTTCAGGCTCGATGATGCCCAAACCCGCCACATCGGAATATATCGAACCGACCGCCCTCAATCTGAGCGTCTCGGCGCCGAAGGCGGCGACGGGAAGCAGCAACACCGTTATCATCATAATGGATTTTATCATCGCATCACCTCCCATACTGTGCATGGCACTGCACGCACATTTCCGTAGCCGTCGGGTAGTAGAGCATATGCTTGTTCTCCGTTCCATGGGTAGCGTGGCAGCTCGGGCACGCCACCGAAGCGTTCTTGTTTCTCGGATCGAGGACCTTCGGTCCGATGGGATGCGTTTGATGCGTGCTGAAGTCATGGCAGGTCTTGCACAGGTCCATCGTGGTCGCCTGCTCGAACAGGAAGACGTTGTTCGACGCGTGCGGCGCGTGGCAGGTCATGCAGAGCCCTTCCTTTACTGGCATATGCTTCGTGTCCGCGCGCTTCATCCGATCGAGGGAGTCCGCGTGACATTCGCCGCACAGGTTGATCATCGATGCTTTCAGGAGCGATTTTTCCTTCGACGCGTGCGGATTGTGGCAACGAACGCAGCCGGTCTTGTCCACGACGGGCCAGTGGATGCGGTTCTTGCCGAGGGCGTCGTTGACCATATTGCTGTGGCACCCCTTGCACAGCTCGAGACCCGCCCGTCTGGTCGCGAAGGGATTCGGTGAACCCGGGTCCTCATGACACTGGTTGCACATCTTGCTGGCAACCGGCCGGTGAATGGTCGTCAAAAGCACGCCAGCCCTGTCGGAACCGTGAGGATCATGGCACGTCGTGCAGCGCTTCTTTTCCACCGGGTAGTTCATGTGCTGTTTCTGGAAGGTCGGCGTTCCCGCCTTGTGGCACTTCATGCAGAGGCCCGGCACATCCTCCTTCAACAGTGCGACGGACTTGGCGGAGGCATGGGGACTGTGGCAGTTGAGGCATCCCTTCTCCACAGGGCTGTGTTTGAATTTCACTTTTTTTACCGTATCGCCCATGTTCTTATGGCAGCCGAAGCAGAGCTCGTTCCCCGATGCCAGGAGATTAAATTTGTTTTTCGCGGAGTGGGGGTCGTGGCATTTTATGCAATTCCCCTCGGCCACGACCGTATGGGTACTGCGCGCCTTTTCGGGGAGCACGCCGGCATGGCACTTGAAACAGATCTTGTTCGTCTCCGCTTCCAGCATTTTGCCGTGAGCGGATGCGTGGGGGTTATGGCAGCCCGAGCATTCTCCGGCCTTTACCGGGGTATGCAGGAAAGGCTGCTTGAGCTTTTCCTGAAACGCCACATGACAGTTCAGGCAGATCTTCCCCTGCGCTCCGGGCTTCAACCGGAACTTGTTCTGCTGGGCCTCCGCGGACGCGCCGGCGCCGAGAGCAAGCGCCGCGACAAGCGCCCAGAACAGCCAGTAACGGACCTTCACCTCGTCTTTTTTCATCGTTTTTCTCCTGCTAAATGACATTCCCCGCACGACCGAGCGGCAAAGGGAGGATGAATATTTTCCTTGAACAGTTTCGGGTCTTTCGAGGCATGCGGATCATGGCAGGTCCTGCAGTCCATGACCGCGGCCTTGATATCGAGATGGGCCTTCGCAAAAGAGCCGCCGCCGAGGTCGTGGCAGTTGGCGCACAGCGCCGGGAGCGGCTGCGTATTGAGGGCGGGCTCCTTCGAAAAATGCGGCAAATGGCATTTCAGGCAGTTGCCCGCGGCCGGAGGATGGGTCCTGCCCGTTTCCAGTTTCGTCTTGAGCGCTTTATGGCAGACGAGGCACAGATCGGGGCTTTCCGCCAAAAGGAGTTTGGACATCTGCGATTTGTGCGGGCTGTGGCACTTCGAGCACTCGCCCGCCGTCACCGGAGCGTGTTTGCTGTTCCCGCCCGCCATCCCCTTGCCGAGCTGAGCATGGCACGAGAGGCAAAGCTTGTCCTGTTTGGCCTTGATCATCCCTCCGATATCGCTCGCGTGGGCATCATGGCAGGTAAGGCATTGTTTGTCCTTGAACGGCGGATGGTTCGTGCCTCCGACGACCTCTTTCATGAGCGCGCCGTGACACTGTTCGCATAAGGCCGTGCCGGACGCTTTCAGGAGCTTCTGCTCGGCGGACCCGTGGGGGTTGTGGCACTTGTTGCAGGCTGCCTCCCGTACCGGTTTGTGGGTATTGGTTTTCAGGAACCGGCCTTCTTCCTCGATATGACAGGAATAGCAGACCGTGTCCATCCTGGTACGCAGCATCCCGACGAAGTCCGAACCGTGAGGATTATGGCATGAGGTGCACATGTTCTGGGCGAAGGGGGTGTGGACATCTTTGGCCTTCTTTCCATCCGCCATCGCGGCATGGCAGGTGAGGCAGAGCTCTCCATCCTTGGTCGTGAGGAGCCTCTTGTTCTTGGCCGCATGGGGCGCATGACAGGACAGGCATCCATCTCCACCCGTGACCGCGGCGTGCTTGAAGACCACTGCGGCCTCCTTGTCCGGGTGGCAACTGAAACAGAGCTTGTTGCCCGCCTCCATGAGCAGCCGCGGCTGCTGCGACGCATGCGGATCGTGACAGGAAAGGCACATCCCGCCCTGGAAGGGGACATGTTCGATGCTGCCTCCGGCCTTCAGCGCCGCCTGATCGTGGCACTGGTAGCAGAGCTCCGCGCCGCTCTGGGTCGTTTCGAACGGCTTCCCCGCCGTTGCGGGGCCGTGGCATGAATCGCAGCTCGAGGAGGCGACGGGATTGTGAACGCTCGTTTTCAGCAGTTTCGGCTGTGACGAGGAGTGCGGGTCGTGGCAGCGCGAGCAGGACCGGCCGTCCACCGGATAATTGCCGTGCGCCTTCTTGAACGAAGACGCGCCGCTCTTGTGGCAGTCAAGGCACAGGGCGGGGTCCGCCCTGGTCAGGAGGTTGTTCTCATCGGAGCTGTGGGACAGATGACACACTTTGCAGCCGTCGGTCGTCAAGACTTTATGCTTCACCTTTTTCTCGAATTTCTCCTTCGCGTGGCACTGTGCGCAGAGCGCGGCCCCTTCCTCCTTGAGAAGGCTGCCGGCCGGCGAAGCATGAGGGTCATGACAGGCCGTGCATTTGCCCTTTCGCAGCGCCGTGTGGACCTTCGCCCTGTTCATCCCGATTTTTTCCTTGTTGTGGCAGGAAAGGCAGAGGTCGTTCCCCATTTTCTTCAGGAGCAGCTTGGGTATCCTGCCGTGCCGGAGATGGCATTCCTCGCACTTTTGCTCCTTGACCACGGCGTGAATGTTTTTCATCCCCAGGTATTTATCGGCAAATTTCTTGTGGCAGTCCAGACACTCCTTCTTGTCCATTTTTCTCTGGGCCTGCGCGGAACCGGCCGCGGCAAGAAAAAAGGCCGCACCCAGGAAAAGGATCAATCCGCATAGAAGCATTCTCTGTTTTGACGGCATGGTATGCATGGTCCTCCTCAGAAAAATCGTACATCATTGTTATTGACAAAACCGTAAAAAGTTGATTCCACCGCAGAGGGCGCGGAGGGCGCAGCTAAGACACCAAAGGGTAATCGTTTTCTTTGCGATCTCTGCGTTCTCTCCACGGTGATAAAATTTTTTTATAATTTTATCATTATTCTTTTATTTGTCTTCAAATCCCGCGAGATAAATCCTGACCTCGGAGGACTCTTTCAAGTTAGCGGCCCATTCTTCCACGGCCTTGTTCAGCTTATTGACGAATACGACCCCCCGGATGCTCTCCCTGACCTCCTCGAACGGCTGCGGCGTCGGCGGTATCACTTCCAGAATATCGAAAACATAAAAAAAGCCGTCAGATCCTTCATAGAGCCTGAAGTCCCGGACGCGGGGGCCTTCTATCGCCTTTTGGACGTCCTCCGGCAGCGCCCTGGCGCCCGTGAACTGCTCTTCTTCAAAAGGCAGGCTGCGTTCGATAGTTTTATCGAGCTGACCTTCGGCATTTGCTCTTACCCAGCCGAAGTCCGCGCCTTTTCTCAGCTTATCAATGGCCGTGGCGGCGCCTGACTTTTCCTTGAAGGCCAGGGTGCGTATCTTGACCATCTCGGAGGACAGATACTCACCGGCGTGTTCGTCGTAATAGGCCTTCAGCTCTTCTTCGCTAATCTTGATCTCGGGAGCGACGACCCGTTCCATGAATGCGCTGAACAGGGTGTTCCGTTTATACTGTGCGAGCATCCGTTTGTATTCCGGCGTCTTGTCGAGGCCCCGCTTCAGCGCCTCCCGGTAAAGCAATCTTTTCTGCACGAGCTCTTCGATCACATCCAGCTTCATCCGGTCCCATTTTTTCTTGTTCAGGCTCTTCGCGCCGTGGTAAAGCTTGTCCAGTATGGCGTAGGTAAATTGCCCCACCGTGATCGGGCTCTCTCCTTCAATTTCTACCACGGCCCGCTCGTCCGTCATGAGCTTCCGGATCTCCGGTTCGGCCTGCTGATACTCAAGGCTTTCCACGAGTTTGACATTCGTTTTTACCCCTTTTTTGTACAGGGAACGAAGGTATTTACTGATAACTTCCATTCTGCCGTCCTCGATGACTTTTTGACGGGCCGCTTCCTTTCCCGCCTCGCTGTCCACGGTCCGCTGCAGCTCAAACCGGAAGAGCAGGAAAACCATTTTCCCGTCCCTCTCCATCTTCAGGACGGGGCTTATGCCGCCGACCTTCATTTTCGGGATCTCCTCGGCTATCACGGGATGGAGTTCTTCCATTTTTAAAAAACGGCCCTGCTCTATGCTCCCCGCCGTCGAGCCGCCCTTGACCGCCTTTGCGATCACTTCATCAAAACTCTTTCCCGCCTTGATCTCCCCCGCGGCCTTCCTTGCGGTCTTTGCGCTCTTGAACGGGACCAGGGTTATTTTCACTTCCTCGGCGAACGCCCGATAAAGCTTTTCGACCTCCTGCTCGTTGACGGTGAGGTCTTTCCAGAGATCCTCGCGCAAAAGGTTTCTCAGCGTGACCTTGGTGAAGGTGTCCATTCCCTCCCGTATCTCGGGGATTTCGTCGAGACCGATGGTGCCGGCCTCCTGAACGATGAGCTGTACGCTGATGCGGCGCTTCAACAATACTTCAAAATTTATCTTGGCCGCTTGGGTGACCTCATCCTGCTTGTCTTTGTCCTCCGCCTGATGGGCCTCGGCGACCGCGTCCCGGAGGTCCTCCAGGGTGATCTTCTCATTGTTCACGATCGCCAGCGGGATGTCCCCTCCGACGGAGGAGGCAACGGGCACCTTTACCGTAACGAACAGGGCATCGGCCGCTGCCGCCGGTTTTTGCTCTCCCCCGGCATTTTCCGCGGGGGCCGCCTTCTGCTCCGATGAAACCCCAGGCGCGGCGGCGCCCAGAAAGAATGTCAGAATTCCCGCTGCCATCAACAATCTTGTCTTCATTTCCTCTCACCTCTCCTCAATTTGTTTCATTCATAAAAAGCCGCTTTACACCCATTACTCATCATGTTACCTGGCCAAAGGATTCCCGTCCAGCAGGCATGACGACTTTCCGATGCCGTTACCACGTCACCATCATTTTCCGTACGGCCCGAACCATCTCCGTCACCATGGCGCTGGCCGTATTGATGTTTCCCCAATCGAAGAGGGTCACACCCTCATCACCCTGATTATAGCTCTTTGAAGCCCAAATGACTTTTTTGTGCGTTTTTTCGATCAGCATTACGGAGAAATCCACTTTCGGCGTTCCTCCGGATGCTATATAGTCCTGATAATCGAAGACCTTTCCCGTGAGGATCAGGTCGGCATCCAGGTTGTTGATGAGCAGATCGATGTCGGGAAGCGAGGCCCCGTCGTACAGGATGATCCGCATGGACAGGAGGTGCTGCCTTACGACGCCGGGTTCGATCACGATGAAATCCTCCAGCTTAGACAGTTCCTTCACAAACTGGAGCATGACGAGCTCGCCCGCGTTTTTTTTGCTGCTGACGTTCACAAACGGCACGATTGCAATGGATGGGGGTGTGTCTTTGGCCAGGGCAAGATTGAATGCCGCGGGAGAACCGATTTGCGCGTTGCCCGGGTCCGTCAGCATCACTTCTATCATTTTATCGGTTTCCACGGGGACGTCGTCTTTCATGGCGATCTCGATTTCCGCGCTTTTCATCCCCGCTTTTATCATGACCGGACTCGGCGTCACGGAAAAGTCTTTTCCCTGGCTCGCCGTGCCGCTGACCGTAAAAGGCACGACCGCAGCCTTCGCCGACACCGCCGAAAGTTCAACGGTGATGATGACGCGGCCGATACTCTTTCTGACCCGCTGGTTTGCGGCGGCAAACGCCACCAGCGGCGGGGGAGTGGTATTCACGATGGTATGGGTATGCCTCGCTGCGCCGCCCAGAACGG
>JAXIPA010000154.1:0-15727 GCA_045403145.1 Nitrospirota bacterium | reverse complement strand
GACTCCCCTCTATAACAGCTTACAGAGCCCGTCAATTACATATTTTTGAATGCCGTCTGCAAGACGTTGAGCACTGGCTTTAGCCGCGACATCCAGCTTGATGGTCTCCAGTTCTGTGAGAACATCCATCTTCGTCACAAGCCTTTTAAAACCTGCGGGTGTCAACTGGCCTGCTGCAAGCATGATAGTCCAGTGTTCAACATTTACCGCCTGCAATCTCACAAATTCAGACTCGTCTTTCTTGGCCGAAAGGATAAGCTCCTTCAACTCCTCTTTGGCAAGCGTCGAGGTCTTATCCGCGAAACCATCGATGTAATCCGTGAACTTGCTCATACCGGCTCCTAACCCGGACAAGCCGGAATTGGAAATTGGTGAAGTGCAATCTTTTTTAAGTTGGAAGCGTTGGGTCAAGCAGACCGCAATATTGTGCCCTGCCGTGCGCATAGCAGAAAAAGGCAGCCCCGGACGGGACTGCCTTTTGATGGTTAATTGAGAGAGAAAAAACCGGTATAGCGGAGGAGAATTACTTCTGGCCGTGCTTCTCGGCCACCTGTATCCTGATCATGGCCCTGAGCAACTCTATGCGGGCCTTGTCGTAATCCGTCTGTTCCAGCTTCTCGGAGAGCGTCTTTTCCGCGCGCTCCTTCGCAAGCCGCGCCTCGGTAAGATCGATCTCCGAAGCCCGGTCGGCGCCTTCCGCCAGAACGATGACGCGGTTCGGCCCCACTTCGGCGTAACCCCAGTCAACGGCCAGGCGGTGCCATTCCGTCCCTTCGCGGTAGGAGAGCATCCCCACCTTGAGCGTGGTAAGAAACGGTGTGTGGCCCGGCAGCACGCCGAACTCGCCCTCGCTTCCCGGGGCGATCACCTCGTCCACGTGCTCCGATCGGACCACCTGTCGGCTCGGCGCAACAACCTCCAGGAGCATTTTTCCTTTTTCAGCGACCATGATCTTTTTCCAATCCTCGCTCATAGCTCGTGGCTCGCGGCTCGTAGCTCTTCTGCTATCAGCTATGAGCTATCAGCTACGAGCCGATTCTCGAATTACCGCTTGTAGCCGAGTTTCTCCGCCTTCTCGAACACTTCCTCGATGGGACCGACCATGTAGAACGCCTGCTCCGGGATATCGTCCATCTTGCCGTCGACGACTTCTTTGAAGCCTTTGATCGTCTCTTTGAGCGGCACGTACTTGCCGGGCGTTCCGGTGAAGGCTTCGGCCACCTGGAAAGGCTGCGACAGGAAGCGCTGAATCTTTCTGGCCCTGGACACGGAGAGCTTGTCCTCGTCGGAAAGTTCATCCATACCCAGAATCGCGATGATATCCTGGAGTTCCTTATAGCGCTGGAGCACGAGCTGCACCCTCTGCGCAACGGCATAATGCTCGGCGCCGACCACATGGGGATCCATGATCCGGGACGTTGAATCGAGCGGGTCCACGGCCGGGTAAATGCCGAGCTCCGAGATCTGGCGCGAAAGCACCGTAGTTGCGTCGAGGTGCGCGAAGGCCGTTGCCGGCGCCGGGTCGGTCAGGTCGTCCGCTGGCACGTAGATGGCCTGCACCGAGGTGATGGACCCCTTTTTCGTGGAGGTGATGCGCTCCTGCAGGGCTCCCATTTCCGTACCGAGAGTGGGCTGGTATCCCACGGCCGAAGGCATACGGCCGAGGAGCGCCGACACTTCGGAGCCTGCCTGGGTGAACCGGAATATGTTGTCGACGAAGAGAAGCACGTCCTGTCCCATGGTGTCGCGGAAATACTCGGCCACCGTAAGGGCGGAGAGGCCGACACGGAGCCTGGCTCCCGGCGGCTCGTTCATCTGGCCGTACACCAGCGCTGTTCTGTTGATAACGCCCGACTCTTTCATTTCCGCCCAGAGGTCGTTTCCTTCACGGGTACGCTCGCCCACGCCGGCAAACACGGAGTAGCCGCCATGCTGCTTCGCCACGTTGTTGATGAGCTCCATGATGAGCACGGTCTTGCCCACGCCCGCGCCGCCGAAGAGGCCGGTCTTGCCGCCCTTGGTGTAGGGCGCCAGGAGGTCGATGACCTTGATGCCGGTCTCAAAGAGCACCTTCGAGGGATCGAGTTCCTCGAGCATCGGTGCCGAGCGATGGATCGGCAGGGTATCCTTGGTCTTGATCGGTCCCAGCTCGTCCACGGGTTCGCCGATCACGTTCATGATGCGGCCGAGCACTTCCTTGCCCACGGGCATGCAAATGGCTTTCCCGGTGTCGTTGACCTTCATGCCGCGCATAAGACCGTCGGTGGAAGACATGGCCACCGTGCGCACCCGGTTCTCGCCGAGGTGAAGCGCGACCTCGAGCGTCAGATGGGTCTCGGGCGTGCCGAGGTTTTTGTCCTCAGCCTGATCGATCCGCAGCGCATTCATCAAATGGGGCAGGTTTCCGACGGGGAACTCGCAGTCCACCACCGCACCCATGACTTGTACTATTTTGCCTGTGCTCATTGATACCCCCTGGTAAAAATTCAGTGAAATGTGAAAAGTGAGAAGTGAGAAGTAAAAGATTTGCCCTCTTACCTTTTACTCTTTACTTTTCACCGAGCTTATTTCTGTGCTTCCGCTCCGCCCACGATCTCGGAGATTTCCTTGGTGATCGCTGCCTGGCGCTGTTTGTTGAACTTGAGCGTCAGCCGTTCGATCATGTCCTTGGCATTCCGCGTAGCGGAATCCATGGCCGTCATCCGCGATCCCATCTCGCTCGCCTGGCTCTCAAGCATCGAGCGGTATACCTGCACCTCGATGTGCTTCGGCAGGATCGAGCTGAGGATCGCCTCAGCCGAAGGCTCGTAGAGATAATCGACGGCAGCCATGAACGGATCCGCCTCCGCGGGCGGTTCCACGGGCAGGAGCTTCTCAAGGGTGACCTTCTGCTGCATCACGCTCTTGAACTCGTTGTAGAGCAGATACACCTCGTCGGTCTCGCCCGCGGCAAAACGCTCAACGATGTTCTTGCCTACGTCGGCGGCCTTCGCATAATCTATCATACCGAGTTCCGACCACACCTTGCCCAAGGTATACCCCGGACGTTTGCGGAAAAAGTCGCGGCCCTTGCGGCCCACGACATTCACCTTTACTTCCTTGCCCTCGGCTTTGAATTGCTTGACCGCCTCAACTGCCCTGCGCAGGATATTGGTATTGTATGCGCCGCAGAGCCCGCGGTCGGACGTGAGCACGAGAAGCTTCACCTGCTTGGGTTCGCGCTTCGCCAGGAGCGGATGCTGCGCCCGTTCCACACGGCCGGCAAGGTTCGCGATCACGGCGAGCATCTTGCGCGAGTAGGGACGCGCCGCGATCACGCGGTCCTGCGCACGCCGAAGCTTGGCAGCCGCCACCATCTTCATGGCCTTGGTGATCTGCTGGGTCTTCTTGACGCTCGTTATTTTTCTTTTAATGTCTCTTAAGCTGGGCATGAAAAGTCCTTTTTAAACCTTTTTAACCGCTGAGCACGCAGAGTTGAATATAAATCCTGAACATTTAAGTACTTTCTCTGCGATCTCTGCGTCCTCTGCGGTGAAAGCCTTTTACGCCGTAAATGACTTCTTGAATTCCTCGATGGCACTCTTGATGCGCGCCTTGAGGTCGTCATCGAGCTGCTTCTTGCCCTTGATATCGCCGAGGAGCGCCTGGTGCTTGCTCGTCGCGAACCGCAGAAGCTCCGACTCGAACTTCCTGACCGCGTTCGTCGGCACTTCATCCACATAGCCGTTGGTGCCTGCGAAGATCACCAGGATCTGTTGCTCGACCGGGAGCGGCGAGTACTGGTCCTGCTTCAGGAGCTCGACCATGCGCTGGCCGCGGTTCAGCTGGGCCAAAGTGGCCCTGTCGAGGTCGCTTCCGAACTGGGCGAAGGCCGCGAGCTCGCGGTACTGGGCCAGGTCGAGACGGAGGGTGCCGGCCACCTGCTTCATGGCCTTGATCTGGGCGCTGCCGCCCACGCGCGACACGGAGATACCCACGTTGATGGCCGGCCGCACGCCTGAGTAGAAGAGGTCGGATTCAAGGAAGATCTGTCCGTCGGTAATGGAGATCACGTTCGTCGGGATATAGGCGGACACGTCGCCGGCCTGGGTCTCGATGATCGGGAGCGCCGTAAGCGATCCGCCGCCGAGCTTGTCGGACAATTTCGCCGCGCGCTCGAGCAGACGGGAATGGAGATAGAACACGTCGCCCGGATATGCCTCGCGTCCCGGAGGTCTGCGGAGGAGCAATGAAAGCTGACGGTATGCCGTGGCTTGTTTCGAAAGATCGTCATACACGATCAGGGCGTGGCCGCCTTTGTCGCGGAAATATTCGCCGATCGTGGCGCCCGTGTAGGGCGCGATGAACTGGAGAGGCGCCGGGTCGGACGCGGTGGCCGACACGATGATGGTATAGTCCATGGCGCCGTGCTCCGTGAGGGTCTTGACCACCTGCGCAACCGTGGAGCGCTTCTGCCCGATGGCCACGTAGATGCAGATGACGTTCTGGCCCTTCTGGTTGATGATGGTGTCGATGGCAACGGCGGTCTTGCCCGTCTGGCGGTCGCCGATGATGAGCTCGCGCTGGCCGCGGCCGATCGGGATCATGGCGTCAATGGCCTTGATGCCGGTCTGGAGCGACTCGCGCACCGACTGGCGCTTCACGATGCCCGGCGCGATCACCTCGATATGGCGGAATTCCTTGGACGAGATGGGGCCCTTGCCGTCGATGGGCTGGCCGATGCCGTCCACCACGCGGCCCACGATGGCGTCGCCCACGGGGACCTCGGCGATCCTCTTGGTCCGCTTCACGATGTCCCCTTCGCGGATCCTGGAGTCGTCGCCCATGAGCACCGCGCCCACGCTCTCTTCTTCGAGGTTCAAGGCCATTCCCATGACGCCGCCGGGGAACTCGAGGAGCTCGCCGGACATGACGTTGTCGAGGCCGAAAACCTTGGCGATGCCGTCGCCGACGGTGATCACGGTGCCGACTTCGGCGACCTCAACGGTCTTCTCGAAATCGGAGATCTTCTTTTTGATGATCTCGCTTATTTCCTGTGCCTTGATCTGCATCTCTGTGCTCCTTCTCTTTCCAGAGGATTATCTCGTTAGTTTACCAATTTCATGCGCAGCTTGTTGAGCTGGTTTTTGATCGTCCCGTCGTAAATGGTGCTCCCGATCTGGGCCTTCGCCCCGCCGATCAAGGACGCATCGATCTGGGAATCGATGTCCACCTGCTTGCCGGTCAGTATTTCAAGCTTCTTCTTGATGTCCGCCAGGTCTCCGTTGTTGATGGACGCCGCCGTGGTGAGCCGCACGGTCGCGCGGTTCAGCCTCTGCGCGAGGATGTCGAGGAACGCCTCGTGGACGTCCCTGACGTATCTGATTCTTCCTGTTTCAGCGAGGTGCTCCACGAACCGCTGAGTGGTCGGCTGCATGCCGAGCTTCGCGGCCATCTCCTTGATGACCGCTTTCTTGTTCTCGGGAGTGAAGACGGGGCTTGCGAAAAGCTTCTGCAGTGCCGGCAGGGAATCCACGGCGCCGACAAAAGCGGCCAGATCGGCCCTGGTCTGGTCGACGGTCTTCTTTTCCTCGGCGAGTTCCACGAGGGCCTTGGCGTATCGTTTTGCGATGATCCGGATCAACCCTTGCCTCCCACTTTGGTGATATATTCCTTCACAATGCGTTCATGGTCCTGGCTGTTAATTTTTTCCTTGATCCTGCCTTCCGCGAGGTCGAGGGACAGGAGCGCGGCCTCGGCGGCCAGAGCGGTCCTGGCCTTCTGGACCTCGATATCAATGCCCTGCTTGACCTGGACCTGGACGTCCGCTGCCACCTTCTTGCCTTCCTCGATAAGGGCCTGCTTGTCCTTTTCTCCGCGGGCCTGGGCATCGGCTACCATCCTGCCCGTTTCCGCTTCGAAGTCCTTGATCTTCCGCTCCAGCTCGATGAGGGCAGCCACGGCCCGTTCCCGCGCTTCCTTCGATTCCTGCATGGCCCTTTCGATCTCAGCGGAGCGGTTCTTGAAGAAATCGCGGACCGGCTTTCTCGCGAAGTAGACGACGACCGCGGCAATGATGGCGAAATTGACGAGTCTCGGCAGCCAGTCGCCCATAAACGTGATTTCTTCGTGACCGCCGTGGCCCGCTTCCTCGGCAAAGGCGCTCGCCGCAAACAGAATATTTCCTGCCATGCAGGATACCACCCATATGATTTTTTTTAGGCTTTTCATGATTTGATTTTTCTCTGAACTCTGAACTGATCCTAAACCGCCCTTCCGAGCAGCTTGGAGGTTATGTCCTGCGACAGCCGCTCCGCCTCTTTCCCGAGGTCGATACGGGCGGAGGAGGACGCGGCCGCGATCTCGGCGCGCGCCTTGTCAAGCATCGCGCCCGCCTTTGTACGCTCGGCGGCGATCATATCCCGCTGGGCATCGAGGCCCTGCTGGTAGCTGGCGTTATATGCCGTTGCCGCCTTCTGCTTGGCCTCGGCCAGAGAGACGTTATACGAATCGAGCAGGTTCCGCATCCGCTCCTGGGCGTTCTTGGCATCGCCGAGGGCGGAACTGATGCCCTGCTCGCGCTCCCGCATGATCTGCCGGATGGGCTTAAAGAGAATGACGTTGAGCACGATGAGCAGGACGAGGAAATTAGCAAGCTGGTAAAAAAGTGAGATGTTGATGTCTATCATAATCGAGAATGCCCTTCGGAGAAGTGAAACGCTTGTTTGCTGTTTTAAAGTGGAAAAAAGTTAACACAATGAAAAAACATTGTCAAGAATTTTACCTATAAATAATATAAATGAGCGCAAAGTTTTTGATTATAGAAAAAAGGCGGGGAACGAAAGGGTATTGCGCCAAGGGCGAGGGGAGGGCCTTTCCGGCGCTCGTTGCCGTGATGAAAAGGATGCTTCCGGGGATGTCTGTGTTCAGCAGCGGCCCTCTCTCAGGGGCCGTCTGCTTTCGCATTACGGGCGTTATCCTGCGTTGTCGTTTCCCGGGGGGTTTTCCAGGAAAGACCGCGCCTGGCCGCTCCCTACCGGTTTTGAGAAAAAATAGCCCTGGACATACTCACAGTGGAGCGCTTTGATCTGCTCCAGCTGTCTCGCTGTCTCCAGGCCTTCCGCGATCACATTGATGTTCATATCCCGCGCCAGCATCATGATGGTTTTGACAACCTGCTGGTTCTCTCCGTGGTCCCCCATTCTCTTGATGAAGGAGCGGTCGATTTTAAGACCGTCTATCGGAAGCCGGTGGAGGTAGCTGAGTGCCGAATACCCGGTGCCGAAATCATCGATGTAGAGCCGCACCCCCAGCGCCTTCAGACGGGAAAGCATGGATGCCGTTTCCTCCGGGTTTTCGATGATAACGTTTTCCGTGATCTCGAGCTTCAGCGCGGCGGGGTCCAGCCCCGTTTCCCGGAGGGTCCGGGCGACGTGTTCCACCACGTCGGGCTGGGCCAGCTGTTTGTTCGAGAGGTTCACGCTCATGAACGTGAGCCCGCCGACGGGGTACTGCAGCAGCCATTCCTGCATCTGCCGGCAGGCCTCCCGCAGCACTATCCGGTCGATGGACACAATCATGCCGGTCTCTTCCGCCATCGGTAAAAAATCCCCGGGGTTGAGAAGGCCGCGATCCGGGTGCTGCCAGCGGACGAGCGCTTCATATCCCGAAACGGCGTTCGTCTTCAATGACATGATCGGCTGATAGAACACCACGAATTCGTTTCGCTCGACGGCGCGCCGGAGGTCGGTTTCCAGGCGCAGGCGCTCGACAGCATGGATGTGCATCCCCTGTTCGAACACCGCGAAGTTCGCCCTCCCGTGCGATTTTGCCTGATACATGGCAGTGTCGGCGTCGCGCAGGATCTGTTCGGGCCGTTCATACTCCGCGGCGCCCACGGCAATGCCGATGCTCCCCGTGGCGAACACTTCATGACCGCTCACGCTGAAAGGGGCGGCCATAGCAGCGCCGATCCGCTCCGCGATATATGTGGCATTCGACAGCCCGCTGATGTCCTCGATGAGAACCGCGAATTCGTCTCCCCCCAGGCGCGCGATGGTATCGTGGGGCCGGAGAGAGTCCACCAGGCGCCGGCCGAAGGCAATCAGGAGTTGATCGCCGATGATGTGGCCGAGGCTGTCATTGACGACCTTGAAGCGGTCGAGATCCAGAAAGAGCACGGCGTAGAGATAATCCTTGCGCCGTTTCGCAATCTTCATCGCATGCGTCAGGCGGTCCATGAACAGCGCCCGGTTCGGCAGGCCGGTCAGCGTGTCATGGAAAGCGTCATGCTGGAGCCGTTTCTCGGCCGCGGCGCGCGCGCTGATTTCCTGAAGCAGCTTCTCATTCGTGGCGGTCAGCTCGGCGGTGCGCTCCTCGATCTGAACATGGTAGGCGCGCAGGCGGTGGCGCATGTGGTCGAACGATTGGGCGAGATCGGAGACCTCGTCATTGGTGCGAATCTCGATCGGAGAGCCGAACTTTCCTTCCGCGACGTCATGGGTCGCTGCCGTCAGCCGTTTAATGGGCGCGGTGATCCGCCGCGACAACAGAATCGTGAAAGCGCTTCCGATCAGCACGAGCAAAGACGTAAACACCGTGATGGAAACGAGCAATTGACGGATGTGCTTCTTCAGCCCCTCCTGCGTAAGTCCGAGCCGCAAATAACCGATAATGCGCGGCTCGCGCGCATCGCTCCTCAGGAGGACGTCGGTGATATCGCCGCTGCCTGCTCCTGCAACGGGGCAAAGGATCTCAATATAACTTTTGCCGTCCAGCTCGTCGGTCAGGTCCCGGTGCGTGATCTCAACGGAGTTTCGGGCGATCGGGGCGGTGAACTCCGGCAGAGCGGCCGTTCCTTTGAAGACGCGGTAAGCGAGCGTGCGGTGATCCCGGTTCATGACGGCAACATAGGCGATCTCGGAATCGACGGCCAGGCTCTCCAGAACGGGGATTAGTGACGCCTGGTCTTCCGTATAAATCCCGAATTCGCAGTTTTTCGAGGTGGTATCCGCAATCGTCTTCCCGTGGCGCAGCAGCTCCCCGTAGTAATTGGCAATCTCCAGCCGGATCATGAACAGACAGATCCCCACTGACGTGGCCAGGACCAGCAGGATGGCCAGGGTGTTGAATTTTGCGGCAAGACTGAACCTTTTTTTATAGCCGATGACGTCCATTGTCTCCTTAAAAGACATTCCGAGCGCCCTGCAGGAGCTGCTCGGAGATCGTGATCTTCATCTGCTGCGCGGTGTTTCTGTTCACCGAATACAACACCTTTCTCGGCACTGCTGCCGGGATTGAACTCGGGGGAACGCCGTGCAGTACCTGGAGCGCCATCTCTCCGCACTGGGCCCCCAAATCCCGGTAGTCCCAGTCGAGCGAGTAGAGCGCACCGGCCTTAACCCATGCGGCGGAGGGTCCTACGAACGGTATGCTGTTACGAAAGGAAAACAGCAGGATGGGTTTGGCAAGCTGCGGAGAGAGTACCAGCGTATCGGCGACGCCCCACAGCACGTCGGCCTTTTGCGAAAGCCTGTTGAGCGCGGCGGGAACATCCTGCGGAGCGGAAATCTCCTGCCGTTCGAGAACGAAACCCAGGGTTTGGGCTATTCTTGCCGCCGATTCGACCTTTTTCCGGTTCTCGCGGGGGCTGTAAATCACCCCCACCGTTCGCGCATCGGGAAGGATCCTGCGCAGCCACGCGAACTGCGTTTCGAGAGGGAACTCGAGTCCCACGCCCGTTGCATTCGGCGCCTTTTCGAGCGCATCGGTCCTCAGGATGAGGCCCGCCACGATCGGAACATCGGTGATATCCCGGACGGCTGCGTCCGTGGCGAGCGCGCCGAGGGTCAGGATCAGGGTGAACCCGCCGTCCTTGATCTTCCGGATGACGGGCCTGGCCTTGGATGCGTCGCCCTCCAGGTTGAAGACGTCATAACCGGGCTGCGGGCCCTGCTTGCCGAGAACGTCACGGAAGCCCGCAAGGGCCTCCGAAAAGGGGCCTTCGTCCATGCTGAGGAGCACGGCGATCCGTTCAGCGGCAACGGCATTGCCGGCGGGCAGGGCGAGGGCCATGCAGAGCGTGAGGGTCAGTGTAACAAAAGTCCGTATCATGCTTGATCCCGCGGATTAGAATGCATACGTCACTTTCAGCCGGTAAGTACGGCCGTCCTGCAGGACCATGTCGAGCGGCAGGAGGTCCGCGGAGACCGGATCGCCGTATTTCTTGTCGAAAAGATTATAAATGCTTGCCGAGGCTTCGAGCCGGCTTGCCAGGTTCTGGGTGAAGAGCGTCAGATTGGTGATGTACACGTTTTCCGTGGATGCGCCGGACAGGGTTTTCCTCCTGCTCATATACAACTCCTCGATGCCCGCGGAAACATTGTCTTTCATGATCGGCGCTGCAAGGTTGAGCTTCGCCAACTGCGCCGGTGAATTCGTGAGGGGGTCGCCGGTCAGCTTGTCTTCAGTGGTCTGGATCGTATAGCTGAACCTGCCTTCAAGCCCGTTCGGCCACCTGTTTTCCACTTCCCATTCAAGGCCGCGGGCTTCGACCTCGTCGATGTTTTTAAAAACCGAATTGCCCGAAAGGTCCGTTGTCTGGTCGATGAGGTCTTGTATCGTGTAGTAATAGCCCGACACGGCCGCATGGAAGTGGTCGCCGAAGTACTGCTCGTACACCAGGGTGTAGGTCCTGATCGTTTCGGGTTTGAGGTCCGGATTCGCCGCCATCGGCGGTGTCGAGGTCGGGCTCACATAATAAAGCTCATAGTCATTCGGCGCGCGGAAGGCGCTGCCGTAGAGGAGCTTGAAGGAGCCCTTGTCAAAAGGAGTATAGATCAGGGCGAGCCGCGGGTTGGTGGTCCCGCCGAACGTATCATAGTGGTCGTATCTCACACCGGCGTTCACGGTCACCTTCGTG
This sequence comes from Nitrospirota bacterium, assembly GCA_045403145.1. Taxonomy (GTDB): domain Bacteria; phylum Nitrospirota; class UBA9217; order UBA9217; family UBA9217; genus JAJYKN01. The sequence goes on along the minus strand of JAXIPA010000154.1, from coordinate 4,827 downwards.
ACAAGCGCGAATTCATCCTGGAGATAGGCGGCCCATATTCTCGACCCCCTCGCATCGTCCAGGTAGGACGTGGAGGTCGCAACGTCGTAATTTTTTTGGTCCTGGCGCATGTTGTCCACGTACTCCCCGCCGATGATGACCCGGTGGGCGTCAAACAGCCGGGAGACTAATTTGACCTCGCTGCCCCACCATTCACCGTAGCTTTGGTCCCTGTTCAGAATTGTCGCATACAGGTAATCGCCGGTATAGGCATAGTAGTCATAAAAAAGCCTGGCCGAAACGTCCGTCCGGCTGCTGAGATTGCGCTCATATTTCAGGTCAACATAACTGCGGGTATCGATGGTTTTGTTTCCGGGATCGTTGAAGTCGGTGCCGAAGGCCCCGGTCGGAATGCCCTTCGACCTGGAGGAATAGGCGCCCTCAAAGGTGAAATCCTGAAGAGCGGCCTTCGTAAAGAAGCTCCGGTGCCGGTCATAATCCGCGCGGTCCGCAAAACCGCCGTTCGCGGCGCGGGGGTCCGTCGAGGACGCGGGATCAAATTCGCTGAAGTACAGACGGTCGCCCTTGCTGTCATGGCCCGTGCCGGAGACGATCAATTCCAAGCCGTTCTGGAAGCGGTTCCCGTAGCTGAGTCTGGCCGCGTAGGCCTCGAAGCTGCCCGCCTCAGCCGAGACCTCGGCGCCTTTTAAATTCCTGCCTCGTCTGGTGATAACGTTCACCACGGCGAAGAAGGCATTGCTTCCGTAGAGGGATGAGCCGGGGCCGCGGATTACCTCAACACGCTCGATGAGGTCGACGTCGATGATCGCCTCGGCGCCGACGAAGGCCTGATTAAAGATATTGTCGTTCGTACGGTGCCCGTCGATAAGGAGCAGGATCCGGCTGTTATAATCACCCGGTCGGCCGAATCCCCGCACGCCCACATAGCTGTAGTTCCGGTCGTAAGTTATGTAAAAGCTCCTGACGCTGCGAAGGATGTCCGCGAGCGTGCGGTATCCGTACTTCTTGATTTCCGACGAGGTTATAATGCTGACTGATGACGGGGCCTCGGTCACCTTCTGTTCGTACTTTGAGGCGCCGTAGACGGAGGGAATTTCCTGAAAGAGCATCGCCTCTTCCCCGTACCCCGCCTGGCCTGCGAGCTCGTCCGCGCCGGCGGGTCCGGAAAGCGGCAGCGAGAGAACCGCAACCATTGAAAAAACAAAGGCAAATCTCAGGATCAACATCTGCACGCTATGACCCTCCTGCATCTTAGTTATCGGGATATTTGGTTGCTTCTTTAGCAATGGAACGATATAAAACGCGTCTGCTCCGCGCTTCGGACGAGGAGGGAGGATTCTCTTCCCCCGCGACCGCCTCTGTCCGCCTACAAAGTCCTTTACTCCTCAACTCCGGGGTGGTAAAATAATCGTTCTTTCATTGCCTCCGGTAATCCCATGGATAAAATCATTATAAAAGGCTGCCGCCAGCACAACCTCAAGAACATCGACCTGGAAATCCCGCGCGACAGGCTCGTGGTGATCACCGGTCTCTCGGGCTCGGGCAAATCGTCGCTCGCCTTTGACACGATCTACGCCGAGGGGCAGCGCCGGTACGTCGAGAGCCTTTCCGCCTACGCCCGCCAGTTCCTGGGCCAGATGGACAAGCCGGACGTGGACTCCATAGACGGCCTGTCCCCCGCCATCGCCATCGAGCAGAAGACCACGAGCAAAAACCCCCGCTCAACGGTCGGCACCGTGACCGAGGTGTACGATTACCTGCGACTGCTCTTCGCGCGCATCGGCCGGCCCTACTGCTATAAGTGCGGCAGGGAGATCGCGGCCCAGACCGTGCAGCAGATCACCGATGCGGTCATGGCCCTGCGGGAGGGAACGCGCATCCAGATTCTCGCCCCCATCGTGCGAGGCAGAAAGGGCGAGTACAAAAAAGAGCTGATGGCCGCGGGGGCCTCCGGCTACGTTCGCGCGCGGATCGACGGCGCGATCAGGGAGCTTTCCGAGCACATCACGATGGACAAAAAAAAGAAACACGACATCGAGATCGTGATCGACCGGCTCGTGATCAAGCCCGGCATCGAACGCCGCCTCGCTGAATCCATCGAGACCGCGCTCCGCCAGGCCGACGGCATCGTGCTCGTGAACCTCGTGGATGAGAAGAAGGACCGGCTCTACAGCGAGAAGCTCGCCTGCATCGTGGACGGCATCAGCTACCCCGAGCTCGCGCCGAACACCTTCTCCTTTAACAGCCCCCAGGGCGCCTGCCCCACCTGCGACGGCCTCGGGGGCCTCCTTGAATTCGACCCCGGGCTCATCGTGCCGAACCCGAACCTCTCGCTCCGGGAAGGCGCGGTCAAGCCCTGGGCCAAGCGCACGTCGTTCCAGTATTTCCAGATGCTCGACTCGATCGCCCAGGGATGCGGCTTCAACGTGAACACGCCGTTCAAGGAGCTGAAGCCCGCGCTGCAAAAGATGCTTCTCCACGGCACGGAAGAGAACGCGGCCAAATCCTTGCCGGGACGGAGCGGCAAGGGCGCCGCATGCAAGCCCTTCGAGGGCATCATGCCGATCCTGAAGCGCCGGTACGATGAGACCGATTCCTTCGCCGCCCAGTGGGAGCTGGAGCAGTATATGAGCTACCAGACCTGCCCGGACTGCAACGGCAGCAGGCTCCGGAAGGAATCTCTCGCCGTCAAGGTCTCCGGCCTGAACATGCACGATATCACGAAAATGAGCATCAAGCAGGCGCTCGCCTTCTTCGGCGGCCTGACGCTCACGGAAAAAGAGACCGCGATCGCGCAGAGGATATTGAAGGAGATCAGGGAACGTCTCGGGTTCATGGTGCATGTGGGCCTCGACTACCTCACTCTTGACCGCGGCGCGGCCACTCTTTCGGGCGGCGAAGGCCAGCGCATCCGCCTCGCGACCCAGATCGGATCGTCCCTTGTAGGCGTGCTCTATATCCTGGATGAGCCCAGCATCGGGCTGCACCAGCGCGACAACCGCAGGCTCCTGGACACCCTGTTCCGGCTCCGCGACCTCGGCAATACGGTGCTTGTGGTGGAGCACGACGAGGAGACCATCCGCTCGGCCGACCACATCATCGACATGGGGCCGGGCGCCGGAGTGCACGGCGGGGAAATCGTGGCCCAGGGCACGCCGGAAGAGGTGCAGAAGGTCGGGCAGTCCCTCACGGGACAGTACCTCGCGGGCAAGGCTTTTATCCAGGTGCCCCCAAGCCGCAGAAAATCCCCGAGATCCATAAGCGTCGTGAACGCGACCGAGAACAATCTCGGAAACATCACCGTTCAGTTCCCCCTCGGCGTGTTCACGTGCGTGACCGGCGTTTCCGGCTCGGGCAAGAGCACGCTCGTGGTGGACATCCTGTACCGGGCCCTCGCCCAGCGCCTCTACCGCTCCACGGAGCGGGCGGGCAAGCACAAGGACATCAAGGGGCTGGAGCATATCGACAAGGTGATCGACATCGACCAGTCCCCCATCGGCAGAACGCCGCGCTCGAACCCGGCGACCTACACGGGCGTGTTCGGACCGGTCCGCGACCTGTTCTCGCAGCTCCCCGATTCGCGCATGCGCGGGTACAAACCCGGCCGCTACAGTTTCAACGTCAAGGGCGGCAGGTGCGAGGCCTGCGAGGGCGACGGCCTCATCAAGATCGAGATGCACTTCCTTCCCGACGTATACGTGACCTGCGACGTGTGCCAGGGCAGCCGCTACAACCGCGAGACCCTCGATATCAGGTATAAGGGAAAGAACATCGCCGAAGTGCTCGGTATGACCGTGGAGCAGGCCTTTGATTTTTTCCAGAACGTGCCTCCCGTCAGGACCAGGCTTCAGACGCTCCTGGACGTGGGCCTGGGCTATATCACGCTCGGGCAGTCCGCCACCACGCTTTCGGGAGGCGAGTCGCAGCGCGTGAAGCTGTCGAAGGAGCTCTCGCGGCGCGCGACCGGCCGCACCCTGTATATTCTGGACGAGCCCACGACGGGCCTCCATTTCGCCGACACGCAGAAGCTCCTCGATATGCTGAACCAGCTCGTTGACTCGGGAAACACCGTGGTGGTGATCGAACACAACCTCGACGTGATCAAGACCGCCGACTGGATCATCGACCTCGGTCCCGAAGGCGGCGACCGCGGCGGCCGGATCGTCGCCGAGGGCACACCCGAGGTCGTGGCAGGAGTGAAAGAATCGTATACGGGGCAGTTCCTCAAAAAAGTGTTATAAACAAGGACTCTGGTCTCAAGTTGAAAAACGACATAAAGCGACAAGCGTAAATGTAAATACTGTATTCTTAACTTGAGACTTGAGACCCGAGACTTGAGACTCACAAATTATCCGGAGGCCCCATGAACCGTATTCTTTCTTTCAGCATCATCTTCGTCATGCTCATCGTTTTCCCCGCCTGCAGCGCCAAAAAAACGCCCGAACAGAGCGCGGTCAAAAGCAAAAACGTCCTCGCTGTCCTCCGGGAGATGAGCGCGTCCTACGAAAAGAAGAATCTCGACGCCTTCCTGTCGGATGTATCCAATGACTTCAGCGACCATGAGACCTTCGCCAAGTCCCTCACCTCGGTCTTTGCCAAATACGACACCATCCGCTTCAACGTTCAGTACAGTAAAATGGTCATCATGATCGGGCAAAAGGGAGAAATGAAGGCGACCTTTACGTGGAACGCGGAGTGGCTCATGGCCGGGGGAGCATCCGTGACGGACGGGGGCAGGGTCACGCTGGTCTTCGAACCGGAGCACAACAAACTCGTTTCCATCGAGGGGAAGAACCCCTTTCTCGCTCAGCCCGGAGAAACGCCGGG
>JAXIPA010000081.1:0-22140 GCA_045403145.1 Nitrospirota bacterium | reverse complement strand
TATTCACGCGCTCGACAAAGTACTTGTTTATGCCGAGGTCCGCAAATTCTTCCGCTTTCAGGGAAGGAGAACAGGCCGCTATAAGCAGCCTGTTCAGCCCGAGCTTTTTGACATCCTCCCTCATTGCACGCAAACCGTCTTCGGAACAGAGCGAGGACGCTTTGCGTACAATGGCCACTCCCGGCCATGCGGAGGCCTCCTGTGCGAGAGGGTCGAGAGCGATGACCTTTTCAATCTCGCTTTCGCAGGTGCAAAGATAAATGCCGGTTTTTACGTCGTTCATGTCTCCGAGGTGTCCTCATTTGATGGTTCCGTGAAAAAGTCGTCATTCCCGCTTGTCGGGAATCGTAGTGCCGTATAACACACTGAAAAAAAGGATTCCGGACAAGCCGGAATGACACCGTAGAGGCTATATCCGACTTTTTGCGAGTTCCTCATTTTTTATTTCGCGTGCGATAGGAAAATCTCTCCACCTTGCCTTCGATGTCAACGCAGGTCCACGTAATCGAGTCGGTGCCCATCATGGGAATCAGCTTTGCACCGTGGTAGCCGAGCTGATAGGGTATCCTCTGTTCTATCGCGCCCTTGGGACAGATCTTGGTGCACGACATGCAGTCCCAGCAGTCCCTCAATGACCTGCAGTACGCTTTTCCCGTGTCCGGGTTCAACGTCATGAGATCGCCGATGCATATCTGCTCGCACAGGGGTTCTTCCTTTCCCTTGCATCCATCGCATTTATCTTTTACGACATAGGGCGGCATGGGTTATCCTCCGTGAAGTCTATAAGTTGGGAAGGCAAGGCACCTTCATTATTTTGCAGCCTTCTCTTTCTCACGCCTTCTCCGCAGACAGCGGAATGGGAGACGGCGCCTTGGTCCTGTCCCCGGGAAGAACCTGTTCGTAAGGTCTCTTGAACATCTCGATTTCACCGGTTTTAGGGTTCTTTCTCGAATTAATGAAGCAGTCGAGATTCGGATCGACTTCGGGATAATCGGTCCTCGTCTGCCAGCCGGGCCACCTGCACTCCCTTCTCTCTCTCAAGTGCAGGACTACCACCTCCGCCACGTCGAGGCGGTCTACGACGTCGTGGACAAGAACGAGATCATGCAAGCCGGTTGCAAAGAGCTTGTTCACCTGGTTCTTCATCATCCTGATATGCTTGAGGGCGTAGTTAAGCTGTTCCTCGTTGCACTTGAAGAACTGGCCCACCCCTCCCGCGTACTCGTCCATGAGCCGTTGGAGCCGCTCCTCCATTTCCTCGGGCGTTACGCCGTCGTACTGCCAGCGGGGGTCCTGCCCGGCGGGCAGGGTATATTTGGCCTCCATGGTCGCGCCCCGCAGGAGCGGTGCGAACACCCTTTCCTTTTCCGCTGCGACCTGGTTTTGATTGAGATTGACGGGCCCTACGCCCGCGATGTACTGCAATGCTCCCCGTGACGCGAGCACTCCCTCGGCTGCGCACCCGCCGACGAACTTATTCGGCATCCCGCCCGCGCACTCGCCCGCTGCAAAGAGGCCGGGAAGGGTCGCCATTCTGTCGACATCGACCCAGTAGCCGCTCGCGGTGTGGCCGCCGACGATGTAGGGATCGCTTCCATATATCTCGAGCGGCTCTTTTGCGGGGTCCTGCCCCCGCGCCGCCAGGAAAAGCACATAGGTCGGACGCTCATTGAGATAATCGATCTTGAGGTCCTTCACCTGATCGGGGGAGAGATGCCGCGTGTCCACGAAGGTCGGCCCCCTTCCTTCGCTCCATTCGCCCATGGGCGCGTTCGCCCGGATGTATCGCGGCGCCGTGTCTCCTCCGAGGTGACCATATCGAGATTGCAGGATCAATTCACCCTTTGCGTTGATCATCTTGGCTTTATAGCCTACCGAGATAGTGTCCACCGGCCCGCAGAAATCCTTCACCCTGGTTGCGCACCATCTCTGTTCCATGAGCGTAAACTCCGCTCCGGCCCTGATGCCCATGGCATATCCCGTGCCCACGTTGAAGGGGTTCATCCACATCTGGTGGTGTGAGGTCGTTCCGTCATTGGTTGCCGATCGGTACAGGCCGGCTGCGCCTCCGGTCGACACGATGGTTGCCTTGGCTTTTATAACGTAGAATTTACCGTCCCTGATGCCGAAGCCCGTTGCTCCGATGACCCGGTCTCCGTCTCTCAGCAGATTCGTCGCCGCCACCCGGTTCAATATCCGGGGGTTATAACTCTTCGTCTTCTCGGCGATGATCGGCTTCAGCTGCTCGCCATGGATCGAGATGTCGAACCTGCCCCGCCTCTTGTATTTTCCCTTTTCGTCCTTTTTAAAGGGCACCCCCCACTTTTCAAGAGACTCCACGCACTGGTTCAGGATTTTGGCATTGCTCAAAGCAAGGTCTTCTCTCAAGGGGCCGCCGCCCACCTGCGCGCGGCTCCACGCGACGATCGATTCCGGCGTTTCTCCCTCTCCGATGTAGGTATTGATGGCGTCCATTCCCGCCGCCAAAGCGCCGCTTCGGTCGATATGCGCCTTTTCCATGATGGTCACGTCAAGATCGGGGTTCTTTTCCTTAGCCTCGATCGCTACAAAGCACCCCGAATTGCCTCCGCCGATGATGAGGAGATCGGTCTCTATCCTTACCTCTTCAACCTCGGTGATAGTTTTTGGGAGACCCTTTTTCATGTCCCTAACCTCCTTTAAAATATTCCTGTTATCAGTATTCGCAAATTCCAGTTTATACCTGAGGTCCTCCCGGAATAATTCCCGGGAGGACTTCATTTCGGATAGCATTTCAGAAAGGCCAGGGTGCGGAAGGATTCCAGACAGGTATTCCCATGAAGGCATACCATGGCGCCAGGACAAGGATGCCGTAGGCAATGGCAATGAGCACGGATACCCAGCCCACCTTGGCATAATCCGCCATACTGAAAGTCCCGCTGCTGTACGCGATAACGGCGGCCGTAATCTGCGTCGGCAAAATGTAGGCAAAGGTATCGGTATCGGCTACGAGCATGGTGAAAGCGACCGGATGCAGTCCGAACTTGGGACCCAGGACTATCAAAACGGGCGCAAGCATGGCAATGGCCGCGACATTGGAAAGCATGCCCAGCCGGATGATATGCGTGCCGAGCATGAGAATGGCCAGGATCCCCCACCACGGATGTCCCGCGGCAATAGGATGAATAGCGTCCGCCAGCCATTCCGCCAGACCTGAGGTCCCCATGGTGGCCGACATGGACAGGGCTCCGGCCAGCAGCAGCCATGTCCCCCAGATTGTCCGGTCCTGGAGCATCTTCCATTTAAAGTCGAACATCCCCGGAATGAAGGCGATCGCAAGGCCCATCAAGGCCGCGTTGTGCGCCTTTATCTTATGCACGGACTCCGTCATCCACATGAGCCCGACAAGCGCGAATACGGCCAGTATCAGCCATTCCGTTTGGCTGGTTTTGGGCAACTCGGTATGCATTTCCTTTACTTTTTCTATGCCGCCGGGGATAGCGACTCCGCGCGTCTTAAAGTAGCGTCGCACCCACCATTGCGTTATGACAAACATGCCGAGGTACGGCCACTGCAGCAGAAACCAGTTGAAATAGGAGAGGCTGTAGCCCAGCTCGGTGTCAAAGAGCCCCACCAGAATCAGATTGGGCAGGTGCGCAGTCATAATGCACATGCCGCTGATCATGGAGCCGTAAACCAGGGTCTGTATGACGATCGCTTTTTTTCCGGCGCGCTCCTCCGGGGTGTCGCCGAATAAGCGCGTAATACCGTTTACGACCGGCAGTAACGTGGCGGCCCGGGCGTTAGCAGCCGGAATGATGAATGACAGTACCAGGTTAACGCCGAACATGGACCAAATAATACCCCCGACTTCCTTCACGCGAAATTTTTTCAGAAGTGTGAGGGCAATGCGCCGATCAAGACCGGCTGCCTGGATGATGGCCGCAAAAACGAACGCGGCCAGGGTCAAAAAAGCCACAGGCTGGCTGAACCCGCTCGCAGCAGCCGGAAATTTGGCGGCCGCCCCCCCCATGACCAGAAGCATGGGAATAATCAGCCCCGTGACGCCCACAGGCAGGGCTTCGGTTATCCACATGATTGTGGCCCATGCCAGGACCGCCAGCGTCGCTTTTCCCGCAAGGGTCATGCCGCCGGGAAGCGGCATGATCCAGAGAATAAAGTAAAACATCGCCCAGGCGGCAAAAAACCCGATCAAGGTCTTGGCCGGGGTGCGGCCGCGCGCGCGGATGTTTTCTGCAAACCGGCCGAGGAAACCATTGGCCGGGATGGAAGCCGCCACAGCAATATCAGATTTGCCCATAACCCCTCCTTGCCTGACTTTTTTTTCAAGCCGCGCTGCTTATTTCAAATTCGCCGCGGTGAGGCTTACCAGAAGCACGCCGATAATGCTATTTCCATCCTTCACGGGTGCTGCAATTTGAACCGTGTCTATACTCGTGCTGGGGTCCGGTTTGGACTCATCTTGCTGCCACACCTTGCCGCCGAAAGCCTCATCGAAGTTGGGCTTGGTTTTGCCGATGTAGATGGCCGGCATGGAGGTGAATGCGACGCGGTGGCTTTTGTCGCCGCTGAGAACAATTTTGTTAATGCCGTTGGCGTCGGCGTTCATCCATTGGGTCAACAGCTGCCCCGTCGGACTGACTACCAAACCCTGGACTATGGGGTCTGTGTCCTTCAGTTCACGCCACTTGGCATTCGCCATCATGGGACCTTTGGCATTGCTTTCCTTCACCGCCTCTATTATCTTTGCATTTGCGGCCCACTCCACCGCCCTTTTTTTATAAACGTCGATTTTCTGCTGCATCTTTGGCGTGATCTCACCTGAAGACGCCACCCCCCCGATGCCCAAAAAGAATGCAACCATGACTGCTGCCGCCAACATGTTCTTCATACGCCTTCCTCCTTAGACTCATATAGAATGTACAGCGGGAAACATTCGCATCAGGTCTGCGCGTCGTCCGGGACTCCACCCGGACAACACGGCCCCTCGGGGCAGTGGAAACGCATTTCATTTGCAGGGCAAGGCACCGGGCCTAGCCGGTTTACGGCCGATTAGCACAATCCTTGATGCAGGAACGGGGCGTCAAACATTACGAGATGATAGTGAGAGAACTCTGATGATGGCCGTATGATAGCAGAAAAGGAAAAGGGTTTCTATCGGCTGGACGATAAAATCGAATGACGGAATTATTTCAGGAAAAGTCCGCTGCCGGGGTCATACAAGGCCTGCGGGCTTGAGGATGATGATTTCCCGGCGATTGTGGGATATGCGGATGAGGCCTTCTTTCTCAAATTGCTTGAGAATTTCGCTCACCGTCTGCTGGCATGATCCTATCATGGATGCCATCTGTTCCTGGGTGAGTTTTACCGGAATGGTATCTGATGCATTCCAGGCATCTTGATCTGTCTGCTTATAGCAACTCAGGCTGAAAAGCAGCTTTAACAGCCTGGTGGTCACATCGCAGGACATCAAATTTCCCAACTGTTCTCCGAGGTACCTCAACCGGCCTCCGAGAACCTCCATGACCCTCCTGGCGAGAGACCAGTGTTGCGAAAGCAGTGTTTCGAGGTCCTTTCGTTTTATTTCGTATAGACAACACGCAATTATTGCCTGGGCGCTGCAGGTCCTTGTTACCCCGCCGATAGCTTCAGCAAGACCGAATAATTCGCCTGCATGCCTGATGAATACTATCGACTCTTTCCCGTGAGGGGTATTGTGGGAAATCCTCACCTCACCGCTATTGAGGTAAAAGACGGAATCACCCGCTTCTCCCTCTCTGAACAAAAATTCGTTTTTTTTGATGTCCCTCTTTTTTGCATGAGATATGAATGCTTTCTTTTCAGCGCTTAAGCCGGAAAAAAAATCCTGCGCATTCAGATACCACAGAGTATCCATAGTTATCTACTCATCGTGCGCTCGTTGCCAAGTATGCGCGAGGCAGGCAATATGCCCTGCGCCGCGTGCCGGGTTTACGTGAAAATAAAGCAAGACCTGCTCCAATGCATCCCCGCGATCTTGCCGTTATTCCGAAGAAGAAAATCTTTCGCAATCTTTTTACTTCCCTTCCTCTTCCTTCAAAAACTTCTCGTACTCCGACTTGCTCATCAGGTCATTCAGCTCCGCAGGATCGCTCATGTCGAGGACGACCAGCCAGCCGTTGCCGTAAGGATCTTCGTTGATGATTTCCGGCGAGTCGGCGAGGTCCTCGTTCACCTCCACCACCGTGCCCGTGATGGGGCTGACGACGGGAGAGGTCGCCTTGGTCGATTCGACCTCGGAAAGCTCCGACTCGGCGTCGATCTCCGTATCGACCTCGGGGAGGTCGATATAAACGATATCACCCATCTGCTGCTGCGCATAGTCGGTTATGCCGATGGTCGCGCGTTTGCCTTCAGCCCGCACCCAGGCGTGCTCTCTATGGTATTTGATGTCATCGGGATTCATGAGTACCTCCAGAATAGGAACGTGATGAGAACGAGTCTGTTTTTAGCCCAAGAGCGGAATTTTGTCAAGCAAAAAAAATGGAAACAAAATTCCGCCACGAAGGCTCTAAGACACAGGGAAAACATGAAGAATCGTGGAATCAGCACATGACGTTCTTCTTAACGAATTTCTTCGTGCCTTTGCGTCTTTGCGGCATATTTGGTTCCGGCTTGTCCGGGTTGGGATATAGTATACACCAAAAGGCATGACAAGGGTTTTCTCAAGCGAAAAAAAAGAGGATGCGATTTTCGCATCCCCTTTGTGATGGATCCATTTCGAAATAACGTTTTACACCGCGACGGGTTCCTGCGCTTTGGCGGGTTTTCTCGTCCCGGCCGCGGACACGGCTTCCACCATCGTGATCGCCTTCTTCGGACAGCGTGACTCGCACATCCTGCAGCCGATGCACTTTTCCTGGTTCACGGCATGGACTGATCGGATTTCACCGGAGATGGCGTTCACCGGGCAGACCTTTTCGCACACGTCGATGCCCGCGCACTTGGCGGGATCGATAAAGGCCTTCGGCCGGACCGGGATATAATCGAAGATGGTGTTCATCGGGCACTTCTTCACGCAAAGCCCGCATACGATGCACTTGTTGTGGTCGATCCGCGCGAGGTTGTTGTCTATCGCTATGGCGTTCACGGGGCAGGTCCTGACGCAGATGCCGCAGGCGATGCAGCCCACCTGGCACTTTTTCTTAACGTCGATGCCCTTGTCCCTGCTGTGGCAGCTGATCACCACCGCCTTCGAGGCCTTGGCGAGTTCGATCACCTGCTTGGGGCAGGCCGCCACGCACTTTCCGCAGGCCGTGCACTTGTCCGGATTGATGAGCGGCAGATTGTCGGCGCTCATGGTGATCGCGTCAAAGGGACAGGCGCGCATGCAGGTACCGAACCCCAGACAACCGTAATCGCAGGATTTGTCCCCGCCGGCCGCAAGGACCGCCGCGGTGCAGTCCTGCACGCCGGTGTAGATGAATTTCCGCTGGGAGAGTGACGTCCCGCCCTGGCAGAACACGCGGGCGATCTTCGGGTCCAGTTTCTCGGCCTTCTTGCCCGTGATCACGGCGATCTTTTCCGCAACCGGGGATTTGCCGGGCGCGCACATGCTTGCCGCCACCTCGGGGTTCCCCACGACCGCCTCCGCATAGCCCATGCAGCCCGCGAACCCGCAGGCGCCGCAGTTGGCGCCGGGCAGGGTCTCCCTGACCTGTTCCACCTTCGGGTCGACCTTCACCACGAACCGTGCCGCGACGATCGCGAGAGCGATCCCGAAGACGATGCCGAGTACCGCAAGCACGATAAGCGCCAGGTAAATGGTCTGTGGAGCGACGTACTCCACGGCCTCAGCCGACTCGCCGACGCCCACCAGGGGAAGAAGCTTGTTCGAAAAAATGCTGAGCGTATGGAAGAGGATCTGAATGAGGAGATTGCTTAATTGTTCAAACATGATTTTGTACCTTCGCAGAAATAATTGGAATTCAACAACACCTGCATAATACCACTATTTCGCCTTTTCCGTTCACGCAACTTCATTCTCTTTACAGCGTGATCATGCCCGAAAATCCCAGAAACGCCAGGGCGATCAGGCCGGTCAGAACGAACGATATCGGCAGCCCCTGGAAGGATTTGGGCACATCGGCAAGCTCCAGCTTTTCCCGGATGCTCGCCATGATGATGAGCGCGAGGCTGAACCCCAGACCCGAGCCCACCGCCATGGCCATGCTCTCGAAGAGGCTGTAATTTTCCTCGGCGTTGATGATGGGGACGGCCAGGATGATGCAGTTCGTCACGATCAGGGCCAGGTAGATGCCGAGCTTATAGTACAGCGCGGGAACCACCTTTTTCATGATCGTGTCCGCGGCCTGCACGAAAGCGGCGACAACGCCGATGAAGATGACGATTTTGAGGAACCCCAGATGAAAGGGAACCATGACGTAGGTGTAAATGAGCCAGTTGAGGGCCGCGCCGATGAGCATCACGGCGGTAAAAGTAAAGCTCATGCCTACCGCCGTCTCCATCTTTTTCGTGACGCCGAAAAAGATGCAGAGGCCGAGGTAACGGGAAAAAACAAAATTATTGATAAGCGCCGATGCGATGAATATGGTTAGAACACGCTCCCACATATGAACCCTCCGGGTGGATCAATTTCGGATTTCGGATTGCGGATTTCAGATTTTTAATTCCGCATTCCACAATCCGCGTTCCGCAATTCTTAATGTCCTCCGCCCCCGCCTCCGGTGCCGCCGAAGAACTTGCGGTCGACCCAGTTGAGCCAGCCCATCACCAGACCCATGGCGAAGAAACCGCCCGCGGGCATGATCATGATGAGCACCGGCTTCCCGGGCAGGATCTGGGCGCCCCAGAGGGACCCCTTGCCCAGGAATTCCCGGAAAACGCCGAGCACGACCAGGGCAAGCAGAAAGCCCATCCCCATTGCAAAACCGTCCACGAGGGAGGGCAGCAGCTTATTCTTGCTGGCAAACATCTCGGCGCGGGAGAGCACGATGGCGAATGCGACGATGAGTACGATATAAAGGCCCATTTCCTTGTACACGGCCCGTTGATAGGCCGACATGACCTGGTCCGTGACGGTGACCCACGTGGCGATGATGAACATATAGGAAGGGATACGGACCTTGGGGCTGATGAAATTGCGCAGAAGGGAGACCGTGACGTTCACCATGGTCATCACAAACACGACCGCGACGCCCATGAGAAATCCGTTCTTCACGCCGCCGGTAACGGCAACTGCAGGGCAGAGCGAAAGCGCCAGCCTGAAAACGGGGTTTTCACCGAAGAGGCCGTTTTTGAAGATGGTCCCGTAGTTGACGTTATTGCTCATGGTTTCACCTCCTGTGCCGCCGTCTTCATGCCGGGTCCGTACTTGTCCACGAGCATCTGGACCGCGTCCTTGACGCCGTTCGTCACACCGCGGCTCGAGATGGTGGCGCCGGATATGGCCTGGATGTTATCCTTTGTTTCCCCTTTGATCAGAACGATCTGGGGCAGAGACTTGCCTTTGAACTGACCGATGAAGCTTTCCTCCAGAATCTGGTCGCCGAGCCCGGGGGTCTCGTTGAAACTCAGAATATTGATATCCCTGATTTTCATGTCCGTATCGAGCGAGACCAGCATCTGGATGAAGCTTGAATATCCTTTGCCGGACGTGGTCGCAATATAGGCAACCGGTTTTCCGCTCGATTTCGCTATATAATACTCGAGATTCTTGCTGTGAACGGTCCACTTGCCCGACGGCTGGATGGGATCGGTCGCATCGGGAGCCATTTTCTTCAGCGCCTCTTCCTTTTCTTTTTTTTCAGCCGCAAACTTGATGGGCGATGTGAATTTATAGGAAAGCCCCATAATCAGTCCGGCAGCGACGAAGATGACGACGAGGCTCAGGGTTATTTTCAGCATCTCCTTCATTTCTTCACCCCCTTGGCCTCGGCCTTGCCGAATACGGGGCTCCGCATTCCCCGGTCAAGCAGCGGTGCGAAACAATTCATGAGCAGGATGGCGAACATCACGCCCTCGGGGTAACCGCCCTTCAGACGTATGAGCACTGTCAGCGCTCCGGCGCAGACGCCGAAGACCACCTGGGCGCTGCGGACCGAGGGGCCGGTCACATAGTCCGTGGCCATGTAGAATGCTCCGAGGACAAGACCGCCGGACATCATATGGAAGATCGGATCGCCGGTCATGAGACCGTCTTTGCCGCCGAAGATCCAGGTGAGGACGCCGACGGTTGCGATAAAGGGAATGGGAACATGCCACGTAATGTACCGCTTCATCATCAGAAACGCCGCACCGAGCAGGAGCGCGATAACCGAGGTCTCTCCCAGCGATCCGGCCCGGTTTCCGAGGAGGAGGTCCTGGTACAGGGCGGCCTTCGTGTGGTAAATTTCAAGAAGTTTCGCCATCCCCTCCTCTTTCAGAATGACCAGGGGTGTGGCTGTGGTCTTGGCGTCAAAGGCCATGAACGTAGTCACGGGCGCAACGTAGGTAGTCATGATTTTCGCGAAGCTGATCAGGACGAAGGCCCGGCCGACGAGCGCCGGATTGAAGATGTTGTAGCCGAGGCCGCCGAAAAGATGTTTGGCGATCATGATGGCCACGAAGGACCCGACGAACGGAATGTAGAGCGGCGCATTGGCGGGAAGGTTCATCGCCAGGAGCAGGCCGGTCAGGAACGCGCTCCCGTCGGAGAGGGTGACGGGCTTCTTCAGTAGCCACTGCATCCCCGCTTCGGTCAAAAGCGCAGTCACGATACAGACGAGGATGACCATGATCGCGGGCAGGCCGAAAAAATAGACCGACATGAGCGTGGCCGGCAGGAGCGCGCCGCTCACGGTCCACATGATCTTCGCCGTGCTCTCCACGTCGTGCATGTGGGGCCCGATCGATACGATCAATTTGGGCGGCGCTTTCGGTTGTGCCGGTTGAACGGGTGCGGGTGCTTCCATCGAGTGTCCTTTCTGCGGCAGAGCGCATAGCGCAGAGCGCATAGCGTAGTGCCCGACTGCATTTACCCTATGCTCTATGCGCTTTGCCCTATGCGTTGTTAATTTTTCTTCTTCGCCAGTTCCTTCTTGGCCTTTTTCACCCACTGGACCATGGGCCGGTTGGCGGGGCAGACGAACGTGCAGGAACCGCACTCAAAGCAGTCCATGAGGTTGTAGTCCTTGGCGTCCTGGTAGTGCCCCTTCTCGATGTAGAGTCCGATGTAGGAGGGTTGGAGCTTCATGGGACAGGCGTCGATGCAGCGGCCGCAGCGGATGCAGGGGCCGTAGGATTTGGTGATGACCTCGTTCTTCGGAAGGACGGTGATGCCCGAGGTCCCCTTGATCACCGGCACGTCGAGCGTGTACTGGCTCATGCCCATCATGGGGCCGCCGGAAATCACCTTGGCCGCCGTGTCGGTAAGCCCGCCCGCCTCCTCGATAAGCTGGGAGAACGGCGTGCCGATGCGCGCCAGGAAGTTCTTCGGTTCCTTCACCCCGCGGCCGGTCACGGTCACGTAGCGCTCGATGAGCGGCCTGCCGAAGCGCACCGCGGTATGGATGGCCTCGGCCGTGCCGACATTCTGCACGACCACGCCCACATCCATGGGCAGCCCGCCGGCGGGAACGGTCCTGCCGGCGATTGCCTTGATGAGCATCTTTTCCGCGCCCTGGGGGTACTTGACCTTGACGGGCCATACCTTGACTTCGGGAGAACCCGCGGCCGCCCTGGTCATCGACTCGATGGCGTCAGGCTTGTTCGCTTCGATGCCGATGTAACCCTTGCTCACGTTCAGTATCCGCATGAGGATCTTGAGCCCCTCGACGATCTCCCTGGACTTCTCGAGCATGAGCCGGTGGTCGGAGGTAAGATAGGGTTCGCATTCCGCGCCGTTCAGGATAACGACGTCGATCGGTTTTTCCTTGGGCGGGGAGAGCTTGACGTGCGTGGGAAACGTGGCACCGCCCATGCCCACGATGCCGGCGTCGGCCACCAGCTTTTTGAGTTCGTCCGGGCTCAACAGGTTGTAGTCGGGATTTTCCTTCAAACCGGCGACCCACTCGTCCTTGCCGTCGCTCTCGATCACAACCGACGGGAGATCCATGCCGAGGATGTGCGGAAAACTGCCGAGGGCGACCACCTTGCCGGAGATGGACGCATGGACGGGCGCGGAAACGAAGCCCGTGGTCTCGCCGATCTTCTCGCCTTTTTTTACTTCCTGTCCGATAACAACGAGTGACTTGGTAGGGGCGCCGATGTGCTGGCTTAACGGGATGACTGCTCTTTTGGGGATCGCTGCGGCAACAGTGGGTTTGTGCGCTGTGAGTTGCTTGTTACCAGCAGGATGCACACCCCCGCTGAACGTGTCGTGTGCTTTTATGGTCGTGGCATCCATTCTGTATCACCTGCCAAAGTTTATAAGCTTATAAGCATTAAAAATACAGCCTGAAAATTAAAAAAGCCGCAGAAGCCGCAAAGTTTATAACAGAATGACGCTGACGTGTCAAGATTTTTTTTGGCTGCGGTGGCGGGGCCCCGGTCTAAAGTGTTTCTAATCGAAACACCCGGCGGCTCATGGCTTTTTCATGGTTTTTATCGGATGAGAGGCAAACAAAAAAACGTCCCTGTGCGGGAGAACGACGGGGCTTGCGGGGAGGCGAACAAACCTCCCCCTCGCCTGCTGACGTCCGCGATATTAGTCTGTCACAGATTGCGTCCCTTCCCCGTCGGGAAATAGACGGGACGCTGTTCACGCTACTTGAACGACTTCCTTTACCCCGGGGACATGCTCCTTCAGGTACTTCTCCACCCCCATCTTGAGGGTCATCGTGGACATGGGACAGGACCCGCAGGCCCCTTTAAGCCGTACCTTCACGGTACCGTCCTCTTCGACGCTGACGAGTTCGATGTCTCCGCCGTCACGCTGGAGCGCCGGGCGCACCTGTTTGAGAGCTTCCAAGACTTGTTCTTTCATGGCATATCCTCCTTATTTTGGGAACGATAAAATTCCGAAGACAACTGATTATACACCTTTTTTACTCCCCTTTAACAGGAATTTCTATGATACGGCTCATACTGATAGCCTGTGATTCGAATAAAGTTTCTATCAGATATGACGGATATTTTGCGAAGCCTGGCGGGTCTGCCGCCCAAGGGAGGCTGGCTCAGAACGCGGGACTCTTATCCAGGATTCCCCGCACCTTGTGGAGGAAAGCATTCGGTGAAAAGGGCTTTGAAATGAATTCCGTCCCGCTTTCCAGGATGCCCTTCTTGTGGATGATGTTCGCTGTGTATCCGCTCATAAAAAGCGCCTTGATGTCCGGTCTCAAGCCCCTGATCTCCGCGTACACCTCTTTCCCGTTTTTTCCGGGCATGATGACATCGAGAATGAGGAGGGCGACTCCGGGATGCGCTTTATACTTCTCGACGGCGTCCACCCCGTTTTCCGCGACGATAACGCGGTAGCCGACTTCCTCGAGGATTTTCTTCACGAGGTCGCTGACCATGAAGGCGTCTTCAGCGACAAGGATGGTCTCCCTGCCTCCCGTCACCGGCGGGAGAACAACGGTTTCGAGTTTTTCCGCCTCCTTCTCGACGACCGGCAGGTATATTTTGAAGGTCGTGCCTTTCCCCGGCTCGCTGTATACATTGATAAAGCCGTTATGCTGTTTGATGATCCCGTATACCATGGAAAGTCCGAGGCCCGTGCCCTTGCCCGTGTCCTTGGTGGTGAAGAACGGCTCGAATATTCTCTCCTTTGTCTTTGCATCGATCCCCTGGCCCGTGTCCGTCACGGAGAGGAGCATGTATTTCCCGGGACGCGCAAAGGCATGCCGCCGGACATACTCCTCATCAAACTCCACGAGTTCGCTCTCCATGATCAGTGCCCCGCCGTCCGGCATGGCGTCCCGTGCGTTCGTTGCGAGGTTCATGAGCACCTGTTCGATCTGTCCGGCGTCGGCCATGATGGATGCTTCCCGGGGCGAGAGGAACACCCTCAGTTCGATGTCCTCGCCGATTACCCTGGCCAGGATGTTCTCAAAATGCCTCACCGCATCGCTCAAACGGAGGGGTTTCGGATTGATGATCTGTTTTCTGCTGAATGCGAGGAGCCCCTTCGTGAGGCCCGTTGCCCGCTCCGCTGCCGCGAGGATCTGTTCGACGTAGACGTGATCGGCGCCGGTTTTCTCCATCTTCATGAGCAGGAGGCTGCCGTAGCCGACGATGGCCGTGAGAATATTATTGAAGTCGTGCGCCACGCCGCCGGCGAGGAGGCCCACCGCCTCCATTTTCTGGGCCTGAAACAGCTGGGCTTCGAGGTTCTTCTTCTCCGAAATATCACGAAGGACGGCGTCGGACATCAAAAAAGTCCCGTCCTTGTCCAGGATCGCCTTGGCCTTGATGAATACCGGTATGCGCCGGCCGTCTTTCGCGAGGAGCGTGCGTTCGCCCTCAAAAAAACCGGTGGCCATCAGGGAACCCATCTTCCCCATGCACTCATCCCTCTCCTCAGGCGCGATAATGTCCTTCTGCGGGCGTCCGATGAGCTCCTCAATTTCGTATCCCAGGGCTTTCGCCTCGGTCTGGTTGCAGATGATGATGTTCCCGTTCCTGTCGATGGAGTGCATCATGTCCGGCGCGTCGTCATACAGTTTCCGGTACCTGTCCTTGACATCCACCAGTCTGTTTTCAAGAACAACAAGGTCCGTCACGTCCATGAGCGTCTCGATGGCCGCGGTAATCTCGCCGGACGGGTCCTTCAAGGGGTAGGCATTCGTCTCTATATAACGGGCGTTCCCGTCCTTATCGTAGTGCGTATGCATGGACCGGTGGCTTTCGCCCGTCTCGAAGCATTTCTGGACAGTGCAGTCGCACCCCCCTTCCTTCTCAAAGCAGGGCTGGTCGATATGGTGGGATATCTCATAGCAGTGCTTCCCGATGATCGCTTCGCAGCCGATATTGGTCTGGTCGCAGTAACCCTGATTTGCGGAGAGGATCCGGAAATCCTTCCCGATAACCACGACCCCCTCGCCGATGCCGTTGAGCACCGCCGTCCTGAAGGACTCCGACTCCCTCAGATTCTTCTCCGTTTCCTGCCTCCCGGCCGCCATGCGGTCGAATGAGGCAGCGACGTCCTGAAGTTCGTCGTGGCCTGATAAGGTGAGGGGATAGGAGAGGTTGCCCTGTTCGATTTCCTTGAGCCCGGCGATAAGCGACGTGATGTTGTTCGTAAACTTTCTTGATACGAGTAAAGCCAGCATAAGCGCCGTGAAGCTGACAATGGACAGGATGATGATATAGTGCGTGCCGAACTTGTAGGACGCCTGGTAGGCGAGCTCTTTGGGCACGCCGACAATGACCCTCCAGCCTGTTCTGGAAAGCGTGGCATGGCTGTAAAGGCGCTCTATCCCGTCCAGTCCCCTTTCCTCCAGGCTGCCTCTGCTCCCCTTGAGCGACTGCAGCACCCGGGGTGAGATTTTTTTGCACGTTCCCGCCATTTCATCCATACTGCTGCAGACCAGGATGTTGTCTTTGGAGTCGACGATCGTGATGGAGGACCCCTCATGAATGGGCAATGACTGCCTGATGTGAGTACGGAGAAATGCAAGGTTCAGAGGCATTCCGATGACGCCCACCTGACGTTTATTCCCATCGAATACGGGGACCGCTATCATTGCGGAAGGCGACTTGAAGAGTTTCGAGATGTGCAGATCACCGACCACATCCGCGCCCTTTTGTGCCCCCATGAACCACTCCTTATCATTGTAGTTGAGCTTTCTCACACCGGGAGCCGACACTGCACTCCCGTAATTATAGCCGTCCATACCCGCCGCCAGAATATTGAGATGGGCCGGGTAATAGGAAAGGACCTCGCTGAACAGCCGGTCGCAGGCCCGGGCGTCCTTATTGACGACGGCCGGGTGCTTGGAAAGCGACCGGAGGGCGGAGAATGATGCGCCAATGACGTTGTCGAGATCATCCACAATTTCGGTCGCAATGGCAAGGTTGCCCGTTCTTATGCGCTCTTTCTCGTGTTCGTGCATTTTATAGAAGTGATGGATGGCAAAAAGAAGGAGTGGAGCGAATATCAGGAAAACTATGGAGGCAAGCTTGTATTTGATCGGAAATCTCATAAATAAGGCCCACTTATTTGTCTTTACGAGGCTGCAATTTTATGTATTACAGGTTATACCAAAAAATACATGTAAATGCAAGTTTATTTTTTCTTACAAACAGCCCTCCCAACCGCCTCCGGTATTTCTGTTGCCAAGGAAAACAAACTTTGATACAGTAGCTTCCGGCAATGGACCGACTACGATGTTGCCTGGAGGAACAGAGTTCATGGACTTCCTCAACATGACGTTTCCCATATCAGGCGTGACCACGAATGTACTTCTCCCCCCTCTGGTGTCGATGGTGATCTCTTTCTTTACCTCCATGGGGGGCATCTCCGGCGCTTTTCTCCTGCTCCCCTTTCAGATGAGCGTCCTCAATTACACGGCCCCGTCCGTGAGCGGGACGAACCATGTCTTCAACATCGTCGCGATTCCGAGCGGCGTGTATCGCTATATTAAGGAAGGCCGCATGGCGTGGCCCCTTACCTGGGTGATCATCGTCGGCACCTTGCCGGGTGTGTTCATCGGGTATTACATCCGCGTCCTGTATTTGCCCGACCCGAAGACATTCAAACTTTTTGTGGGATGCGTGCTGCTTTACATCGGCATCAGGATTTTCAAAGAACTGCTTGCCGGCAATAAGGCGAGGCCGACAGGCGCAATGGCCCTGGAGGAAAAATTCAGGGCACGGGCACAAGAGATCAGAAAAGAACAAACGTCAAAAATCGCGGCAGGCTTTCCCGCGGAGGCCGTGGTGAAATCGATCAGTGTGTCGCTTAAAAAAGTGGAGTATGAGTTCTGGGGCGAACGCTTCTCGTTCAATACGCTCGGCATGTTTGCCCTGGCCTTTGTCGTCGGGATCATCGGCGGCGCGTACGGCATCGGCGGCGGCGCTATTATCGCACCCTTCTGCGTCGCCTTTTTCCATCTGCCGGTCTATACCATTGCGGGCGCGACGCTCATGGGAACGTTCATCACCTCGGTGGCTGGGGCGCTGTTTTTCAGCGTGCTGCCCGCATCTCACGGCGTTTCCCCCATGCCCGACTGGCCCCTGGGGATACTCTTCGGCCTGGGAGGCTTTATCGGGATGTATCTTGGCGCGAAGACCCAGAAATACGTTCCGCAGAAAGTCATCAAGGTCATCATGGGCATCGCGATACTGTTTCTTGCCGTGAAATATATCGGTCAGTTCCTACTCACGTAACTTGCGGGGACGATGGAACCATGAATTATTTGATTATCGGCGCCGGAGGCTTTGTCGGGGCAATCGCGCGGTATATACTGGCCGTTTGGATCGGCCAGCGATGGGGCCGGAGCTTTCCGCTCGGCACCTTCGTGGTCAACATCACGGGCAGTTTCCTCATCGGCCTGCTCATGACCTTGATGGCCGAACGGTTTACGGAAAATCCGCAGTGGCGGCTGCTGCTCGTCGTCGGTTTTCTCGGGGCCTATACGACATTTTCCACATTTGAGTTCGAGACCGGCGCGCTCCTGAAGGACGGAGAGTGGCTCTACGCCGGCCTGAACATGATAGGAAGCGTGATCGTGGGATTCATTGCGTTAAAGCTTGGGGAAGTGCTCGCGAAGAGCGTATAGTTGCGGAGGCGTAAAAAGTATAGCAACCCTCTTTTGACGTCATTCCGGCTTGTCCGGAATCGTCTTTTCAGGAAGTAGTATGGCAAATATGATTCCCGACAAGCGGGAATGACAACTTTTCCGAGATCATCAAATTAAGGAGAGCGCCATGGTCAAAAACGGACCTGCGAAAAAGCTTACCATCTATATTGACGAATCGGACAAATTCCACGGCAAGCCGGTCTATGAAGCGCTGCTGGACATCTTCTATAAAAGGAAGATCGCCGGGGCAAGCGTATTTCGCGGCATCGAGGGGTACGGCAGCGACGGCGTATTTCACACGGCGAAGATACTCGAGCTCTCCACCTCCCTTCCGGTTAAAATCGAAGTCGTGGACTCGGAAGAAATGATCAACGGCGTCCTTGAGGAAGTCACCTCCATCGTCGGGAAAGGGCTCGTCGAGGTGAGCGACACCAACGTCATCAAGTGCTGCGCCAGAAAATAAAAAATCACCCACAAAGCAAGTGTGATACTCCCTCCCCTTCCAAGGGGAGGGCCGGGGTGGGGATGGGCCTCGAATATATCGCCAGAGTCCTCCGTTACCCCATCCCCCACCTGACCTCCCCTTGAAGGGGGAGGAATTTTCTTATGGCCGTCCAGTCCCTCGACACACAATTACTGTTCTTCATCAACCGCAACATGGAGAATGCCTTCTTCGACGTTCTCATGCCTGCGCTGTCGCTGCAAGGGTATCTCCTCATCATCCCCTTTTTGCTCGCCATGCTGCTGCGGGCTGCGAATCGGGAAAATGAAGAAGGAAAAACCTATATCCTCACAGCGGTCTGGACCGTGGTGATCGCCTCCTGCACATGGTATCTTTCCGGGTGGGCCGAAGATACGCTCAAGACCGCAATCGCCAGAGAAAGACCGTGCCGCGCGCTCGATAATATCAGGCTCATCCTTCCCTGTCCCAAGTCCTTCTCCATGCCCTCGGGTCACGCAATCACTTCCTTTGCCTTTGCAGCTCCCCTCTTTTACCTGACCAGGGGATATATTGCGTTGATATGGCGTCTCTATCCCATGGTCCTGGCTTCGCTCATCGCCTTTTCGCGGGTCTATCTTGGGGTGCATTATCCGACGGATGTTCTGGCGGGGGCATTTCTGGGGGCGCTTATCGGGCTGGCGCTTTCGCTGTTGTATCAGATGGTAAGAACAGAAGAGATATCGAAGCGGGAAAAATGATTCTTTACGTCTCGTAATTTCAATCCGCGATCCGCAATCGACAATCCGAAATCGTTACTCCTTCCACCCGTGATTGCCAATGAGTGGAACGAAGGTGCAGGGTATGCTTTTCTCCGTAACCGGGCCTTCGGGAGTTTTGACGACTTTGAGGAGCGTCTGGCCGAACCGCTCTCCGACCGGGATGATCATCCTTCCGCCCGCCTTGAGCTGATCAACGAGCGGCGCAGGCACATCCGGCGCGCCGGCAGTGACCATGATCGCGTCAAAGGGCGCCATTTCCTTCCACCCGTAGGTCCCGTCGTAGACCTTGATCGCCACGCTCCGGTACCCGAGACGGTCCAGGGCCGAGCGGGCCCGGTCGGCCAGCATCTTGACCCGCTCCACGGTATAGACCTTTTCGCACAACTCCGCAAGCACCGCGGCCTGGTATCCGGAACCGGTGCCGATCTCGAGCACCCGCTCCGTCCCCTTGAGTTCCAGCAACTGGGACATGAGCGCTACCATGTAAGGCTGGGACATGGTCTGGGCCTCACCGAGGGGCAGTGCGCTGTCCTGGTATGCCATGCCGCGGATCGCCTCGGGCAGGAACTCGTGGCGCGGGATTTTTCGCATGGCGGCCAGGACCCGGGGGTCGATAACACCCCGGCCCGCGATCTGGTCATCCACCATGCGGCCGCGTTCTTTGTCGTAGTTGATCACTCCGCGCCCCTCGGCCTGGTTACCTCTGCATAGGACATATTCTCCAGGGACTTCATCCGGGCAAATGAAGCGTAGTCCGTCATATCAAGATGCAGCGGCGTGATCGAGACGAACTTCCGGTCAACGGCGTCGAGGTCCGTGCCTTCCTCGCGCTCCCAGTCAGGCTCTCCCCCTCCGATCCAGTAGTACTTCTTCCCGCGCGGGTCCACTCGCTCGACCGTCATCTGGTGGTAGACGCGCTTGCCCAGCCTAGTGATGCGCGTGCCCTGCATTTCGGATAGGGGAAGGTTGGGGACATTGATGTTGAGGAGCGTGCCCGCGGGGAGGCCCTGCTCGAAAATCATGGACGCGGCGCGGAGGGCCACCTCCCCTGCCTCGGCGAAACGAAAATCCTCCCGCGCCGACAGTGATATGGCAAAGGAGGGGATTCCCAGCAGAATGCCTTCGATCGCGCCGGCGACGGTGCCGGAATAGGTCACGTCGTCGCCCAGGTTCGGCCCCTTGTTGATGCCGGAAACCACGAGCCGCGGCGACTCCTTGAGGAGTCCCTTGACCGCGATGTTCACGCAGTCGGTCGGTGTTCCGTTGACACTGTACATCGACTCCTTGACCTCTTCGATCAAGAGCGGCCGGTGAAGGGTCATGGAATGGCCCGCAGCGCTGCGCTCGCGGTCCGGTGCGACAATCACGACGGTGTCGAGCTCGCGCAGCCGTTTGGCAAGGATCTGGATTCCCGGCGAGTATACGCCGTCGTCATTGGTTACGAGGATCATGGCAGTGTATTGTTCAATCCTTTTGAAATGGAAGTTTTTGCCGTGTTCTGTCCGAGTTATTAAGAGTATCAAAATAGTAACAACATAAACTCTGCTTTCATCACACATTTTTGTCATTCCGGCTTGACCGGAATCTTTCTTCAGGAAGGATTCCCGATGCGTTTCGCTTGCGGGAATGACGTGTTTGTGTGATGAAAATGTCTATACTATTATGAGACTGTTAATAAATCCAAAAAGAAAGGCCCGGAGGGTGTCCGGGCCTTCAGAAAAAATGGTCGGGGCGAGCCGATTTGAACGGCCGACCACTCGCACCCCAAGCGAGTACGCTACCAGGCTGCGCCACGCCCCGATGTGTGTAGCTGCGAAGATGGGAAAATCTGAAAATGGGATGTTGAGATAAAAACAGACCGCAAAACTTCTCATCTTCTCATCTTCCAAACTTGCGCTACTTCAGCATCTCCAAAATTTCCCTCAGTTCCTTCTTTGCCGACTCCAGAACTGCGGAGATATTTTCCTGTTCCCCCCTGCCGTTCAGCTTTTTCCTGGCCCCGGCAATCGTATACCCCTCCTTGTACAGCAGCTGCTTGATCTGGAGGACGGCATCGAGGTCCTTCTTCGTATAACGTCGCTGTCCCGAACGCCCCTTGTCGGGCTTTATCTGCGGGAATTCGGTCTCCCAGTACCGGAGCACGTATTGTTCCAGCCCGGTGAGACGGCTCATTTCACCGATCCGGTAAAAAAGCCTACTCGGCGGCGGCTGTTGCTGTAGGGGTTTCGATGACATGCTCTTTGAAAATCATGCTCGGTCTGAAACTGACGACCTTTCGCGGGGTGATCTCGATCTCCTGGCCGGTCTTGGGATTGCGGCCTTTCCTTGAATTTTTCTTCCGCACCACGAAGTTCCCGAAGCCCGAGAGCTTTACGGTTTCGCCTTCTTTCAGATTCTGCTTGATCATATCCAGAATCATCTCGACCAACTCCTCCGCGTCCTGCTTCGGCAAGCCGATCTTGTCAAAAACCTCGGAGATGATGTCTGCTTTCGTCATAATTACCTCCTCTTCGGTGCATAATATAGAGTATAAGCGCTTCAAAGTCAAGGCAAAATTGATGAATTTCCTCCTCTCTCGGGGCTCGTGCCGACGATATGATGTAAATCATAACAGTCGTCCTGCATTTTAGGTTTAAATGGAAACGCTTTTTTACCAGTCACAGGCAGAGCGTAAAAAATTTATGATACACTCAATACTATCCTTCCCAAGGTTAAAAAACATATCCTTTTTCAAAAGAGGAGGTGAGGGCTTGGATTCACAACACCGGCGCCGGCAATTCCTGCAATAGACAGTCTTTTTCTGCAACTATTCTAAAATAAGGAGGTAATTATGACAAGAAAGCTTTATGTAATTCTGCCCCTGATCACGGTCCTGATCGCAGGCTTGTGGCTTGCGAGCGCAGATGCGCAGTACAAAGGTGCGGTTGCCAAAAAAACAGTCGAGAAAGAAGTTAATGTCAACACCTGTTACGGCTGCCATGACCCCATCAAGCAGCTTCATACCATGGGCAAGCACATCAAGGTGAATTGCGCCAAATGCCATTCCGGTCTCGATACCCACGTGAAGGCGCCGGGCCCGGACACCCGTCCGGCTACGGACACCTCGTGGGAGGCCTGCGGCCAGTGCCATAAAGACCAGTATGACAGCTTCATGCAGGTGGCGATGCATCGGCCCGCGCGCGATGAAAAGTCGCAG
>JAXIPA010000142.1:0-3950 GCA_045403145.1 Nitrospirota bacterium | reverse complement strand
TCTTCGACATGGTCCTCTGGAAGCACCCTGACGGAGTTTCATTGATGTAGTGCCGCTCGGGTTTTATCTCGAGGGAGAGTCTGAGCAATCGCTCCAGTTCCGCGTCGTCGCATCCCCCGCGCATGGGTGATTTCACGTCGATCTCCGTGTCCGACATCAGGCAGGGTCTGATCTTGCCGTCTGCGGTGAGCCGGAGACGCCTGCAGGATTCGCAGAAGTGCCGTGATATGGGGCTGATGAACCCGATCACCCCGGCAGCCCCGGGGACCTGGTAATTGGCGGAAGGTCCGGCCGACGTCGACGACGTAAACGGGACAAGCGGGCCGAGTTCGCGTTCGATGGCGGCGCGTATTTCTCCGGCGGGAACGCAGACATCCCTGGTCCAGCGGTCGTTCGCGCCGATGGGCATGTATTCGATGAACCTGACATGAAACCGCCGGTCGAGCGTGAGACGGGCAAAGTCGGCCACTTCGTCGTCGTTGATGCCCCTGACGGGCACCATGTTGATCTTGAGCGGAAAGAAGCCGAGTTCTTCCGCACGGTTGATTCCGCGCCACACTGCGGCCCAGCCGTCGCTGCCGGTGATCTTGTGGAACTTCCGGGGGTCGAGCGAGTCGAGGCTGACGTTGAGCCGGGGTTTTCCCGCCGCAAGGAGGGCAGGCGCCAGTTCATCGAGAAGTATTCCGTTGGTCGTAAGGCTGATGTCCTCCAGTCCTTCCTGTTTCCCGAGAGATGCAATGAAGTCGACGATCCCGCGCCTGACGAGGGGTTCTCCGCCGGTCACGCGGACGCGGGAGATCCCGAGCGGGACCGCAATGGACAGGAGCCGCAGGATTTCCTCATAGGAGAGGATTTCATCGTGCCGCAGCATCTTCATGTCGGCGAGGGGTTTGCAGTAGACGCAGGACAGGTTGCAGCGGTCGGTAACGGAAATCCGCAGATAGTCGATACGCCGCTTGTGCGGGTCCAGGAGGGTCATGGGAAACTTTACCACAGAGGCGGGGGTTCTTCAAGCCAAATTTCCGTTCAATTATGGTCTTGACCGGCTGTTTGTTTATCAGTATAATCAATTAATTTCGCGCAGTTGAACAGCGCCGTACGGTTCTGTCGATTTTGTCTCTTATTACCAAGGTGCCTGAAAAACACATGCCAAAGACGGGGAAAAGACTTTTAGTGGGCAGAGGCAAAGGCTACATGAACGCGGCAGGACCGCAATACCGGTTTATTATTTTTCTCATCATCCTCCTGATTTCCTATACGATCCTCCTTCGGGTGTTCCAGAAACTCGCGGAAATCGTGCAGCTCCCCATCTTCCTTCCCATCGCACTGGTTACCCTGCTTGTCTTCATCGGCATCGTCGGCATTCTCTATTCTCACACCTTCGTCGGGCCCATGGTCCGGCTGCGCAGAGCCCTTGAACAGCTTGCGGAGGGCGAGACGCACATCTCCCTTCGCCTGCGGGAATCGGATGACCCCACGCTCAAGGAGCTGGCGAGGGCGATCACCCTGCTGTGCGAGCACAGCAGGAATTCCCACGTACTGGTTCAGGAAACCTCTCAAGCCCTTTTCAGTGAGCTCTCGGCGCTCCAGGAAGCATTCCACCGGGGCGCGGACAAGAACGAGATCCGGAAGCATCTTGACGAGATGCAGAAGAAGCAGCACCTCATGGACAAAGCGGTAAAATCGCTGGGTAGGGCGTAGGAGCGGCCGTGGCGGAGAGCGGTTTTAAGGGAAAGAGCATGAAGGCGGTCGCCGGCGATGTGGCGGAAGGCTATATCTCGGTGAACCCGCTGTTCCTGAAGAAGTTCGACAAGGACATGGTCAAGGACCTGTATGAGAACCTGAACAAGGCGCTTACGATGACGAGAAATGAAAAGCTCGTCATTACCGATCAGGCGTTGGTCCGCACCCGGAATTTGAAGCTCCAGCGCCTGCATAACGCCATGATCGTCCTCAGAAACATCGCGCGGGAGAAACGCATTCCGCTGTAAAAGGCGGTGATGAGTAATTGGTGAATAAAAAAAGGGTAAACAGCCGATGCACGGCTATTTACCCCTCCACTACTTCTTACTCATCACCCATCACAGGTGTTCATCATCCCACTGCTACCGAGAACCTCTTTTTGAAATCCTCAGAAGACATCTTTGCCGCGGCTGCGATCTTCTTGAGCGCCTCACCTTCCATGTCTTCCTTCTCAAGCCTGATCATGTAGCGCCGCGCCATCAGGTAATCGTCGGAATCGATTTCCACGGTGCGGATGCGGGTCTTTCCGGTCTTGGGATCCAGAAGGTCTGCGAACTTGATGGGATGGCATACGCCGTCCTTGAGCATGATCATGGCGCCGGTTCCGCCTCCCGTCAGGAACTTGACCGCGCTGTAGCCGAGATACCGGGTATACTCGCGGTCATAGGAAATGGGCGGCTGGCAGCGCAGTTCGTAGCCGATGTCCTTGGCGATGATGGTCATCTTGATCCCCAGGGACTCGAGCTCTTTGGTGACACGCTGCTTCAGCATATCACCCAGCGGCACCTCGGCCAGCCGGATGTTCCCATGCTCGTCGCGTGGTACGTCCTTCATGAACGTCAGCTCCTCGGGATCGAACCGGATCGCAACGCCTTCGGCGATCACGGCAACGCCGTGGTTCTTGCCGTAGGACAACCGTTTGATGATCGCTCCCGTGAGAATGGCGATGACCTTGTTCAGCGATATCTTGTTCCCGAGCTCCTCGGGTATGAGCGTGAGCGTGGCGCCGGCGCCCATGCCCATGCCGAGGGCCAGGTGGCCCGCCGAACGGCCCATACCGATCACAAAGAACCACCTGCCTGCCGTGCGTGCGTCCTCCATGATGTTTTCGACGAGTTGGGTCCCGAGCTGGCGTGCGGTCTCGAAGCCGAAGGTCGGCACGCCGTGCGGGAGCGGAAGGTCGTTGTCGATGGTTTTAGGAACGTGGCACACGGCGATTTTACCGCCGGCTTCCTGCTCCACGCGGGTGGCGGTGTAGGCCGTGTCGTCTCCGCCGATGGTGACGAGATACCTGATTCCGAGGCCGGTCAGCGCCTTGATGACGTTCGCCATCTTCTCCGGGCTCTTTGTGGGGTTCTCGCGGGAGGTCCCGATTATGGACCCGCCGCGCAAATGGATGCGCGAAATTTCGTCGCTCCCGAGATTGAGGGTGTGGCTTGTATCGCCTTTCGAAAGCCACTTGAACCCGTCGAATACGCCGACCACATCGAGGCCCTGTTTTGTCGCCTCATAGGTGACAGCGCTGATCACGCCGTTGATTCCCGGGGCCGGCCCACCGCCGACCACCACTGCAAGCTTGCCCCTCATACGCGCCTCCCGATTGTTTGCTGGCAATAGCGATTTTGCCGCTCTCTGAGTACGGCGCAAATGTAGCAAAACAGGGAGGGATTGTCAACATGAAAGGTCGCCGGGAAGGAGTGGTACGCACCGGAGAATAGAGTTGACACGCTCCGGCCAACACGCTATTATTTTGTTACGTATCGTCCCGCGGAGCTGTTTCCGCGGGAGCATCCTACCAAAAAACAGAAGGAGACCAGCATGCGCAACTATTCGATCGACGAAATCGTGGAGATGGCGGTCCAGACGGAAACGCTCGGGTATCAGTTCTATACCGGGATGGCGGAAAAATTCAAGAAGGACGACGGGCTGGCCAAACTTTTTACCACTCTGGCGACCAAGGAAAAAGAACACGAGAAGACCTTTAAGGGCCTTAAGGACACGGTCGCGAAGGGCGGCGCCGAGCCGGTGCAGTGGGAAGAGGTCAGCAATTACATGCGGGCATTCGTTGAATCCGAGTTCTTTCTCGGCAAGGGCAAGGCCCTTCCCTCCCTGGACCATATCAAGACCGTAACCGATGCGGTCAAGTTCGCGATCGGGTTCGAAAAAGAGACCCTGCTCTATTTCATGGAGCTTAAAACGATGGTGAA
>JAXIPA010000253.1:0-18631 GCA_045403145.1 Nitrospirota bacterium | reverse complement strand
ACCATGGTGTCGCCGTGCCCGCCGAGAACGAAGGCGTGGGTGTTTTCCACGGACACGCCGAGCTCCCTGGCGATGAAGGTCCGGAACCGCGCCGAGTCCAGTACGCCGCCCATGCCGATCACCCGTTCCTTGGGAAATCCGCACGCCTTCATCGCAACGTAGGCCATGACGTCCATGGGATTCGTGACCACGATCATCACCGCCTTGGGCGAACGCCTCCCTGTCTCCTCGGCGACTTTTTTGACGATATCCCCGTTTGCGGCGAGCAGGTCGTCACGGCTCATGCCCGGCTTCCTCGCCAGGCCGGCCGTAATGACAATGATATCGGACCCGGCGGTCTCGTCATAGGTGTTCGTGCCTGTGACGTTCGAGTCGTAGCCGAGGACCGGACCGGCTTCCATCAGATCGAGCCCCTTGCCCTGCGGCACGCCCGCGACCACGTCCACCATCACCACATCCGCGAGCTGGGTCTCGGCAATCCGCTGCACCAGCGTCGCGCCCACATTGCCCGCGCCGACAACCGTTACTTTCTTCCGCAACATTCACCTCCGATATTTAATCCGCATTCCGCAATCCGCCTGCGCCCAGCGTTTACGAGTGCCTGGCACGAGTGCAGGGTGAAATCCGCAATGCTAAAGTTTTGTAATCTTCACCTTGTTGATCTTTCTTCCCTCAAGCTCCAGGACCTCGAGCTTGAGGTTCTTGTACTTGAGCTGTTCCCCCACCTTCGGCATCCTGCCGAACAGCCCGAATACGAATCCGCCCAGCGTGTTGAAGTCCTGCGACTGAAGGTTCGCATCGAGCAGCTCGTTCACCTCATCGAGCGCGGACTGGCCGGAAACCACGAAATTCTTCTCGTCCACGATCTGGACGTCCTTCTGTTCGGCTTCAAGCTCGTCGTGGATGCTGCCCACAATCTCCTCGATCAGATCTTCGAGCGTCACCAGCCCCGCGGTGCCGCCGTACTCGTCAATGACGATGGCAAGCTGGAACCGCTCGCGCTGCATCTCGGCCAGAAGCTCGCTTACCCGTTTGTTCTCGGGGATAAAGTACGCCGGCCTGACGAACCGCTGGACGCCGTCTTCCCGCTTCACGTCACCGGCCGCCATCGCGACGAGGATGTCTTTGATATACAGGGTTCCGATGACCGTGTCCACCGTGTCCTCGATCACCGGGTATCGTGAATACCCGAACTCGGACACGAGCGCGAACACTTCCTGCAAGGTCGCGTTCGAGGGCACGCTCACGATCTCGGTCCTCGGCCGCATGGCCTCTGAGGCGAGGGTGTCGCCGAACTCAAACACCTTGTGGAGCAGTTCCTTCTCCTCTTCCTTGAGCGATCCCCTCTCTTCGCCGAGGTTGATCATGGCCTTGATGTCCTCTTCGGTGACCGCCGCGGTGCAGGACATGCCCTGCGGCCCCGGCCCGGAAACCATGTCCGCAGCTCCGGCCAGCAGGCGGGAAACCGGCGACAGGAATTTTACCACAACCGTCAGCGACGGGGCCACCATGAGGGAAAATGCGTCCGGGTGCCTGCAGGCAATGCCCTTCGGGATCAGCTTGGCAAAAAAAACCACGAGCACGCCAATAACCAGCGTCGCGGCCGCAGCCGCCAATGATGTCCGGTCCAGCGCCTGAGATGCGACCATCGTGCCGAGCACGGCCGATAACACGATCAGGAAGTTTTCGGCCAGCAGGAGCGTCGCATGAAGGCGGTCCCGCCCCTCCACCAGGGCAAGCGCCGCCGTTGCGCGCTCGTTCCCGGCTTCTGACAGCTCGCGCAGGCGCGTCCTGTTCGAAAACACAATGGCCGTCTCCGCCGCCGCGAAAAAAGCGGCAAGGACGATGCTCCCGCCCGCTGCGGCCGTCGTCAGCCAGTTGTCGGATAGAAAGGTACTAAAAGTGTCCATGGTCCTGATTGCGGAATGCAGATTGCGGATTGCGGAATTTAAATCCGAAATCTACAATCCGCCTGTGCCCAGCGTTTACGAGTGCCTGGCGCGAGTGCAGGGTGCAATCCGAAATTTCAATTCTTCTCCCCCGTCACCCTGATGACCTCGTCGAAAGTGGTCTCGCCCTTCTGCATCTTCTTTACCGCGGCATCGCGCAGAACGACCATACCGTCCGCAGCGGCGGCTTTCCTGATGAGTTCGGAATCGGCCTTCTCCTGGATCATGGCCCTGATCCTGTCGGTCACTTCCATGACCTCGAAGATGCCGGTTCTTCCCCGATACCCCGTTCCCCGGCACTGGGCGCATCCCTCGCCGTACTTCACCACGACCTTCTGGTCCCTGCCCGACGCGAGCCCTACGGTCTGCGCCTCTTCCGGCAAAAGTTCATAGGTCTTTTCGCAGTTCTTGCAGACCTTCCGTACCAGCCGCTGCGCCATAATGCCGATGACAGTCGAGGCGATCAGGTACGACGGCACCCCCAGGTCCATGAGGCGTGTGATCGTGCTTGCCGCATCGTTGGTGTGCAGCGTCGAAAAAACGAGGTGGCCCGTGAGTGCGGCCTGGACCGCGTTCTCTGCGGTCTCGAGGTCCCGGATCTCGCCGACCATGATGATGTCGGGGTCCTGGCGCAGGATCGTCCGGAGCGTGCTGCCGAAGGTGACGCCGATCTGGGGCTGGACGCTCACCTGGTTGAACTTGTCGTGGACCATTTCTATCGGGTCCTCGATGGTCACGACGTTCACCTCGGGCGTGGCAACGGTCTTGAGCGCCGAGTACAGCGTCGTGGTCTTACCGCTTCCCGTCGGACCGGTCACGAGGACGATGCCGTGGGGCCGGGCAATGAACGACCGGAACAGCTCGTACTCGCGGGGTTCGAAGCCGATCTCCTCAAGGTCCTGGAGCAGGATATCGGGATCGAAGATCCTGATCACCACCTTCTCGCCGAAGGCCGTGGGCATGGTGGATACCCGGAGCTCGACCTCGCGGGACTTGTATTCGGTCTTGATCCTGCCGTCCTGGGGCCGCCGCTTCTCGGCGATGTCCATGCGCGAGAGCATTTTGACGCGCGAGACAAAAGCCGGGTGGACGGCCTTGGGGATCTTGTGGATTGTATTGAGCATGCCGTCGATCCGGAGGCGGACCTCGCTCGCCTCGCGCTTGGGCTCGATATGGATGTCGCTGGCCCGTTGGTCGAAAGCGTAACGGAACAGGAACTCCACGGCGTTCACGATATGCTTGTCCGTGGCCTCGATCTCGGTCACGGACTTCATCTTGACGAACTGTTCGAGGTTTCCGAGGTCGACCTCGGAAGTCATTTCCTTGGCGGCCGCGGTCACCGAGGACCGGAACCCGTAGAACTCGGTGATGATCTTGAGGATGTCGGTCTTGGGGGAAACGACGCGCTTGACCTTGTAGCCCATGCACTCGATGTTCTCGACTACTTCGATATTATAGGGGTCCGCCACGGCGAGCGTAAGGCTGTCGTCCTCGCGTTGGATCGGCACTGAGATGCTCCTCCGCGCAAAGGCCCGCGACAGGATCTGGGTTGTGACCTCGGGTGTGAGCTTCAGGGGGTCGATCTTCTTGAAGGGGAGGCCGGCATGCGCGGCCACTGTTTCCGTGATGATGTCCTCGGTCAGGATCTGTTCCGGCGCGCCGGGGACCTCCAGGTTCAGCGATGCGGCCACTTCTATCGCAGACACCTCGTCCTCGATGTGCACCCTGCCCCGGTGCAGGGCCTCACCCCTGGCCTTGAGCAGTTTCATTCGCTGCACGTCCTGTTTTACCTTGATTTCCCGGGCCTGCTCGGGCGTCAGTTTGCCGGCCCGGATCAGGATATCGCAGAGAAAATCAGTCGTTAGTTTTGTCATGGAATTACCGAATGAGTCCGCGCTCTCTCAAGCCGGCTTGCGTCGAATCCCCCGACCAGCCCCCGCGCTTGCACTTGCGCTATTATACACATAAAACACGGTTTACGGCTACTCTCTTGCATCGCATGGATTAAATATAAAAAGGCCCCCACAGATGGGGGCCAGGATCACGTGAGAGAGGTAAACCGCATGGAAATCTACTTCTTCGCCGGTTTTGCGGGCTCGGGCGCCGGGGCTGGAGCGGGAGCGGGAACCACCGGAACCGGAGTGGGAGGAGGAGTCACCGCAGGCTGTACAGCGGGCTGCGGAGGCTGTTGCTTCTTCTCACAACCGGCAAGTGCCGTTGAAACCGCGATTATCAGGGCAAGGATAAGTACGATGAATTTCTTCAAGACGTTCACCTCCTTTCGGATGGTACTGCACTGAAAAACAACGCCGGGCGCGCCGGAGCGCGTCCGTCTTCTCCGCTTACGGGTCGGGCACCGCGATGCCGCTAAAGAATCCTTGTAGCGACCGACCGCGTAACGGTGAGTTCTTTTACCTTCTGGCCGAGCTGTTCTTCCAGTGTTTGCTGCTGTTCTTCGCTGAGGCGAAGCCGGAAGACCCGGAGTTTATTCAATGACCGCTTGGTGAGATAAATCTCACGGAGTTCAAAACCGATCTGTTTCTTGATCTCGGCAATCTGTTGCTCGGTCAGTTGAAGCTTAACGATCTCTTCCACCAAGAGAACCTCCATGAATTTCGATTATAGGCGCTTGTCCCGGGAAATTCAAGTTTTATTTGCGGTCGGTCTCAGGGGAGCGATTTGACCACGGTAACATGCTCGACCCATGGGAATTCCGTCTTCAGCCCCACAAAGCCGCCGGTTCAAAGTTCTGAGTTCGAAGTTCAAAGTAAAAGCGTAATGGATACAGGTCCACATTTCTTAACTATGAACTCTGTACTATGAACTTCGAACTATCGTTACGCCTCCATCACCAGCTTCTCGGCGATCCTGCCCACCGCCTCTTCGACCTTCACCTTTTCCACAACGCCGGTCTTTCGCTCCTTGATCTCGACCATGCTTTCTTTGAGATTCTTTTCGCCGATGATGATGCGCCAGGGAATGCCGATGAGGTCCGCGTCCTTGAATTTGATGCCCGCGCGCTCATCACGGTCGTCCAACAGGGCCTCAAAGCCCTGTTCTTCGAGTGCGGCGTACATGCCCTCCGCGATTTCCATGGACTTCGTGTCCTTGACGTTCACCGGCAGGACGACGACCTGATAGGGCGCGATGGCAAGCGGCCAGATGATGCCGTTTTCGTCATTCCCCTGCTCAACGGCGGCGGCCGCAATGCGCGCCGGGCCGATGCCGTAGCTCCCCATGACAATTGGCTTCTCGGTCCCGCTTTCGTCAAGATAGTTCGCCTTGAGCGGAACGGAATACTTGGTCCCCAGCTTGAAGATATTGCCTGCTTCGATGACTCGTTCGATCCTGATCGGCTTGCCGCACTGGACGCAGGCGTCTCCCGCCGCGGCAAGATGGATATCGGCGAACTCCGCGTCCGGAAAATGCATGTCAGCGGTCACGCCTTTTACATGGAACCCTTCCTTGTTCGCGCCGGCAACATATCTGCCCTGCTTCAACACCGGGTCGGCGATCTTCCTGATTTTATGGTCCATGGGACCGATGAAGCCCGCGGGCACACCGAGGAACTCCTTCACCTCTTCCTTCTGCGCGGAACGGTGCGGTCCAATGAGCTTCATGAGCTTTTTTTCATGCAGGGTCTGGTCGCCGCGCACCAGGGCGAGCACCGGACCCTTATCGCTCATCACCAGGATGGACTTTACCAGGAGTTCGGGCGTCACCTTCAGAAACCGCGTCACCTCGTCGATGGTCCGGCGTTCCGGCGTGGCCACCTCTTCGTACTGCCAATCCGGGGAGTTCGACGCCTTCGGCCCGGACAGCGCCAGTTCCACGTTCGCCGCGTATCCGCAGCCTTCACACAATGCTACCTCGTCCTCGCCGGCCGGAGAGGGGGCCATGAATTCGTGCGCCATAGAGCCGCCCATCATGCCCGTGTCGCTCTGGACCACGTAAAACTTAACGCCGCAGCGGGAATAAATTTTCTTATACGCATCAAGATGGAGCTGATACGATTTGTCGAGCCCCGCTTCATCGACGTCAAAACTGTAGGAATCCTTCATCACGAACTCCCGGGTGCGGAGCACGCCGCTCTTGGGCCGGGCCTCGTCGCGGAGTTTCGTCTGGAGCTGGTACCAGATCTGCGGCAGATCGCGGTAGGAACGAAGGTCGTGGGCGGCGAGCCAGGTCATGGTCTCCTCGTGCGTCATGGCCAGGCACATATCGCGGCCGCCGCGGTCCTTGAGGCGGAACATCTCGTCGCCGATGGCGTCCCACCTGCCCGTCTGCTGCCAGACCTCGGCCGGGTTCATCACCGGCATGGTCACTTCCTGGCCCCCGATGGCGTTCATCTCCTCGCGGATGATGCGGTTGATCTTCTCCATCACCCGGATCCCGAGGGGAAGATAGATGTAGAGGCCGGCGGCAAGCTGGCGGACGTATCCTGCGCGCACCATGAGCTTGTGCGAGATTGCCTCCGCCTCCGCGGGCGCCTCTTTCAGGGTCGGGATGAACAAACGGGAATAGCGCATGAAACCTCCAAAGTCAGGAGCCAGGAGACAGGATTCAGGAGTCAGGAGAAAAGCTCACACTTTTCTCTTCTGGCTACCGGCTCCTGGCTCCTGACTTCCTTTCATTAATTATCTGTTCCACTTCTCTCACGAGCACATCGGCCAGTTCTTTCTCGTCGAACTTCCTGACGATCTCGCCATGCTTAAACAATAAACCCACGCCCTTTCCTCCGGCGATGCCGACATCGGCCTCGCGCGCCTCGCCCGGCCCGTTCACCACGCAGCCCATGACCGCGACCGTGATCGGCTCTATTACGGGGGCAAGGCGGAGCTCTACCTCCCGGGCGAGGCCGATGATGTCGATCTCGGTCCTTCCGCAGGTGGGGCAGGAGATGATGTTCACTCCGCGCTGGCGGACCTTGAGCGATTTCAATATCTCATAGGCGACACGCACTTCCTCGACTGGATCAGCGGTCAAGGATACCCGCATGGTATCGCCGATGCCCTCGGAAAGCAGGATACCTAAGCCGACGCTCGACTTGATCGTACCGGAAAAGAGCGTGCCCGCTTCTGAGATGCCGATGTGGAGCGGGTAATCTGCTTTCTGTGAGAACAAACGGTAGGCCGCGACGGTCGTCAGCACATCGGATGCCTTGAGAGAAACCTTGATGTCGGTATAGTTCAGGTCTTCGAGTATGCGGATGTGACCAAAAGCGCTCTCCACGATCGCCTCGGGCGTTGGATGCCCGTATTTTTCGAGCAGATGTTTTTCGAGCGAACCGGCGTTCACACCGATGCGGATCGGGATGCCCTTGTCCTTGCAGGCACGGACAACTTCGGCCACCTTGTCTCTGCCCCCGATGTTTCCGGGATTGATGCGAAGTCCGTCAACGCCCTGTTTCACCGATTCAAGCGCAAGGCGGTAGTCGAAGTGGATGTCCGCGATCAGGGGCATGGACGTGCCTTTTCGTATTGTGCCGATGGCATGCGCTGCCTCTTCGTCCGGCACCGCCAGCCGGACGAGCTCGCATCCCGCCTGTTCAAGCCTCCTGATCTGGGCCAGCGTCGCCTCGGCGTCCCGCGTATCCGTGTTGCACATGGACTGGACCGCGACTGGGGCATTGCCGCCGATCTTGACGGGACCGAGGGTGATCTGACGGGTTTGTTTGCGAATGATTGCCTTGAGCATATCCTGAAACGAGTTCAATTCCTGATCGGATACACGTCCTCCCTTCGTCATTCCCGAATGCCTTAATCGGGAATCCAGGTTTTTAACCTCTGGATTCCGGGTCAAGCCCGGAATGACGGAGGAAGACCATGCAACCCGGATTTTATTTCGAGAAGAACATCCTCATGATGTCGTTGTACGATACCACCGCGATCAGGGTGATCAGGACCGCGGCCCCGATGCTCTGGGACACTTCCATGACCTTCCTGCTCACCGGCTTCTTGCGGATTGCCTCGATCACGAGAAACAGGATCAAGCCGCCGTCGAGCACGGGGATGGGAAGCAGGTTCAGGATGCCCAGCGAGATGCTGATCATCGCCAAAAGCGACAGGAACGACGACAGCCCGGCCGACGCGGCCTGGCCCGACATCTGCGCGATCATCACCGGCCCGCCGAGCGTCTTGATCGAGAGATTGAAGGTCACCAGTTTCTTGAGCGTGATGAACGTGAGGTCTATGGCCTCGATGGTCTTGTCGAACCCGAGCCGCAAGGACTCGATGAAACCATGCTTCTTGAATACCATTCGCATGACCGGCTCCACGCCGATCACGTACCGCCCGCCGTCCTCCGCGGGCGTGATGGACTGCTCCATGCGTTTGCCTTCGCGCTCAAGGGTGAGTACGAGAGTCTTTCCCTTGCTCTCCCGCACGAGGGAGGAGAACTGGTTCCAGTGATAGATCGTCTTGCCGTCCACGGCGAGGATTTTGTCGTTGACCCTGACCCCCGCTTTCTCCGCGGGAAAGCCCGGTTTGAGCTTGCCGATCTCGGCCGGCATGTCGGGGATAAGCCCGGACATGCCTATTCTGAGTTCTGTTGCCGCCTCGGGCCGCAGCACGAGGACTTTCTTCTCCCCCTTGCGGTCGACGGCGACCTTCACGTCCGTGTCGGGGTTCACGGCGATCAGAGACAACGCTTTTGTCCAGTCGCTGATGCCCCTGCCGTTGATCTCCTCGATCACGTCGCCGGCCATGAAGCCCGCGCGTTCGGCCGGGGAGCCGCTCTCGACGTATCCCACCTTCGCAGGCCCCTCGGAATAGGTCCCGACCATGAACACGAGCGGCATCACCAGAAACGCGAGCACGATGTTGGTAAGCGGACCGGTCGCCGCGATCTTGGCGCGTTGCCACACGGTCTTGGACTGGAATTCACCGGGATCGCCGGTCGGCTCCTCGTCGGGGTTCTCTCCCGCCATTTTCACGTACCCGCCGAGCGGAAGGGCCGATATGACATACTCCGTATCGCCCTTCTTGTATCCCACGATCTTGGGCCCCATGCCGAGCGAAAACTTTTCGACCCGCACGCCGGCCCTCTTTGCCATGATGAAGTGGCCGAGCTCGTGCACGAACACGAGGATGCCGATCACGATCAGAAAATAGATTAACGTCATGATAACTCCTTTTATAACCACCGATGAACACGGATGAACACAGATGAAAAATCCGGTCTTTTACGCTTTTCCCGACTTCAGACCTTTTCCGGTGTATCTGTGCACATCTATGTTTATCTGTGGTTACACTTTTATTTTTGCTACGATCTTTTCCGCTTCCTGCCGCGCCCAAAGGTCGGCCTTGAGCGCGTCTTCAACCGTCCTGATCGGCGACGGCGCATGCGCGTCCATGGTCGTCCTGATCACGCGCGGGATGTCGTTGTACCCGATCTTCTCCTCGAGGAAATGCCTGACCGCCACCTCATTCGAGGCCGAGAGCACCGCGGGCATGCTGCCGCCCGCCCTGAGCGCATCATACGCATAGGCAAGGCAGGGAAAGCGTTCCATGTCCGGCTCCTCAAAGGTGAGAGTGCCCACCCGGGCGAGGTCCAGGGCAGGCGATACCCCTTCAAGCCGCTCGGGATGGGAGAGCGCGTACGCGATCGGACCTTTCATGTCTGGCACGCCGAGTTGGGCCACCACCGCGCCGTCATGGTATTCGACCATGGAATGCACTATGCTCTGGGGGTGCACCAGCACCCCGACCTTCTCCGGCGGAAGTCCGAACAACCACCGCGCTTCGATCACCTCAAGCCCCTTGTTCATGAGCGTTGCGGAATCGATCGTGATCTTTCTGCCCATGCTCCAGTTCGGATGCTTGAGCGCCTGGGCGAGCGTCACCTTTGCGAGGTCCTTTTTCGCAAACTCGCGGAACGGCCCGCCCGACGCGGTCAGGACGAGCTTCCTGATGTCCCGGCTCTCACCGGCCAGAAGGCACTGGAATATGGCGCTGTGCTCGCTGTCCACCGGAAGCAGGCTGACCCGGCGGGCACGGCACTCGTCCATCACCAGCTTGCCCGCGGTCACGAGCGCCTCCTTGTTCGCGAGCGCGACGCTCTTGCCCGCGCGGATCGCCGCCATGGTCGGGACCAGCCCGGCGGTCCCCACGATTGCGGAAACAACGATGTCGGCCTCTTCCGAAGCGGCGACCTGGATCATGCCCTCGATGCCGGACAGTATCCTGACCTTCAGATCGCGCAAGCGCGTTCTCAGGTCCCCGGCCGATGCTTCATTGGACAAGGAGACGTGTGAGGGCCGGAACCAGCGCACCTGCTTTTCGAGCAGGTCGATATTATTGCCCGCTGAGAGCGCAACCACCTTGAACAGGCCGGGAAATTGCTCGACCACCGAAAGCGTGGACTGGCCGATCGAACCGGTGGAGCCCAGTATGGCAATTCTTTGCAAGCTTTTCTACTCCGCAATCCGCACTCCGCAATCCGCATTGTGCTACCTCATTTTCAGATAATAATACAGCACCGGCGCGGCAAAAAGCATGCTGTCCATCCGGTCGAGAATGCCGCCGTGGCCCGGAATGATGCCGCCTGAATCCTTGACCCCTGCGGAACGCTTGAACAGAGACTCCACCAGGTCGCCGATAACACCGGCCGCCGCGAGCGCCAGCGCCAACCCGATAGCCTCGTCAATGCCGATGAACGGCATGAACCAGGCCCTGCACAGGAGCGCCATTCCCGTCGACGCAATCAGGGCGCCGATCAATCCTTCAATGCTCTTCTTCGGGCTCACCTTCTCGTACAGCCGGTGTTTTCCAAAAGGGATGCCGATGGAATAGGCGCCGATGTCGGATGCCCAGATGATAAAATAGAGAAACACGAGCCACTGTTTTCCGTCCGTACCCGTGCGAATAGAGACCTGGAAGCTGAACAAAATTGCTACGTAGAATATGCCGAGGACCGTGGATGCGACATCCTCGAGCGCGCCCTCGACCGGCCTCGAAGAGAACAGCCGGATGATCATGATCAAGAGCAAACCCGCGGCGAGATAAACCTTATCCATGCCGCACAGCAGCGGTTGGTAGGATTCCAGCACGATCAGTGCGCCGAGCGTGCTCCCGAGTACGGCGCTGGGATTGATGCCGCGCGCCTGCGCCATGCGGTAAAATTCAAGCAGCCCTGCGAGAACGGCGGTAAGCACCAGCCCCGTGAAATAGATTGGCGGCAGCTTCCAGGCAACGAGATAAAATATGGGGAGAAAGAGAAGGCCTGAGATCACTCTCTTTTGCAGCATGCATGGTCTCCACGGAATTTGTCCGGATTAAGAAAAGATATATCGTTGAGCCGTTACTTCCTTACGAGTTGGTCCTGCGTCAGGCCGAACCTGCGCTGCCGCCCCTGATAATCAATGAGCGCCGCCCTCAGGTCCTTTTCCTCGAAGTCCGGCCAGAGGGTGTCGGTGAAATAAAGCTCCGCGTACGCCGCCTGCCACAGGAGAAAATTGCTGATCCGCTTCTCGCCGCTCGTGCGTATGATCAGGTCCGGATCGGGAAGGCCCGCGGTGTCAAGATACGAGGAAAAGGCCTCCTCGGTCAGCTGTTCGGCCGGGGCACCCGCTGCTTTCATCCGCCTGACTGCCTCGAGAATTTCTCCACGCCCGCCGTAGGACAGCGCAAGGGTCAGCACCATCCGGGTGTTGCCGGCTGTCTCGGACTCGGCTTTTCCGATCCATGACTGCACCGTCGCCGGAAGGCGGTCTGTCCTGCCGATGGTCCGGAACCTGATGCCGTTCGCTTTCATAGTCGCAATCTCGGCCTTGAGGAAGGTCCCGAGTATGTCCATGAGAAAGCCGACTTCATCCTTGGGCCTGCCCCAGTTTTCATCGGAAAAGGCGTAAAGGGTCAGCGCGCCGATCCCGAGCCGCCGGCACTCCTCGGTAATGCGCCGCACAGTGTCTACGCCCCGCTTGTGCCCGGCGACCCGCGGCAGGCCCCTCCTGAGCGCCCACCTGCCGTTGCCGTCCATGATGATGGCGACATGCCGCGGCATAACTGCGGGATCCAGCTTCGCGTGGATATCTTCGTGTAGAGAACTTTTTTTCTTCATGTGATTATCAGCGGTCTCATAATAATACCGACATAAAACAGCATGTCATCCCCCGCTTGGCTCATGCGGGGCAGGCCCCGAATCATGCCCTCGAATGATTTAATCGGGGGGCTCCTATCGGGGATATGGTTTTAAACACCAGATTCGTCCCCGAACGAATCTATCGGGGATAAAACCCTCGGGAATGACAATTTAAAGACCCATGATTATGTATTTACTTTTTCGAAATTGTTATCGACATCTTGATCTACTTCACCGGATAGTTCATCACCTGGTAGGTGTCCCTGGAAAAGAGCCCTCCGGAAGTCATTACGAGCGCCAGGACCTGCGCATCCGCCCCCTGCCGCCTGATCACCTGATAATCGAGGACCGACGCGGGGATGTCCTTGATGTTCCAGCGCTGTTCGAGCCTGGCCCCTGTCCAGCCCAGTCCGACGAACTCTGCCTTTGTATGGCCGCTGAAAAACGTACCCCCGCTGTTCTTCGGCAGAAGGATCTCGTCTCTGCCGTCTCCGTTCAGGTCCAGCGTCAAGACCCTGCCGGGCAATTTCACCTTCAGCGTCTTGTCGCTTTCGGCCGATGCCGGCGAAAGCATGGCGTCGATCCCGGTCACGGGCTTCGTCACCGTAACGCGGACCGCCGGATACGTCTCTTCACTCTTCCAGACCGGAACGCCGCTGGAATACACGCGCAGCTGTTCCTTGGCATCGAGCGCAACCAGGAAAAGGGCTGCTTCCCCGAAATCAGCATAAACAAACCCGTAGAGTCCCACCCCCTCGGGCAGCGGGAACTCAGCGCCGGATACGTAGTTGCCCTCGGACCATACATACTGTTTCGGCTGGCCGGCAAAGAACGAGACCGGATGGTACGCCTGGCCGACCAGGATGCCGCCCTTTCCGGGGATAGACACGACCCGGAGGAACCCCGGGACATCGGCTATGCGTTTATAGACGCCGTCCCTGCATTCAAGGACATAGGAAATGACCGTGCCCTTCAGCATTGCCGTAACGAAGAGCTCCGGCCTGCCGTCCCCGTTGATGTCCGCCGCATCGAGGTTGATGTGCTGCATCTCACCGGCGCCAAAGGCGGCTTTTTCGACCCATTCTTCGCGCCAGCCCGAAGTGCCCTGTTTGAAGACATGGAGCTTTACGTTGTCGGAGATGACATACTGCAGGGCGCCGCTTCCTTCAAAGTCGGCCGCGGCGAACAAGCGGGCATCGAAGGGCAGTTCCGCTATGTCCGTCTTCTGTTCCTTGACCGGGGCGAAAAACGGCTTGATC
Organism: Nitrospirota bacterium; assembly: GCA_045403145.1. GTDB lineage: Bacteria > Nitrospirota > UBA9217 > UBA9217 > UBA9217 > JAJYKN01. Next base: position 5,343 of record JAXIPA010000253.1, on the reverse strand, counting down.
TCCCCGAGGGCGTCCCGCTTGGTCCGGAGGTCGAGCATGGCCACTATCGTATCGATCGGACGGGCGTCGTCGGCGTAGAAGAGCCGCGTCGTAACCAGATGCTTGTCGCCCGACGGAATGACCTCGACCGTCAGGACAACATCGAGCTTGAAAGCCCGGCCCATCTCCTTGATCAGGGAACTGTCCCGCTGCTTTTTCTCGTTGAGGAACGCCGTTTCCTGCTCCTTGTCGAGCACGGAAAATCTGCCGGTTTCCCCAAGCTGTTCGGCGAGCCCCCGGATGATCTCCGGACCGTCCGCCCGAAGGGGTATGATCGCGAGGCTGATCTTTTTTGGCGTGATCCGTGCCTTGTCGCCCTGTTTCGGTTCCTTCAGCTTTTTCTTCATAACACCGGTGGACGTTGCCTCGCCCACTTCTGTCACCTCGAGTGCGCCGACTTCCTCCTCCGCGCGTCCGATCACCGCATTCGTCACGGGGTGGAGGATATCCTTGCCGTCTCTCCAAACCGTGAGGATGATTCCCTGGTGGAGCCCGTCCCTGGTCCCCAGGGCGACCGTAAGCTGGTCGCCCTGCACGGCCTTCACCTCACCCTGCACCCGGGGGAAGTATGACAGGATTGACGCCGCAAGCCCGTCCACTGAAGTATATTCCTTTATCCCGAGCGGTTTTTCTTCGGCAAACGCGCCGCTCCCGAACGAGACCGCCACCAGGAACACAATAATCGTTCTTCTCGTAATCAAGACTTTTTTCTCCTCACCTTTCCGAAATCATTCCACCCTCACCTGTATCTCCGCTTCCCACGTCTTTCCGGGAAGAAGCGAGATGCGCCAGACCGGCATCACCATCGAGCTCTGATACACCCGCTCGAACCCTGCCTCTGACTGGGAAACCGTCTCCACCGGCGCGCGCCAGAGGCTGGCGGGCTGGGAGAAGGCAAGCGTTAGTTTGAGCTTGAGCCATTCGTCTACGAGACTCACCTGGTTCACGTTGTTCGTCTCTCCGAAGGACGCCAGGTTCCGCTTGTCCAGCGTATGCCCGGGGATGTCGTAATACCGGTCAAAGGCATTGCCGGCAAGAAGCGAGAAATTGAACTCGCAGCCGAAAGCGGTGTTCAGTTCTTCGCCGCTCAGGTTCGCAATCTCATAGCGCACCAGAAATTCCGCCGCGCTCCTGCGCAGGGAGACGTCCTTCGTGAGCCGGATGCCGAGCCCCGCCACATTCCCTTCGCGGGAAAGGGTGACGACCGCGGAATTCCCCTGTTTTCTCTGTTTGGCGGCATAGGAGCCGAGGACGAAATCTCCGGCTTCGTAATATTCGGACCGCATGAAACTTGCCAGGTCCACACCGGAGCCGAAGAAGTGGTCGAGCAGCGATCCGCGGGTGTACCAGTCGTAGAGCAGGTGATACTGCAGCCCCTCCTCCTTCACCGAGACCCGTTCGTGGATGGTCTTCGCGCCGCCGCCTTCCGCGCCGGCCGCCGTGTCTCTGACCATCCGGAGGATTTTTTCGTGGTAGACCTCGCGCCTGCGCGTGAGCGTATTCGTGAGATTGAACGGACGCGGCTTCCAGTCGAACTCCGAAATCCTGCCGCCCTCCGCCGGATCGATAAAGAGGTTCATCACCTCGGAGTTGAGCATGACCTCCTCGCTGCCGTCCATGTCGAAATCCCCGGTCTCGATCTCAAGCCACGAAGGCTGGGCCTTTTCCTTTTTTGTTCCCTGACCCCTGACCCCTGACCTCTGACCTCTGAGCATTGTATCAGCCAGATACTCCGCCTGTATCAGGTGTTCATACACCGCAGAGCGCAGATGCGGCAGATAAAGCCCGCCGAAGACGCCGTGCCAATAGGGATCGTTGCATTGCGACTGGTAGAGATGATCAATCATCCGCGCCGCATCGGCGCTCTTCACACCCCGGCCGGCCGGCAATTCGAGCGCTTCGTGCGTCTTCCGGCTCGCCATCACCATCCGTTTATGCATGTGGTTGCTTTCGGGATACTTGGCAAGAAAGTTTCTCCAGATCCCGCCCTTGATAAAGGGCCGGAGTCCCCCGAAGTCCGGCAGGTCCCTGACCTTTGCCAGGGCCTCTTCATATTCCTTCATCGCGCGTGTCGGAAGGGTCCACTCGCCCATCTCCATATACGAGGCCGTGGGAAGATAGACCTTGCCGCGCGCCGGCTCCTTCGCAAGATACTCCGAAAACGTCGTGGTCTCAAGCCATTCGCCGTTCTGTTCGATGAGCGCAAAGAACCGTTCGAGCCATCCCTCTTCGTACACGGTGTGATAGGTCTCGGGCCAGACGCCGAACTTTTCGCCGTCGTCCGCCATGACCATGAGCCTGTTCCGCTCCGTTGAGCGCAGGCCCGCCAGGTGGTCGATTGTTTCCGCGGGAGGACGAAAGGGGATCAGATACCGCAGCTTCTCGCTCCCCGGGAAGATACGCACGAGGCCGTCCTGCTCCTCCGTAAGATAGTAGCCGTCCAGTTCGTCGTCGTGGAGCCCCGCCATCTTGAAATGGAAGTCATCGACGACCACGTGGTTGATGCCGGCGTCGGCGATGCACTTCGGAAGGTGAGGCTCCCAGACCCGCTCCGCGAGCCACATGCCCTGCGCATCATAGCCGAGCTTCTTCCGGATAAAGTCCGAGAGCGCGCGGATCTGGCCTACCTTGTCGGCTTCGGGCAGCACGGTCAGTATGGGCTCGTAAAATCCTCCGGACAGGATTTCCGCCCTGCCTTCCTCCACGAGCTTTCTGAGCATGTCGATGAATTCGGGATGACGCTGCTCGAAAAAATGATAGAGAATGCCGGTGTAGTGCAGGGTGATCTTGATCTTCGGATGGCGCTCGAGAACGCCGACAAAAGGCAGGTAGGCTTTCTGGTATGCCTCCTCCGCAACGAACTCGAAATTGCCGACGGGCTGGTGGTTGTGAATGGCGAAGATAAATTGTACTTTCGGCATCTGTCTGAATCCGGTTTTCCTTTATCGTATCCATGAGAACACAGGGTGAAATATTAGCCTTATGGCCTCAGAAAGTCAATCAAAATCAAGAGAATAGGGCATGAAAGGACGGTGCTTGACGCGGACAGCGCTCTTTCCGTGAGATCAGGGCGACGGTTGTCATGCCGGGCTTTTTCGATGCAAACTTACGCCGCCGCGGACCGTGGGGAGGGGCCGGATACGGACGATCTCCGCGCCGATTGGAAAAGAATCCGGTTCTTTCTCAATTAAGATTTCCCCGTTCTCTCGACGATTCTGCCTGCAAGGTAGAAGAACATCGCGGTATACGCCGCGAGTACGAGCACGGAAGGCGCCGGAGGATTTCCGCCGGAGGCAAGCGCCCGCAGCAGCAGGCTCGCATGGGTCAGGGGATAGACCATGATGGCGCTCCGGAACGGTTCAGGCATGCTATCGGGAGAGAAAAATGTGCCTGCCAAAAACGACATGGGAATGATGAAAAAACTGTTGAAGTTCGCCATGTCCTCGTGCGAATGGGCGATCATGGCCGCGGCCACGCCCGCGGCCCCGAAGCAGAATGCCGTGAGGACGAGGACCACAAAAAAAAGCGCCGTCAACTGCAGGTGAACGCCGGCAGCAAGTCCGACGAGCAGGAGCATGAAAGCCGAAAACACCCCGCGCACCAGGCCGGTGAGGGTCCTGCCGAGCGCGATGTCCCAGGGGCCCACCGGGGAGACGAGCACTTCTTCGATGGTCTTTGTGTACAGCTTGCTGATATTGAGCGACGTCGAAACCGGGCCAAAGCTGTTGTTCATGGCCGACAGCGCAACGATGCCGGGCAGGACGAATTCGAGGTACGAATCGCCGGCCATGCGCATGCCCCGTCCGAGGCCCCAGCCGAAGGTCACGAAGTACAGGATCGGCATGACCAGGCTCGACGCGAGGAAGCGCCAGGGCTTCTTGCGGATGAGCATCATCTCTTTCCAGAATATGGGGTAGAAGTTCATGAAGCCTCAGGTAACGCGGACGAGCATGGAAAAAACAAAGTCACTGGATTCCCGATAGAATCATTCGGGAATGACAGCTTTGGCTATCCGAATTCTCAAGTCCGCAATCCGAAATCCGCCTGCACCCAGTGCCTACGAGTGCATCGCGCGAGTGCAGGGCGCATTCCGCAATCGCATCATCCCTCTATCCTCTCCCCCGTCAGGCTGATAAACACGTCCTCCAGGGTGACATCGCGGATAACGAGGTCCGAGCACAGGTTGCGGCCGGCCTCGATTGCCTCTTCCCTGCTCTGAAAAAACTGCCGCGGGATGTCATATCGTCCGAGACACTCGACCGCATACTTTCCGACCCCTTCCTTGAGGACGCCTGGCTTGTCCAGCGAGATGATCTTCCCTCCCTGCATGATGGCCACGCGGTCGCAGAGCGCGTCCGCCTCCTCGATATAATGCGTGGTGAGCAGGATCGTGATGCCGTTCCGCTTGAGCGACTCGATCAGTCCCCAGATCATCCTTCGTGCCTGCGGGTCCAGCCCCACCGTCGGTTCGTCCATGAAAATGACCATGGGCCGGTGCATGAGGCCGCGGCCGATCAACAGCCTTCTGCGCATGCCGCCCGAGAGGTGCTCGACGGGCGTGTCCTTCTTCTCCCAGAGACCGACAAAACGAAGGAGTTCCTCGATGCGAGCACCCCTGTCCTCGCGCCTCATTTTGTGGAGCCTGCCGTGGTACTCGAGGTTCTCGGCCGCCGTGAGATCGATGTCGAGGTTCAGCATCTGCGGCACCACGCCGATCGACCGTTTGACGCCAAGCGGATCCGCGGCAACGTCGAAGCCGGCCACCGAGGCCGTTCCCGACGTCGGCGAAAGCAGCGTGGTCAGCATGCGGATCGTCGTGGTCTTGCCCGCTCCGTTCGGCCCGAGGAGGCCGAAGACCTCGCCCTTGCCGACGGTGAAGCTGACGGACCGGACAGCGCCAAGCGAGCCGAAGTATCTGGTGAGGTTATGGGTCTCGATCATGGGTTTTCGTTGCAAAACGAAGTGTTTTCTGGTAGCCGCACCCTTCAAGGTGCGTTTTCCGACAAAAAACACGCAGGCTAAAGCCTGCGCCTACCGATTCGAGAAAATTCGTGCTCATTCGCGTCAAAAAAATCAGTCCTCCACCTCGATCCCCAGCGCCTTGATCTTCCGGTGCAGGTTGCTGCGCTCCACGTCGATGGCGTCCGCGGTCCTGCTCACGTGTCCGCCGAACTCCCTGAGCTTCTGCGTAATGAACTCGCGCTCGAACTCGGCACGGGCGTCCCTGAGCGTCGAGACAGGGGGACGCAGGTGCAGCGCGCCGCCGTCGGTCCGCGGCTTCAACCCCGCCTGCGTGCCGCCGAC
>JAXIPA010000235.1:0-8601 GCA_045403145.1 Nitrospirota bacterium | reverse complement strand
ATCCAGGTCTATCAACATTCCCACTACCTATACGGTCGGCGGGAGGGTAACCAGGGCAAACGGAACAGGATTAAGCGGCGCAATCGTATACTTCAGGACCATGAGCGGAGCGAATCCCCCATTCGGCACTTCCGCGGCGATCACGGACGTGAACGGCTATTACACCATCAGCGGCACGGCCGTGGACGGGGTCTGCTATGTGGTGAAAAAGCCTGAGATATCCGGTTATACTTTTACTGCGGGCGATCAGACGGTTTGTGCGGCAAGCTCCAATGTAAATTTCACGTCCGTACAGTAGCGGATTCATCCCGGACCAGACGAACGTAGTCATGGGGACCGGGGCGGTTCAGGTGATTTTTCAAGGCACCTAGACGTACCAGTAGTATCCTTTCGTTTCATCAGGCAGGCGGGGTCACCCGCCTGCCTTTTTTTGTGCTTTTTTGGATGAGAGGGTTCCAGGTTCAATGTTCAGAGTTCAGGGTTTTAAAACCGTGAACCCCGTAACCCTGAATTTCACAGCATGCTTCGCAAATCCCCTTTGAAAGTCATTGACAAAGACAGCCATAATCCTCACAATAAAGGTAAGGAAACCAATCCTTACCGGAGGTGGAGCCATGCTGACTGCCAAAGTGACATCCAAGGGGCAGGTGACCATACCCAAGGAGGTGAGGGACAAACTCGGGATTTCCCAGGGAGAAGAACTTCAATTTTGTGAGGGAAAAGGCGTTTTCTATCTGAAAAAGGGCCTGAAAAAGTCTCCCTTCGATAAATGGCTGGGGCATCTGAAGAAGCGGCGGAGCGGGAAGACCGATGCGCTCGTTAAGGAACTGAGGGGAAGATGATTGCCGCAGGTGGAGCTGAAAATATGCATTGCAGATATAGTAAAATATTGCTAAAATGTGCAAGCGAATATAGAGTAAGGTAAGCTTTCCACGCAGAATATGATGACGCTGTCTGACGTACAAGCGTTGTTCGGAACAGCGGGATAATCATGAGCAAAAAGGAGTTTTTAAAGCAGATCAGGAGCCTTGAAGAAAGAAAAAGGGAGCACGAAAATAAGGTCAAGTCAGAGCAGCGGAAAGCTTCGCCTGATTATCATCTGATAAAATACTGGCAAAGGGAAATAAATGCTTTTGACGACGCGATCAGGCGTGCGGAAAAAAGAGTGAGGAGGACAAAATGACCGGCTTAGCGCATATGGTTTTGAGCGAAACCATGACGGAGATCGCGAAGGAACTGGGTGAAGTGGGCTCTCGCGTCCTGAAGCTGTTGAGTCAGCTTGAAGTTGAGGGGTTGTCGACCGAACAGGCGGCGGGCATACTCGCGGAGCTTGGGGCCGAAGTCGTCCATTTGCACGCCCATACCGATGGTCTTCAGGAGCTTATCAATGACGAAATAGAAAGGCTGTCAAAGGTGATGAAGTCGTAAAAAATCAAGCTTTGCCACAAAATGCACAGAGAGCACAAAGGTAAAATATCAGCGAGGCTCCGCCTCAGACCGATAAAGTAAAACCAAAAGCGTCTCTCGCAAAGCACGCAAAGAGAATCTTTAAATGTTGGGGAGATTATGATATGGGACAGGATCGGATGATAAATGTCCTCTTGGAAATTAAAGCTGATGTAAGCGATCTTAAAAGAGGTCAGCTCGAGTTAAAAGAAGGTCAGAATAGAATCGAAATTAGGTTATATAAGATCGAAGACGACTTCACCGACATGAAAAACGATATTATTGAAATCAAAACGACCGTCGCCGCGCTGTCTGATGCGCTGTTGGATACTTCAAAAGAAGTGAAACAGTTAAAAGGCAAAAGTAATTAGCCGGCTGCATAAAACCTCGGTTCATGTTTCGATAGCCCCGACAAGTCGGGGCGGCAATCTTTAAAGTACTTTACAAGCCAACATCTTTAATTTTGAGTTTTCGAGCAAAACCAAAAGCAAAGCCATTTTACCGCCAAGGCGCAAAGGACGCGAAGGAAGGCAAAAGCATATAATTGTTTCTGGTTTTAAAACCCAAGAAAATGACTTTGATTTATGGTTCCCTTTGCGTTCTTCGCGGTTCCATGGTGTTGGTTTTTTCACCGGTCTGAGGCGATGCCTCGTTAATTTCTCAATCCAGAATCCGTAATCCAAAATACCCCATAAATGGAAAGGAAAATATGAAGAAAATTAATGTCGCCGTCATGGCCGGGTTGCTTACGGTCGCAATCTCCCTCGCGGGTGTGTCGTGCAAGAAGAAAGAACAGGTTGCAGCGCCACCGCCGCCGTCTCCGGAGCAGCAGGCGGTGATTGAAGAGGCGAAAAAAGGCGCCGAGGAGGCCAAAAAAGTCTTCGCCGCGCAAGTGAACGGGGTGGAAATCGCCATGTACGATCTTGTCCGCGAGATGAACAAGATCTCCCCCAAATACATCAAGGGAGACGAAAAGGCGGCCCCCGGGACCACGGAGAAAATCAGGAACGAGGCCCTGGACAACCTTATCTTTGCGGAACTTGCCGTCCAGGAGGCGGTCAAACGGGGCATCACGGTCAGTCCCGAAAGGATAGACGAGGTGGTCCAGTTGATGAAAAAGCAGACCGGATCCGCGGAGGCGTACAAGGAGTACCTCTCGGGCCTGGGGATCACTGAGGATCAGCTCAGAAAACGCATTGAACGCAGCCATCAGTTGGAGATGATCACGGGCAAGGAGATCTATCAGAAGATCAAGATAGATGACAAGGACATCCGGGTGGAATACGAAAAAAATAAAGACGCATTCAAGGACGGCTCCGGAAAACAGATGAGCTATGAAGAGGCCGCGCCGGTCATAAAAAGGAAAGTGATGGCGCAATTAGGCGCGGAAATGAAAAAAGAGTGGGGCAAGACCCTGAGAAAGAACGCGAAGATCGTGATAGCGAAGGACGGGGGGAAATAATTGTAACTGCTCACCTACCTATCGGCAAAAAGGCGCGTTAACCGCACCCTGCACTCGTGCTGGACACTCGTAAGCGCTGGGCGCAGGCAGAGAACGCAGGGAACGCAGAGAGAATTAAAGATTGAAATTTAAAATTCCAGCTTTTCTTTGAGAAGTTCCTTGCGTTCTTTGCGGTAAAAGTAATTGAATTTTAGTTCAATCTGTGGAATCTGCGTAATCTGTGGATAATATCTCGGCTTTGGTAGTCACTTTTGGCTTCTCAAAAAATTTGACTCAAAATTCAAGATGAAGGTCCGTAAAGTTACTTCAAGATCTCCTGGCGTCCATCGCGCCTCGCGGTAAAAGTTCTTTTGTTCCGGAATCGAGGTATCTATGCTGAAAATTATTCCATGGAAACATTGGTATCTGGCCGTCTGCATCGTCTTAACGCTGTTCATGCCGGTGCCGGCTTATTCTTCCCACGGTAATTTCGATCTCCCCCGCCTGCCCCCCCCGGAAGAATACGGCGACGTGGTGATCGACCATTTCTCCTCGGAAAAAAAGGTCATGCAGGTGGTGTTTTCCCACTGGGTGCACCGGGTAAACTATACCTGCAGGGTATGCCACATTGAACTGGAGATGTCGATGAAAGCGAGCGACACCGGTATTCAGTGCGGCGGGGGAGAGATGACGGGGAAATACTGCACCGTCTGCCACGACGGCAAGACCGCGTTCGGGCCCAAGGGAGAGGATGGGGAGAAGAACTGCGAACGCTGCCACAACGCCAATGCGAGTCCGAACAGGAAAAAATTCGCCGAACTGCAACGAAAGCTACCAACAACGAAATTCGGCGACGAGATAGACTGGGTCAAGGCCCTTTCGGACGGGTCCATCAAGCCGAAGAAGAGCCTTTTAAAAGACTTTACCCCCATGCATCTGGACCGTACGCTCCAGCTTGAGGCCGAGATGGGGGGGATCCCGCCTGCGGTATTTTCCCACAAGATTCACACGGAATGGCTGGACTGCGCCATGTGCCATCCCGACATCTTCAACATCAAGAAGAAGACAACAAAGCATTTTTCGATGTGGCGGATCCTGAAAAATGAATTCTGCGGAGTCTGCCACCTTCGCATTGCCTTTCCCATGGACGACTGCAAGAGGTGTCACCCGGGGATGAAGAAGTGATCTTTGAACCGCGGAGACGCGGAGGCGCTGAGAACTTCAAATTTTTGATTTTTGACAAGCTGTTGAGCATCCATGAACAACGCACCCTAAAGGGTGCGGCTACCTTGAAGCAAATCAAAATATTAGAATCTGGTAGCCGCAGGCTTTAGCCTGCGCAAAATGGTTTTCAACAGCCTGTTAAAGCCAGAGCCTTGCCATTTTTTCTCAGCGTCTCAGCGTCTCGGCGGTGAACGCTTTTGACTTTTCAAAAAATTGATCCCAAGCTCATTGTCGGCGGGAGTAGAGTTTGTTTTACAGGTGGTTCAGGCTGCAAACCTGAACCATCAGAGTGGTTCAATTCTGAAGTTTGAATTAATAAAAAAAAGGGGGCCTGATGTATCAGGCCCCCTTTGATTATTTCTAATCTTTTTTTATACCCGCTATCCGCGTATCCTTCTCCGAGTCATGACCGCTGCTGTCCCTCCCGTAAGGATCAGAAGAAGCATAAGCATTGCCGCGATTGGGTACTTGATGCCGTACACCAGCGGGCTCAGGACGGCACGGGTGATGGTCCTCGCCGTCTCATGCTCCGCAATGTAGTTTGCTACGGGAGGCGACCAGGTGTAATAGAGATTGACGAAGGTCCTGCCTGCTGCGTTGGTCAGAAGATAGTTGTCCCTGAACCGTCGCAATACCATCACATCGTCAGCCATATAACTGCCGTATGCGGCCGTGGCGATGAAACATCCACCACCGCCACCGCCTCCGCCACCTCCGCTTGCCGCTGCCGCGGCGAGCGTGGTCGCTGTTGCCGCGTTACTATCAGCGGAAACATTGCCGGCACCGTCAACTGCTTTTACCGTGTACGTATAGGACGTGCTCGCCGTAAGGCCGCCATCGCTGTACGAGGTGGTGGTGACAGTCGCTATCTTTGTGCCTCCCCGCCAGACTTCGTATCCCGCCACGCCTGTGTCATCGGTTGACGCCGTCCATGCGAGGCCGATCCGGGTATCACTGACTGCCGTGGCCGTCAGGTTTGCCGGGGCGGACGGCGGTATAGTATCGGTCGCCCCAAGGGCAAGGGTGGTTGCCGTGGCCGCGCTGCTGGCCGCGGAAGTATTATTGGCCGCGTCAAACGCTTTTACCGTATACGTATACGTTGTGCTTGCCGTAAGACCGGAATCACTGTACGAGTTGGTGGTGGATATCGCGATTTTCACGGTCCCCCGCCAGACTTCGTAACCCGTGACACCACCTCCTCCAACATTATCGGTTGATGCCGTCCATAAGAGACTGATCCGGGTATCGCTCGCCGCCGTGGCCGTCAGGTCTGTCGGAACCGACGGCGCTGTCGTGTCAGCTATTGCCGGCGCTGAGGAGAGATTGGCGTCAAATTCCGAGACGAAAGCGTCGGAAGGTCCTAAATTGATGTTCTGAGACGAGTTTGCGGACATCGGCAGGTTTGCCGAGAGGGTGAAGCCGGTTAAATATACATTTCCGAAAATGTCAAGCGCAATCTTATTTGCAAAATCGTCGTTGCTTCCGCCGAGATACGTTGATGCGGAGAGGGCCGTGAGCGTATCATTGAGTTTTGCCACGAAGGCATCACTCCGGCCGTTGGAGATTGTATCATAGGAGCCGGCAACCACTGGGAAGTCCGTCGACGTGGTGTCTCCGGCCACGTAAACGTTCGCTCCGTTTACGGCGAAGGAGTACGCATGATCATCACCGCTCCCGCCGAGGTAGGTCAGGGTAAGGCTTGCGAGATTTGCATTTAGTTTTGCCGCGAAGCCGTCGACGCCTGTATTTATGGCAGTATCATACGCGCCTACAGTCGCGATTCCGGGTGATGACGTGTCGCCCGCTACGAAGACGTCCCCGGCAGGATTAATGTCAATGGCATAGGCATTGTCCTCGCCGGCCCCTCCGAGATAGGTCGAGGCCACAACGCTTCCGGCGCCGAGCGTGTTGTCAATGGCTGCCACGAAAGCGTCCGTGCCGCCATGGAAGCTTTGAATGGGACTCACGAAGAGGTCTGCGGATGAAGAATTGCCGACAACAAATATATTCGGGCTTTTAAGGGCCATGGCGTTAATGTGGTCGCTGCTGCTGCCTCCAAGATAGGTTGCGGCTGTAAGCGCTGAAAGGCTCGTACTTAATTTGGCCAGGAAGGCATCGCTGAGGCCGTTGAAGGTATTACCAGCGGAAGGAAAGTCCGGCGAGGTGGTATCGCCGCCTATGAATACGCTTGTTGCGTCCAGGATCAGGGCAAATGCCTGATCGTCACCCGTTCCGCCGAGATAGGTGGATGCCAGGAGGGTCGTAAGATCCGCGTTCAATTCCGACACAAAGGCATCAATGCCGCCGCCGATGACTGCCTGAAAAGGAGCAGCTTTTGGGAAGTCCGCCGAGCTCGTGTGGCCCGCCACATAAATATTGCCGCTGTTGCCAATGGCCAGTGAAGTAGCGGCGTCCGCGCCGCTTCCGCCCAGGTACGTTGAGGCCACCAGGTTGGTAAGGCCCCGGTCAAATCTCGAAACAAATGCGTCCCGTGACAGTGGACTGGGATCGGTTTTCTGAAACGGGGTGAAGGGCGTTGGAAAATTTGAAGAGTCCGTGAACCCGGCGACGTAGATATCTCCGTTCGGGGCAACGGCGACGGACATGGCAAATACCGTGTTCAAGCTTGATCCTTCGAGGTCCGTCCCCCCGAGATAAGTCGAGGCGAGAAGGGGATCGATCACGAGTTCCCTTGACCTGTCGTAGGGACCTACGGTGAAGCCGTAACCCAATGCGGAATGCGGAATGCGGAATGCGGAATTCTCAGCAAGGCGATAGGCAACCGGGACTTCGATGCGTTTGCCGTTGATCTCCTGGTAGGCCACGGGTTTCGTGAACGTTACCGGCCCCTGGGCGGTGACGGCCTCAAGTTCGCCCTTCTTGTTTACTTTCAGGAGCTCCGCGCCTTCCACGGTCATAGCGATCTTCCCCGGGTCTGCCTGCGGCCTTACGTAAAAAAGCTTCTCGACGTTGCTCCCATATGCCCTGAGCTTGAGGTCCACTCCGGTGAAAACCTCTCCGAGGCTCACGACATCGTATGTGGGAAGGTTCTTTTTCCATTGCGCCTTGTCGTTCCCCTTGAAGTAGTTCACTGTGGCCTTGGCCCGCTCTTGACCGGTGACAACCCGCTTTTTCGCATTGAGCGGTATTTCCTTGATGACCGCGCCGGTCTTGAAACGCTCTCCTCCGGCTGCCGGCAGGGAGTAGACGATCTCCCCCTTGTCCGTGACGAAGACCGTCCCGCCGAAGGTGGCGGCGTAGAACTTGACCTGTTTGTCCGTCTGGCCCTGGTTTGCCACGAACGGGACAGTGATACGCTGCAGCCGTGCGCGGATGTCAGCCTTGTCCGGCGTGTTTGCCGAACTGGTCCCATGGAACAGGACCGGCTGGATGAAGAATAATCCGGCCAGCATGCAAAAGACAGCGAGACCATAAGAATAGAACTTTTTCATTTTCCCCTCCCAAATCCGGGCAAGCCGGAATTAAAATCACTGAACCGACTAATGCACTAAGGCGCGTATTTTAACATGAAATATCGTTTAAATAAAGCACAATATGGCGTCCGCCTGACGGCAGCAGGACCTCGCGGACACCTATCACAACTTTTTATGACAACTGTAACAGAAGGCCTTCCCCGGAGACCTTCTCAAATAAAACCGCTTGTTGCCGTTTTCATCCCGGTACTCTCCATGAAAGGCATGGCAGGTGACGCATACGACCCTCCCCTGGTTGTCAAGGACCATGTCGGGGGGGACTCGCATGGAAGGGGCAATGTTCATCGGATGAGACCATATGGCATCAGCGCCATGATGCTTTAGATGGCAGGCGATGCATATACCATCGACTTCGCTGCGGAGGGGCGGTGCGCCTCCGGAGAAGGGAAGGCGGGTGTGGCATTCGATGCACGGCGTCATCAGCGGGCTGTTATGCGCAATGTTGCCGCTATTGGGGGAGACCGCAAAAAGCGCGGCGGCAAGTATGATGCCGGATGCGGTCATAGTTTAAAGGCCTTGAGCTGCTCTTCGAGAGAACTGATCGTCTGCATCATGTTTTGCCGCAGGGCCTGGGACTCCGCAATCGTCGGCGAAGTCCGCAGTGCCTTGGCCGCTTTGGCCAATTCATCCGTCCGCCCTTTCAAGCCGGTGAACCGGCGGTTGAGTTCCTCGACCATGGCATTGACCTCCCCGGCAAAGTCCTTGAACTCATCCTCATCCCTCAGGATGACCTCGGCACGCAAGTCGCCGCTCACGACTTTAGGAAGGTCGGTCCTGATCCGGTGAAGCGGCGCATCGATTTTACGATACATGCCGTGGGCTGCCCACAGGAACAGGAGACTGACGACAACGACCGACGCGATGCTTGCAGTGAATGCAGCGGGAGAAAGAAGGGCGCCTGCGCCGGTATGGGGCAGTCGCATGGAAAAAAGCAGGCTGTCGATCTTGTGCCTGGCCAGCACAATGAACAGCGAAACGGTGAGAATGTTCGCCACG
>JAXIPA010000175.1:0-3154 GCA_045403145.1 Nitrospirota bacterium | reverse complement strand
CGAGTGGGTGGACTTCAGCGACCAGGAGGCGAGCGTCATCAGTTATCTCCGGAAAGGGCGGTCGGACCGCGACCGGGTCCTCGTGGTGTTCAACTTCACACCGGTGCCGCGTCTGAACTACCGCGTCGGCGTACCCGAAGGGGGCTACTGGCGAGAAGTGCTGAACTCAGACGCTGAGGTGTACGGAGGGAGCGGGTTCGGCAATTTCGGCGGCCTTGAGGCCGCTGCCGAGCCCTGCCACAACCGGAGCCATTCTCTCGTGATGACAATCCCGCCGCTGGGCATGCTCGTATTTAAAAAATAATAAAAAAAATTCAATCTTAGGCTTCTCGAATCTTGAATTTTGAATATTAAATGTTGAATCTGGTTTCAATGCAAACACTTGTTTAGCGATATGGCCCATTCTACTTCGTCACCACAACAATCCCCGAGTCGGTGACGATGCAGCCCCGTTCGCGGTCCGCCTCCGGGTCGAAGCCGATCTCCATTCCTTCGGGGATGAAGATGTTCTCGTCGATGATCGCCTTCCTGATCTTCGCGCGGCGGCCGACCTGCACGTTCTCAAAGAGGATCGAGTCCTCCACCAGGGCGTAGCTGTGGACTTTGCAGGACGGCCCGAGGATGGAGCGCCTCACAGTCGCGCCGCTGGTGATGCAGCCGCCGCAGACGAGAGAGTCGAGGTTGTGGCCGCGCCTCCCCTCGTCGTCGAACACGGTCTTTGCCGGAGGGAGGTTGCCCTGGTTGGTCAGAATGGGCCAGTTGTAGTTGTAGAGGTTCAACTTGGGGCTGACGCTGATCAGGTCCATGTTCGCCTGGTAGTAGGAGTCGAGAGTTCCCACGTCCTTCCAGTAACCCTGTTCTTTCGGCCCCATCCCGGTGACATGGTTGTCGAAGAAGCTGTAAGCGAATATGTTCTGGCCCTCTTCGAGCATCAGGGGGATGACGTGCTTGCCGAAATCGAGGTCCTCGTACCTGCGCTTGCCTTTCTTCAGAATATGCACCAGCTTTTCCGCCGAGAAGATGTAATTCCCCATGGACGCGAAGCAGGTCCCGCGGCCGGGCACGCACGGGGGGTCTTTCGGCTTCTCCTGGAACGACGTGACTTTGAGGTCCTCGTCCACGGACAGGACCCCCAGGCGCGTGGCCTCGATGGGGGAGACTTCGAGCGCTGCGATCGTGAGATCGGCCTTGTTCGTGCGATGGTACTCCATCATCTGCGAAATGTCCATCTTGTAGACGTGGTCGCCGCTAAAGATGACGACGAAATCGGCGCCCGACGATTCAATGAACCGCAGGTTCTGATAGATGGCGTCGGCCGTGCCCTTGTACCACTGCTCGCCGATATTGGTCGTCTCGGGAGAGATGGTGTCGAAGAACTCGCCGAGGCCCACCCACTTGCCCCAGGACTCCTTGATGTGCTTGTTGAGCGAGTAGGCCTGGTACTGGGTAAGGATATAGGCCTTCCGGATGCCGGAGTTGAAAAGATTGCTTAAGACGAAATCGATGATCTTGTACTTGCCGCCGAAAGGGACGGCGGGCTTGGGCCTGCCGATGGTGATGGGGGAAAGCCGTTCCCCCTTGCCGCCGGCCATTACCATGGCGATGGTGTTCCGTGTTATATTGGCTGTTGCGTACATGATGTTCCCTCCTCCTGGTAGTCCTTCAAAGTATAGAGTATTTTTTCATGGTCCGCAATGTTCGCGGCATTAAAAAAGAGCAGACCTTCAATTTACGTAACAGCCGGCTTCAGGCTGGAGACGCGGATTTTTTTTGCTTTTATTAATCTTCCGACGTAAAATCAAACATACTGGCCTTTGCCTGAACGTACTGAACGGGTGCGTAGAGAAGAGGAATTGCAGGGAGGCGCGACCATGAAGCAAAAGCACCTATTCCCGAAAAAATGGGCACTTCTGTTGTATGCCCTGTCGCTGGCATCGCTGTTCATGCTGACGGCCATGACAGGAGAGAACAACGCCGCCATGAACGACGCCGAAATGCCGGCGCAGCTCGGCGTCAAGGCATGCGTGCCGCGTCCGTCCATCGAACCGCCCCCGCCGGTGGAGGTGGAACGCTCCGTTGGGGAAACTGCCGTTGTCGCTCCCGGACCGCGGCCCTGCCCGGAAGGCTTCGTGCCTCAGCCTATCGAGCGCCGGGTCCCCAAGGGGCGACCCGTGTACGAAGCGTCCTTCGATCAGAAATCCACAGGAACCAGAGCGGCCGCCGCTGCGCCGGCCGCCGGCGCCAAATACTATTATTCAGGCGCCTATCAGTTTGCCATCAGTCCGGGCTCGTCCGCATTCCTCACCCAGCACCTGCCGTGGCTTTTACCCGCTGACCATCACTCGCTCGCAGAAATTGCGGTGCAATCAGCCGATACACGGCAGATCGTCGAGGTCGGCTGGACCGTGGACCGGGAGGTGAACGGTGATGACAACCCGCACCTGTTCGTCTACCATTGGGTCGACGGCGTCGGGACCTGTTACAACGGTTGCGGGTGGGTGCAGTCTTCGCCCACTCGCTTTCCGGGAATGCGGCTTGCGTATGATGGGACCGCCTCTCAGTACATGATCCAGTACCGGGAGGGCAACTGGTGGATAGGCTATCAGGGCGAATGGATCGGATACTTCCCCGGCTTGTTGTGGAACGGGACCTATACCCAGTCCGGGCTCATCCAATGGTTCGGAGAGCTCGCCGCCGGTCCGGGCACGGCGCTCCCTCTCTCCTCCATCGGCAATTATTACCCGGCTGCATCCGGGAACCCGAATACCGCGCAGATGTCTCAGATCACCCTCTTCGATAACGCAGGAGTATTGCTGCCGGCGACGCTGTTATTCAATAATACCGACAGTACTTTGTATAGTGCAGGCGCCGGCAGCGGTCCCGACAGTTTTCGGTACGGCGGCCATGGCGGGGCGCCATGAGAGACGAAGGACGAAGGGCCGCGGACAAAGGTCTTTTCGTCCATCGTCATAGTGAGCAGAGCGAACGGTTGTCTATCATCCATCGAGCCTTTTGGTACTGTCAAAAGTTCTATGAAAAAAACGAAAGATATTTTACCGCAGAGATCGCAGAGGTCGCAGAGAAATGCAGCTCTTGAAATGAAAGCGGAGTAAGTAAAAGAAAGCTGGTTCAATTCGGCATATATTCAGGTTAA
>JAXIPA010000278.1:0-7468 GCA_045403145.1 Nitrospirota bacterium | reverse complement strand
GAACTGGTACTTGGACAACAGCTCCCGGATCTCAAGCTCGACCAGTTCGATCAACTCGGGGTCGTCCACCATGTCCACCTTGTTCATGTAAACGACGATATAGGGCACACCGACCTGACGGGCCAGGAGGATGTGCTCGCGGGTCTGAGGCATCGGGCCGTCGGCGGCTGACACCACGAGTATCGCGCCGTCCATCTGCGCCGCGCCGGTGATCATGTTCTTCACATAATCGGCGTGACCGGGGCAGTCGACGTGGGCATAGTGACGGTTCTCCGTCGAGTATTCCACATGCGCCGTGGCGATCGTGATGCCGCGCTCCCGCTCTTCCGGCGCCTTGTCGATATTATCGTAGGAAACAAAGCTCGCCATGTTCTTGAAGGAAAGCACCTTCGTGATGGCCGCCGTCAGGGTCGTCTTGCCGTGGTCCACGTGGCCGATGGTCCCCACGTTTACATGCGGTTTTGTCCTCTCAAATTTTGCCTTTGCCATGCTGCTCGCCTCCTGTTGGTAGGGGTGTACGCAATACGCCCGCAAAAAAGTGTTGTACTGGAGCCCATGAGCGGGATCGAACCGCTGACCTCATCCTTACCAAGGATGTGCTCTACCAACTGAGCTACATGGGCGGATTTATAATTGCGGATTTCGGATTGCGGACTTCGGATTTTTTAGTTTCAATCCGCATTCCGCAATCGGCAATCCGAAATCAATTTGGAGCGGGAAACGGGATTCGAACCCGCGACCCCAAGCTTGGAAGGCTTGCGCTCTAGCCAGCTGAGCTATTCCCGCATACTATACTATTTCGGATTTCGGAATGCGGATTTCGGATAAAGCCTCTATTCCGCAATCCGCAATCGCCAATCCGCAATTTACAACTGGTGGGGAGGGGAGGTTTCGAACCTCCGTAGGCTGACGCCGACAGATTTACAGTCTGTTCCCTTTGGCCACTCGGGCACCTCCCCGGGAACTTCTACGCTTCATAACTCTTTGCGCTCATGTCATTACTGCAGAGCCACATCAGCTCGCGCCGAAGCTTGTATTCTTCCTGCGTTATCCGGGTTATGAGGAAAATGGAGCCACCGAAGGGACTCGAACCCCCGACAGGCTGATTACAAATCAGCTACTCTACCAGCTGAGTTACGGTGGCAGAACCCTCAGGACACACCACGCCCTCCTTGCTTACCATGATCAGGGCGCATTTGCTTATCAAGCGATTACATGCACTTA
This sequence comes from Nitrospirota bacterium, assembly GCA_045403145.1. Taxonomy (GTDB): domain Bacteria; phylum Nitrospirota; class UBA9217; order UBA9217; family UBA9217; genus JAJYKN01. The sequence continues at coordinate 6,244 of JAXIPA010000278.1, read as the reverse complement.
TCCGGCCGCGTCAAAGAATTGGAATTATAAGTGATTCCGTGTAATTTTGTCAAGCAAAAAGATTGGTTATCCGGGATTTCATTAAATAGTGGTATTTTGCATCAGGCAGGCAACCTTACGGATACTATTTGCTCCCTCGCCGCTGCCGCAACACCTCATACAGCAGGGTTCCGGCGGCCACTGACACATTCAGCGAATTGATCTGTCCCATGAGCGGCAGCGAAACGAGATAATCACAGTGATCTTTCACCAGCCTGCGGACCCCCTTGTCTTCGCCGCCGAGTACGAGCGCAGTGGGCCGGACAAAGTCAGCGTCCCAATAGACGGTCTCGCCGTCCGCCTCGGCGCCGGCCACCCACACCCCCGCTTTTTTGAGCTCTCCGAGGGTGTTCGCGATATTCACCACCTTGACGACCGGCACGTATTCAAGAGCGCCCGCAGCGGTTTTCGCGACAGTCTCCGTAAGCCCTGCGGCCCTCCGCTCCGGAATTATCACCCCATGAACGCCCGCGGCCTCAGCCGTTCTCAGAATGGCGCCGAGATTTCTCGGGTCCTCGACTCCATCGAGGACAAGAAAAAGCGGGGTCTGCCCTTTTTCCGCCGGAATCCGCAAAATATCATCAAGCGTGCCATATTCGCGGGCGGCCGCAAAGGCGATCACCCCCTGGTGCAGCGCATGAGGCGCTTCGCGATTCAAGGCATCCCGGGTCGTCATTCTGACCTCGATACCCCTGTCCCTGGCCAGCCGGAGGATTTCCTTCACATCACGGTCCGACTTGCGCTGCTCGGCGATCAGGACCCGCTGAACAGGCCTGCCGGCCCTTAACGCCTCGATCACGGGGTTGACCCCGAATATTTTATCTCTATGCATGGGCAGGAGAGGAAAAAACCCAAATTACAAATTCTAACCCGGACAAGCCGGAAAAGCTTTTAGCCACAGAGGACACAGAGAACACAGAGGGAAACAAAGGTCAAAAATAAAAAAATTTATTAATCCTTTTCGCCTTTCTCTGTGCCCTCTGTGAACTCTGTGGCAAATATTTTTTTCCGCAAGCCGGATCCAAAACCCTGGAACCGCCAAGGCTTGCCAAAACGCGGCCATAAACAAAGGTCCCGAAGAAATACTAAAGATTCTTCCTGGTCATGGAAATGTATTTGGGATATGGTGCTTGGGATTTGATGCTTGTTTCAGGCTATTTCGGCTTCCAGACCGTCCCGTCGGGCCGGTCAAAAAGCTCCACACCGCCGTCATCGAGGATTTTGCGGACGCGGTCGGCTTCAACCCAATCCTTGCGCGCACGCGCCTCGTTCCGGAGATGGATAAGTTCCTCAATGCGCTCCATGGGCAGCGTAACCTTGCTCGTGCCGAGTCTCCCCTCTTTGAACCACTCCTCGGGATCGCGGAGAAAGATGCCCAGGGTCTTGCTGACATCCTCGAATGAAGCGAGCACTGCCGACAAGAGAAGATATGCGCCGTCTTCGTTCTTTTTGTCCGCTTCGCCCAGAAACTTATTCGCGTCACGCACGAGATCGTAGATCAGCCCGATGGCGAAGGCTGTGTTGAAATCGTCGTCCATCGCCTCTTCAAAGGCCCTGGGGAGGTTCTGGCACTTCTCGTAGAGCGCGCGGTCGCCGGCCTCGATGACCTCTTCAGGCTTGACCGTCGGCGGCCTCCTTCGGGAGAGGAACTTCACAATCCCTTCCTTCATGGTATAGAACCGGTCGAGGCCGGCGCGGGCATCCTTAAGGTTCGCGTCCGAGAAGTCGATGGGACTGCGGTAGTGCGTCGAGAGGAGGAAGAGCCGGACCACCTCGCCGTCATACTGGTTCAAAATGTCGCGGATGGTGAAGAAGTTGCCGAGGGATTTGGACATCTTCTCCGCATTGATGTTCACAAATCCGTTATGGAGCCAGTAATTCACGAACTTTTTGCCGGAGTAGGCCTCGCTCTGTGCGATTTCGTTCTCGTGATGCGGAAAGATCAGGTCCTTGCCGCCTGCGTGGATGTCGAAGGTCTCTCCCAGGTGCTTGAACCCCATGGCCGAGCATTCGATATGCCAGCCCGGCCTGCCCGGCCCCCAGGGACTGTCCCAGGCAGGTTCGCCGGCCTTCGAAGCCTTCCAAAGCGCGAAGTCCAGGGGATCTTTTTTGCGTTCGTCAACCTCGACGCGCGCGCCCGCTTTCAGGTCCTCGATGTTTCGTTTCGAGAGTTTTCCGTAATCCTTGAAGCTTGCCACGCTGAAGTACACGTCGCCGTCTATCTTGTAGGCATGCCCTTTATCCACGAGACCTTTGATGACCCTGATCATCTCGTTGATGTGCTCCGTGGCCTTGGGTTCTATATCAGCCCGGCCCACGCCCAGACGCTTCATGTCCTCCTGATAGGCGTCGATATATTTCCGGGCGACTTCGGCGGCGCTGATGCCTTCCTCCCTTGCGCGGTTGATGATCTTGTCATCGACATCGGTGAAGTTCCGCACATACTTGACGTCGAACCCCTTGCGCCGGAAATAGCGCTGAATCAGATCGAAGGCGACGGCTCCGCGCGCATGCCCGAGGTGGGAATAATCATAGACCGTTACGCCGCAGGCGTACATGGTCACCCTGCCGCCGGTGAGGGGCACGAACTGCTCTTTTTTGCCGCTGAGCGTATTGTAAAGCTTGATCATACGGTGCCAATCCCTCATGTGGAGTGTCGGAACAGTTTAAGAATCAGGAATGTTGATTTTATACGGTGAACGCGCTGTTTGTCAAGCAATTTTGCGGCTTTCGGCCTCAAGCCCGGAGATCAACGTCCCCCCGGCGGAGAGTCTACTTTATACAACACACCCCTGTCGTAGTCTGCAAGGTAGATATTGCCGTCCTCGTCCTCGCCGAAGGCGGAGACTGCAAGGCCGGAGTTCAGAAGCTCCTTTGTCAGCCATTGATCAGCCGGCCGCCGAAGGCCCCAGACGCGGCCTGAGCAATAATCGGAATAGAAGTAGATGCCCTGAAGCTGCTGATACTCCCCGGCGCGGTACACCATGCCGCCGGTGATCGAGCACCCCTTGTCATGACCGAACTCGGAAACCGGCGGCGTCAAGTTCGTCTTGTCGCAGGATGAGGATTTAAAACAGTGCGCGCCCTCCATGATGTTCCATCCGTAGTTTTCACCGCCTTTGCCGCCTGCCTGCTGAAAATCCACCTCTTCATATTTATTCTGGCCCACATCGGCGAGGTACAGGTCTCCGGTCTGCCGGTCAAAGGAGAAGCGCCAGGGGTTGCGCAAGCCCATCGCCCAGATCTCGGGACGGAAACCTGCCTTATTGATGAACGGATTGCCCGGCGGCACGGCATAGGGCTTGGCCCCCGACTCCACGTCGATGCGCAGCATCTTGCCGAGGAGCGACCCCGGATTCTGCGCATAACCGTGCGGGTCGCCTCCGCTTCCCCCGTCGCCCATGCCGATGTAGAAAAACCCGTCGGGGCCAAAGGCGAGCTGGCCGCCGTTGTGGTTGGCATAGGGCTGCTTTACGGTCAGGAGGATTTCCTCGCTGTCCGGGTCTGCGCGATCGGGATCGGAGGTAACGCGATACCGGGCGACCACGGTATCGCCCGATTTGTCGGTATAATTCACGTAAAAGCGGCCTTTGCCTTTGTAACCTTTTGGGAACGCCACGGAGAGGAGCCCGCGTTCCCCGCAGCAGCCCACCCGCCTGGTGATGTCCAGGAACGGCGTCTTTTGCGCTGCAAAGTTTTTGAGAAGAATTATGCGGCCTTCCTGCTCTGTCACAAACAGCCGGCGGCTTCCGTCTCCTGCGTGAGTTATGGAGGTAGGCCGGTCCAGACCGACGATCTTTTGGGAAAGAACGATTGTCGGCCATTTCGAGGTTGTATCCGCCGCTACCGCGCCCGCCCCTGCTATCATGACGACAAACAGCACGCAGGACACCATCCAATTTTTCATCGACCTTCTCATCTGATCTCCCCCGGGTCTGCGTCCAGGCTCTTCTCTCTGGCTATTGTATCACAACCGGGAGAGCGAATAGTTCTTACAGAGAGCGCCCCGGAATGAAAAAAACACTCCCCTGTGCTACAGTATCAAGAGGGGGTTCCTCGCATGACAATTAAAAAACACCTGCGGTTCGTGGTTCATGAACACCGGGCAAAAAGGCTCCACTACGATTTCCGGATCGAGGCCGGCGGCGCGCTCAAGTCATGGGCCGTGCCCAAGGGTCCGTCCATGAACCCGGTGGACAAACGTCTCGCTGTCATGGTGCCGGACCATGTGCTCGAATATTATGATTACGAGGGCATCATTCCCGAGGGGCATTACGGCGCCGGGCCGGTCGTGGTCTGGGACGCGGGCGAGTTCGTCCCCCTCGAAACCGACAACCCGGAAGAGGCGCTGGAGCAGGGCAAGCTCAGCTTCGAACTGAAAGGGAAAAAGCTGAAAGGAGTTTTTGCCCTTGCCCGGATGAAGGGGCTCCCGAAAGGGACGGGCAAGGAATGGCTGCTCATAAAGAAGAATGATGCCTTCGCGCAATCCGATTACACGCTGAAAAGCGAGTTGACTCCCGCGCGGCTCGCGAAGCTCAAGGAAAAAGCGCCGCCGTGCGAGACGGAGTAGGGAAGACCGGTCTTCAAAGTGCAACAAGAGAAACCTGGCCCCAAGAAGTTCCCGAGCTTTCTGTAAACCAAACGTCCCAAATACCCGGTGGCTCCGGTAACAGCGATCATAATAAACTCCTTTCGGTGGAGACAATAGGGGGTGCCCTTCAGACCGTAGGCAGGACAGACTCAATTATACCACTTACAACGTGCTGGAGCGTGTTCAGGAAGTTGATGCAGTTTTGGTCGTCTTTGCAGTTTCATCGATGATAGCCGGATAACTGTTACTTGAATGTAAATCAATTCCTGTGTACAATCTCATAAAGCGCCTCTTGGGTAAGATTGGTGTCTTTCCCGAGAGCATATCAGAGCTTAACCGTCCTGGTATGCTCTGGAGGCCCTTTATATGATTATCAAGTCTTGTTCCGTGTGTTCCGGAGAGAGAATGATGAATCGCAAACACACCATAATCGGCGCGCTGACATGTTTCTTGTTGTTTTCAAGCCTTTTGTCCTGCGCCCCCTCCCCTTCACGGGTCGAGTATGGCGCGCAGAAGAAGCAACAGCCCACGGTAACCACCGCCATTCTGGAAAAGCAGATCCATATCCTCATCAACAATGAGCGCCGAAATCGCGGATTGTCGCGGCTCGCATGGGATGACGCGCTGAACTCCATCGCGAGAAAGCACAGCAGGGACATGGCAAAGAGGAATTACTTCGCACACCTGTCACCGGAAGGCCGCGACTTCTTGTTCCGCTACAAGCAAGAAGGGTATTCCTGCGGCATCCGGGTCAAGAACACCGTCCACCTGGGAGCGGAGAATATTGCCTTGAACAACCTGTATGATTCCATCACCACGGTGAGCGGTAAAGTGTACCATGACTGGAATTCCCAGGAAAAGATCGCGGAAACCACGGTGGAGGGATGGATGAAAAGCACGGGGCACCGGAAGAACATTCTGACGCCCTACTGGCGGCATGAGGGCATCGGCGTATTCATCGCCCCGGATGACAAGGTATATATAACGCAGAATTTTTGCTGACACGGAAACAAAGTCCAATAGTATGGACCTGCCCCCAAGAAGTTCCCTGAAACTTCATCAGCGATTTAAGCGGCTAACAGCCTATAGTCTTGCAGAAACACGGCGGCTTCGTGCGCTCATCGGCCATCTTGAGGAACAGCAGGTACGTAAGCTGCTCCACGTAGTCGCCTTAGCTCATCCCATCATCCCGGAGGACGTTGCAGTAGTTCCGGAGTGTTGAATCGATAGCGGCAGGTGTCATAACAAAAAGAACCTATCAGAAATTACGATTAAAAGTTATCGGCATGAAAAGGACACTCGGGACATTACGTCCCCAAAGTTCACGTGCCGGATTTTTTTACAGAGCATTCCGGCGGATAAATTTATGTAATAAAAACAGTAGGTTGCATAATGGCACATACGTTGCTTGTTATCCATTCACTAGTTATGAGCAGCAGACACAAATAAACGCATTGAAATACCAAGGTTAACGGGTACTGTCAAAAGTTCTATGAAAAAAACGAAAGATATTTTACCGCAGAGATCGCAGAGGTCGCAGAGAAATGCAGCTCTTGAAATGAAAGCGGAGTAAGTAAAAGAAAGCTGGTTCAATTCGGCATATATTCAGGTTAA
>JAXIPA010000072.1:0-15089 GCA_045403145.1 Nitrospirota bacterium | reverse complement strand
CGCAGCCACAGCTGTCTTCAGTAGCATCCCGCCGCCTTTCTGACCGCCTGGAAAACGTCTTCAACGCCTATTGCGTCCATGCATGCCCGCGTTCCCAGGGGGCAGTTCTTCTCTTCGCAGGGCGCGCAGGGAAGGTTTTTCATCAGAACCCGGTGTCCCGTACCGACCGGACCGGTGCGCAGCGGGTCGGTGGAACCAAAGAGGCCTACAACGCGCGTCCCGACCGCGGTTGCGAGGTGCAGCGGCCCGGTGTCGGAGCTCACCAGGCAGGAACACCGCGCCAGGAGCGCCGCCGACTCGTCTATCGAGAGTTTGCCCGTTGCGGAGAACGCCGCTTCCTTCATGCCGGCCATTACAGACCGGACCTGTTCCTGGTCTTCCTTTCCCCCGACAAAGACCACTACCGCACCGAGTTCCCCTATCAACCGGTCGGCGAGAAGGCTGAACCGCTCGGGAAGCCAGTTCCGCGCCGGCCGGGCTGCGCCTACGCTGCAATTGAGCGCGATGAGCGGCCCGCTTCCGCCAAGGCCCGCTTTCCGTACAAAGAGATCCACGGACCGCACCGCCTCGCCCCGCAGGGGAAGTTCTATCTTTGCAACAGATTCGGCGATACCGGCGGGCCCGAGCGTTTCCATGAAGTTGTCAACGGCATGGAGACGCCGTTCGCCGCGTCCGCTCCGCTTTTGTTTGCGGTAGACCAGGGCATGTTTTGCGCCGCAGATTTGCCGCAGCAGAAAGGACCGGGCCGACGGCTGCATATCAACAAAGAAATCGTAGTGCTCGGCCCTCAGCCGCAAGCCGAACTCGATAAAGCACCGGAAGCTGTTTTTGAATTTCGTTTTATCGAATACCAGGACGCGGTCCGCGACAGGAGTTCCCTGGATGAGCGAATCCAACCCCGGTGAGACCACAACGGTGACAACCGCAGCGGGATATTTTTGTTTTAATGCTTTCAAGGCGGGAAGCGTGTGGAGCAGGTCTCCGATGGCCCCGGGCTTGAAAAACAGCACTTTTTTCGTGTCCATTTTTAAGCGCACATTATATGTCAATGTCCTGAATTTGTAAAGATAATTTTCCGGAAGCAAGGGACAAACGAGATGTTATTCACCGGCCTCTATGAGGTGCATCATAGAAATTATCCGCGCAATGATGTATATCTGGTCTTGAAATCGTCATGCAATGCAGGTAGTATTGGGAAAAGGGCGCCGCCGGGACGGCTCGCTCCATCGAACCTATTTTAAACTCACGAAAGGATGGTAATACGAATGGCTACCCCAAAAGTTGACATGGATCTCTGCATCGGTTGCGGGCTCTGCTCCGAACTTTGCCCCAAGGTTTTCGAGCTGAGGGACGACAAGGCCTGGGTCACCAACCCGAATGGCTGCGACACCTGCGACTGCCAGCAGGCGGTCGATAGCTGCCCCGTCACTGCAATATCAATGGAATGACCACAGTCTCATCTACAGGGGCGGCACACCCGCCCCCTTCTCTTTCTCTTTAGCAACCTCCGCTTCGGCTGTCCGTTGTTTTCGCTCCTGCCCGCATGAACTGTCCCCGGGCGTCCGACATTTTTCTTGACAAATCAGCCCGATTCTATAATATTCACTACGAATTATGTTCGTCACTTCAATGCCGCTGTGGCGGAATTGGCAGACGCAAGAGACTTAAAATCTCTCGGGGGGCAACTCCCGTACCGGTTCGATCCCGGTCAGCGGCACCAGTAAAGTTCATCAACCCTATCCCCGTTGACCGGGATCGAACAAAGGGGGATGGGGGAAAAATTCCCCCATGCTTCGGGGGAGCTCCCGAGGGGGCTGGCCCCTTCGGGAAGCGGAGCGCATGAGATTCCCGGTCAGCGGCACCACAAAAAAAGACCGGTTTCTCCCGGTCTTTTTTAATTTGCTGATGACCGGGATAGAACAAAGGGGATTGGGGGAAGGTTTCCCCATGATGCGCAAGCCGAAATTGCTCAGTGCTTGTCAGAATATCATGGCCAATTGCAGGATCAGGAAAATCAGCATGACATTTTCCGCATTAAAGTAATATATGGTAACGCTTTTCTCTGCAGAAATATTCCCGTCAGCGTCTTTAAACCAGACATGCACCGTCTTCTTGCCGGTACCCTCGCTCAACGTATAGCTTACCGTGTGAGAATATGCCTTTTTATTTTGAGGCAATGTCACCCAACCCGGATCCGATGCGGCCGGCATGACCGGATTTTCGGACACGAAATACGCTTTGACACCCCTTTCGCTGGATGCGGTAGCGGATATTGACAACTTGACGACATTGCCGTGGGTATAATATGCGCCGTTTTTATTAATAAAGCCCGCCGGTGTTAAATTTATCGGCGGCAGGTTGATCATCCAGGTGAAGCTTGCGGGGGTCGGGTCGGTATTGCCGACGGCATCCGTTGCCTTGACCGTGAAGGCATGGGGACCCGTGGTTATGCCTGCATATGAGTGCGGGCTGGTACAAACCGCATAAGCTCCTCCGTCCAGGGAGCACTGGAAGGTCGAACCGGCTTCGGTGGCGGTAAAACTGAATTCAGCAGCGGCTGATGTCGTTGAGTTCGCGGGCTGGTCTGTAAGCGTGGTATCGGGCGGCGTGATGTCTATGGTCCAGGTGTAGCTGGCCGGAGTCGGATCAATATTGCCGACTCCGTCCGTTGCCTTGACCAGAAAGGTGTGGGGACCCGCGGCAAGGCCTGCCAACGAATGCGGACTGGTGCAAACGGTATAATCCTCACCATCGAGGGAACATGCGAACGTCGATTCAGTCTCCGAAGAGGAAAAACTGAAATTGCCCGAGGTTGAGTTCGTCGGATCTGCGGGCTGGATCGTAATGGCCGTATCGGGCGGTGTCAGGTCTATGGTCCAGGTGTAGCGCGCAGAGATCGGATCGGTGTTGCCCGCCGCATCCGTTGCCTTGACATCAACAATATGCACGCCGGCGGCGAGGCCAGCAAATGAATGCGGGCTCGTGCAAACCGCATAGGCCCCGTTATCGAGAGAACACTGGAATGTCCCGCCGGCCTCTGTGGAAGCAAAACTGAAGTCGGCCGAAATCGAGTTCGTCGGGTCCGCGGGCTGGCCCGTAATGGTCGTATCGGGCGGCGCGGTGTCTATGGTCCAGGCGTAGCGCGCCGGGGTCGGATCGGCATTGCCGACAACGTCCGTTGCCTTGACATCAAAGGTGTGCATGCCCGCGGCGAGGCCGGTATATGAATGAGGGCTGCTGCAGGTCGTGAAAACACCGCCGTCGAGGGAACACTGGAATGTCGAACCGGCCTCGGTGGAAGCAAAAACGACATCAGCCGAGATCGAGTTCGTCGGATCAGCGGGCTGGCCCGTAATCATCGTATCGGGCGGCGTAAGGTCTATGGTCCAGGCGTAGCGCGCCGGGAGCGGATCGGCATTGCCCGCCGCGTCGATGGCCGTGACCGTAATGGTATGAAGGCCCTCGGCGAGGCCGGCATAAGCATGAGGGCTGCTGCAAACCGCATAGGCCCCGTTATCGAGGGAGCACTGGAATGTCCCGCCTGCCTCGGTGGAAACAAAACTGAAGTCGACCGAGATCGAGTTTGTAAGACTCGAGGGTTGGGCCGTGATCATCGTATCGGGCGGCGTGATGTCTATGGTCCAGGAGTAGCGAACCGGGGTCGGGTCAATGTTTCCCGCGGCGTCGGTCGCTTTGACGTCAAGGGTGTGCAGGCCCGCGCCGAGTCCCGAGTATGCCCTGAGGCTGTCACACACCGAGAAAGCTCCGTCATCGAGGGAACACTGGAACAGTGAGCCGGCCTCGGTGGATTCAAAACTGAAGTCGGCCAGAATTGAGTTTGTCGGATTCGCGGGCTGACCCGTGATCATCGTATCGGGCGGCGCGGTGTCGAGCACGATCGTATCACGTGCGGCTTTCGACACGCGCCCGGCCGCATCCTTGAACCAGACGTAGACCGTTTTCGTATCGTCCCCGGCGCTCAGGGTATAAGGAATGCTGGACGAATACGCAATGGCCGGCGTTATAGGCGCCCAGTTCGACGCGTTTGCCGCCGGTCTCGTCGGGTTTTCCGAAAGCGAGTAGGCCACGATGTCGGTTTTTCCCGCGGCGGATATCGCAAGGGATACGGTGGTTGAATTTGTCGATACCATGCCGTTGTTGATAAATTCGGCGGCTGTGGTATTAAAGGAGGGTGCGACGTCAACCGTGACGCTCCATACAGGGGACCATTCGCTGCTGTTGTCGAAGGCATCCGTCGCCTTCACCCTCCAGAAGTACGTATTCGACGCCAACGCCGTACTTGCGGTGTACGATGCCGATACGGTGTCGGTGTCTATGACCGTCGCGGTAAAATCAGAGTCTCTCGATACTTGAATCCGGTACGAGGAGGCGCCGGAAACGCCCTCCCACGTAAAACCAACCCGTCCCTGCGTGAGCGTTGCCGCGTCCGCGGGCGTTAAAGGGGCTGGCGGAAGGGGCGCCGCCGTGATGGTCCCGATAGTGGTTGTTTGACCGCTGGCAATCGCTTCACCCCAGGTGGCATCGAGCATACGCGCCGACGGCAGGACCTCGCACATGGTCATTATCCCGCCGTCATCAATTCCGGTAATGGCACCTTCTCTGACCAGGATGCGGTCCGATTGACATCCGCTCGGTTCGGGCGTTTTTTCCACGGTTTTTCGTCGTCCGGTGATTTTTTTTTCTTCGGCTGCAACAGCCTGGTCCGGACGGCGCTGGTCGTCGTCGGACGGCTTTTTTAAATCGTCTATAAGGTCATTACTGACCGCTGGCGGGCTCAGGATTTCTTTTATGTTCCAGTCCGCATCTTTGACCTCCCCGGCAAGAACCAACACCGGCACTATGAAAGAAATCAGGAGAAGAACTGCTCTATTCATGGGTTATTCACCACTGGCATTATCCATTACCCGCGTCCCGGAATCCAGTCATATTTCATGCGGTTCCAACGAGGGTGACGGGTTGCTCATTCCCCCACAGATAGCCTGCGCCGTCCTGCCGGGGAAAAGGTCCGCATCATTGCTCTGCAATAATATACCGGCTTCCGGTAGAGTGCAAGCCCAAACGACAAGGCCCCGGGTCGCCCCAGGGCCTTGTCGGATTGGTACGCCATAGTTGTTTGCCGGGCGTTCAAGCGCGGCGTTTTTTTTATTCACCCGGAGGTTTGCGCATCGCGAGCCCTGAAACGTCTTTCTTCTTTTTGAGGATATTTTCTATATCTTCGGCCGTGTAGAGTCTGCCCTTCCCCACGCCGGGGCAGTATGCCGCAACCTCGCGTTTCCAGACGTCGCTGTCCATATTTTCCGGCCAGAACGGCCAGGTCCGGCACTGCCACGGCCTCGCTTCATAGACTTCGCAGCCGCCCTCCTTGAAAAAGGGACAGTCTTTGTCAGCGTATTTCAGCTGGTACTGACCGTCTTCCCTCTCCGTATGCCTCGCGGTAAACTCCGTAGTCGACAAGCCGAGGTGAGCGGCAAGACGGCGTCTGTCGTTAAATGAGAGATATACATACCCGTAGTCCCCCCGTGATATGCAGCACCTGCCATCGCCCTGGCATTCGAACCGGATGCCGTCTTCATAAAATTGTCTTTTCTTGTCCACGGTTTCCCGTCCCCGGGGCCAGGCTTCTATGTTGCTTCGATCGTCGCGATCAGCGAGAACGACTCAAGCTGGTCACGATGGAGCTCGGCCTGCTCGAATGGTTCTATTGCGCAGAGCGCGATGCCGTTCCGATGGGCTTCCAGCATGATCCGTCCGCACTCCGGCAGTCCAAACCCGAAGACCTGCATGAGGCTTTTAACGACATGGTCCATGCTGTTCCTGTCGTCGTTGTGGAGCAGTACTTTGAACAACGGAATGTGCGTGGTGCGGTGTTCCCGCGCTGTTCCCGGTTTGGCGGAAGGAAGTACGGTCATCGTTTGTCGAGTTTTTTTCGTTGTTTCTCCTCGTACATCCTCGTGTCGGCCAGGCGCAGCAGTTCGTCGATTGTGCTCGGCGTGTCGTGGTTATGGACGGCCATGCCGATGCTGACGGAGAGCCGGTATGACCCGTTCATCCGGGCGTTGAACGCCTCGATGTCCTGGTCCAGGCGGTTGCGGATGACGCGGACGTTGTCCTCGGTCATGTCTGCGAGCAGGATGGCGAACTCGTCGCCGCTCATGCGTGCGATGATGTCCGAATCGCGGAAATTCTGGCGAAAGACGTCGGCCATCGCCATCAGCGCCCTGTCGCCCTCCTGATGGCCGCGGGTGTCGTTGATCTCCTTGAAGTCATCGAGGTCCGCGAAGAGGAGCACCATGTCCCGCTTCGCGCGGAGGACGGCCTTAAGCTGCTGCTCGGCCAGGGTAAAAAAACCGCGCCGGTTCGGCAGCCCGGTAAGCTCGTCGGTAACGGAGAGTGCCCTCAGCTTCTCCTGGAGCCGCACATGTTTTATCCTCAGCATGAGTTCGTTCAAGCTGAAGGGCTTTTTGATGAAGTCCGACGCCCCCGCGGCGATTGCTTCTTCGTAGGAAAATTTTTCGATGTACCCCGTCATGACGATGATGTTCAGGTCAGGACGTATCCGCTTGGCCCGCTCGGTCAGTTCCAGCCCCTGCATGCCCGGTATGATGACATCGGCCACCATGATGTCGCAGGAGACCTTGGCAAGATGCTCGAGGGCGGCTTCGGCGCTCGAAAAGGTCTCGCAGGGCAAACCCTCCGCGGAGAAAAAACCCTGAAGCACCAGGAGCAGTTCGGGGTCGTCATCGACGACCATGATGGAAAATTTTTCGCTCATGTTTTCTTTATCACCATGTGGGTCCGGTCGGAGGGGCATGAGGGATATGATAGCAAATTCAAATGGTTTGCGCGAGATAAATCTTACAAAGCATTTGCCGATGCCTGCGGGGCGTTTTTCTTCTGCGAACGGCGTTGCCGCAGCAGCCGCACAAGGCGTGCAAACGTCAATTTTATCCGGAATATCTTGTTATCAGGTCTGTCAGCTCTTCATCATATTTCAGGCCTTCGAGCTTACGCACGCGTCAGGTCCGTCCGCTTGAAGCGCGCCCCCCGCAGGTCTGCATATGTCAGGTCCGCGGCAATGAGAGTTGCATCGAGGATGTCCGTTTCCCGCAGGTCGGCAGACGCAAGGTTCGCATTGCTCAGGTCCGTTCCATAGAGCTTCGCGCCCCGCACGTCGCATCCCGAAAGGTCGGCACCGATCATGCTTGCGCCCCGCGCGTGGACCTTCGACATGGTCGCCCCGCTGCAGCGGATCATCCCCGCGTCGGTCATCTGGAGGTTCGCGCCGGCGAGGTCCGCGTTCTCGAAACATGCGGCGGACATCTTCGCGTTCGTGAAGTCCGCGTCCTTCAGGTCGGCCTCCGAGAAATCAGCGGCAACAAAGGTCGAGAAGGTAAGGTCCGCCTTCAGGAGACGCGCCTTCCTGAACGATACGCCGGTAAAGTTCGAGCTGCTCAGGTCGCATCCCGAGAGGTCGCAGTTATTGAAGCTTGATCCGCTCAGGTTCGTACTGCTCAAGTCGGCGCCTTTGAGGTCCGATCCGTCGAACGTGAGACCGATCAGGTCCATCCCGCCCAGATTGACGCCTGAGAGGTCATACCCCGCGGCATCTCCTGTTGTTGCGGCCAGGGCCTGAACATCCCGTTTGGATAGTTTTTCCATGCTGGCCCCATTTCATCATTTTCATGTTGAGCCGGAGACGAAAAAGACACTCATATCCCCTGTAAAAGCCGGGAATAGGCCCTTCCCTGGCCTACGTGGGAGACTGGCCTGCTTCGAGCAGGCCGATGAGCGGCTCCTCCGGATGGGGCAAACCGGCCAGTTTCCAGGCTACCAGAGGAACGCGAAACTCCGTGGTCATGCAGTCTCTGGGCTTGTTCACGCTCTTGCATACGGCGCGCAAAATCGGGAAAAAGCCGTATTTTTTATAGTGCTCACGGATGAACTTCAGCATTGCGATCTTATCGTCGGTCAGCTTTCCCATTCCCATCCGTTCCGCAAGCGTCCCGGCAACAAACTCATTCCACTCCTCCATGTTCATGAGGCATCCGTCTTCATCGACTTCGATTTTCCTGTCACGTACATCAATAGTGTCAAGGACGGGCATGTCCATCAACTCCTTCCCTGGATCGTTCCTATCGGCACTTTCTGTTGTTTTAATTGTAAAACCTTCCGGACCGGGTTGTCAAGACAGAGAAGGCCGCCGTAGCAAGCCGCCCGACTTGCTGCGCCCTGAAGGGTACTGAAAGAAGAAGCTCAATCCCACATTTGACGGCGGCAGGGTGTTGGCAAGACGGCAAAGCGACGGGTAATTGTCGAAATCCGGCCTTTTCACGCCACTTTGCAACGCGGGAACAACAAAATCTTGACAAGAGAGCACCAATGTCAGATAATACGTCTTCATTAACGTATACCCTTCCTGCTGCCGCGTCATTATGAGCGGCATGTCTGTTTCTGGGAGAGACAGCACGAGGAGAGCATTTTGCCGCAAGAATATCTCGAATTTGAAAAACCGATCGCCGAACTGGAAAAGAAGATCGAGGAACTGACGCTTTTCACGTCGAACGGTGGCATCGACCTTGAAGAGGAGATCCTGAAGCTCCAGAAGAAATCCGACCAGTTGCTGGCCGAGATTTATTCGAGGCTTTCGCCATGGCAGAAAGTCCAGATTTCGCGCCACGCGAACCGGCCGTATACGCTTGATTACATCGAGGCCATGCTCACGGACTTCGTTGAAATGCACGGCGACCGCGCGTTTGCCGACGATCCCGCCATCGTATGCGGAATGGCAAAACACGATGGCCAGCCTGTTGTGGTGATCGGCCACCAGAAAGGCCGGACGTTGAAAGAACGGGTCTATCGCAACTTCGGCCAGCCCAATCCCGAAGGCTACCGCAAGGCGCTTCGCCTGATGCGGTTCGCCGAGAAGTTCAACAGGCCGATCATCACGTTCATCGATACGCAGGGCGCCTACCCCGGCATCGGAGCGGAAGAGCGCGGACAGGGAGAGTCGATCGCCCGGAACCTCCATGCCATGTCGGCGCTCAGGGTCCCCATCGTCGCCGTTGTTATCGGCGAAGGCGGCAGCGGCGGAGCGCTGGCATTGGGGGTTGCCGACCGGGTGCTGATGCTCGAGCACGCCACCTATTCGGTCATATCCCCGGAGGGATGCGCGGCCATCCTGTGGAACAACGGCGCCAAGGCGAGCGAGGCCGCCGAGCTCCTGAAGCTCACGGCGCAGGACCTCTTCCAGATGAAAGTGATCGATGAAGTGGTGGAGGAGCCGATCGGCGGCGCCCACCGCGATCCGCGCCGGGCTGCGGAGCTGCTCAAAGAGGCCATAACCCGGAACCTGGGCGAGGTGAAGAGCACACCCCCGGAAGACCTGGTCAGACTCCGATACGAGAAATTCAGGAAGTTGGGGACGTTCGATCAGCTATAGCAGTATCATTCCACTTCTTTTTTCAGCAGTTCGACCGCGGGTTTTACCGCCGCCATTGCGTCCTGTACGAGGGCGTAGGTCGACAAAAACAGCAGCAGACAGTACTCTCCCGAGACCGGCACCATCAATTCATTCCCTTCATCAAGCGAAAAGAGCACCGCATGGACGGACCCGAGGCCGAGACGCTTCGCGCTGTCCCGGATGTGGTCCAGGTGGATTTCTTTCCACGCGCCGAGCAGCTTCATGTCCACGGAGCCGTCCCCTGCCTGGGCAATGGCCTCTCCTTCTCCATCCAGAAAGATGACGGCCCGCCCGCCGCGCACCGACGACAACAGGTCCTCAAGGATCCGATTGAGCACGCATACCTCCGGAGATCGATCTTCGCAAGGCCCTGTCCCAGCCGTCCGGGACAAGCGTTCCGAACGAAACGAGGAACCCCGTCCCTCGCAATGCCATCCTGGGTGTTCTTCAACAGCCTGTCAGGTTAACTGAAAACCAGGAAAAACAGGAACGTCACGCCCGCCCCGAGCAACGCCCCGCCCGCGACCTCGACGGGCCGGTGGATGCCGGAGGACCATCTGCTCCAGCTCACCATGACGGCAAGCAGAAAGGTCAGCAGGATGACGGCGAAGGAATCGGTCAGATAGAACGCGGCGGTCCAGATTGAGAACGATACCGCCGCATGTCCGCTCGGCATGCCGCCCCGCAGCGGTTCACCCTTGCCGACAAAGGCCTTGATCATGATGACCAGGATGATCACGACGGAAAGGGCCACGAAGGCTACGACGTCGCGCGGCGCCGTCGCAGGGCGCCAGCGTCCGCCGAGAACGGCCGCCTTGAGCGCAGGGTACAGGATGAGATAGGCAAGCGTCAGGGCGCCGATCGATGCGATGACCACCACGCCGGCGGCGATGTCCTTGGCGAGCTTGGCCCGCGGGTGGTACTCCTCGGAGATCATGTCCACCGTCGTTTCGATGGCGGTGTTCAGCATCTCGGTGACGAGCACGAGCACGATCGCCATGCAGAGCATGATGAATTCGGTACGGGAAATATTCAGGACCAGGCTGAGGATGAGGGCCGCCACCGCGGCATAGAGATGGTAACGCATATGCCGCTGGGTCTTGACGGCATAGATGATCCCTTCGATCGCAAGATTGGCGCTCTGAAACCACGATTTCGGCTTCATCGGGAGGTCCTGTTCACGAGCTGCCTCTCCTTGCGCCGCATCCTTTCGGCCTCTATCGGGCCGCGTTCATGGTCGTAGCCGAGCAAATGGACCAGGCCGTGGACGAGCAGCCTCTCGAGCTCGCGCGTAAAGGGCTGCCCCGCCGCGCGCGCCTGCCGGTCGGCAGCGGGGACCGAGATGACGATGTCTCCCAGAAGGCCCGGCTGGATATCGGAAAACGGGCCTTCGCGCAGCGAAAAGGACAGTACATCGGTAGTTCTGTCTTTGCCGCGCCAGACCCGGTTAAGCGTGCGCATGGCACGGTCGCCGACGAACAACACACTCAGCTCGGCGTCAGGAAGACCGGAGGCCCGCAACAGCGTCCCGAGCCGCGTCCTTAGCTTTGCCACTGCCAGCTTTTTTTTCTTCTGA
Organism: Nitrospirota bacterium; assembly: GCA_045403145.1. Lineage (GTDB taxonomy): Bacteria > Nitrospirota > UBA9217 > UBA9217 > UBA9217 > JAJYKN01. The sequence goes on along the minus strand of JAXIPA010000072.1, from coordinate 4,032 downwards.
TTGTTTTTTATCCTGATGTTCACTGCGCTTTTTGTCTCCGGGGAATTCCATGCCGGGATAGTCTATGCGGTGGTGGTAGATGGCGGCGAGGATAAGGTTGAAGCTTTTGGATATTTCGCGAAGGTCCTTGAGCGTAAGGTCGCACATGCTGAGCTGGTCGTCGAGGAATATCCGGGTGATGACGCTGCTCGTGAGCGCCTGGATGCGCTGGGGGGTGGGGTTTTCGAGCGCCCGCGACGCGGCCTCAACGGAGTCCGCCAGCATGACGATGGCAGCGACCTTGGTGCGCGGCCGCGGCCCGGCATAGCGGTAGTCCTCCTCGGCAATGGCGACGTAAGGCTGGAGCTCTTTCGCCTTTCGGTAGAAATAGGTGATCAACGCCGTGCCATGGTGCTGTCGGATGATGTCGATGACTGCCGAGGGAAGCCGGTGCGCGCGGGCGATCTCGACGCCTTCCTTGACGTGCGATGCGATGATAAGGCTGCTCATGGACGGCATGAGCCGGTCGTGCTTGTTTTCCGTGGGCCGCTGGTTCTCGATGAAGTATTCGGGCTTGCGGATTTTGCCGACGTCATGGTAGTAGGCGCCGACGCGGGCCAGAATGGGGTTCTCGCCTATCGCCTCCGATGCCGCTTCAGCCAGGTTCCCGATGACGATGCTGTGATGGTAGGTGCCTGGACTCTTGTACACGAGTTCCTTGAGCAGGGGATGGTTGGGGTCGAGGAGTTCCAGGAACTTGATGTCGGTGGCAATGTCGAAGAGTGTTTCAAAGAACGGGAGCGTCACCGACACGATCATGGTCACGAAGATGGCGCCCAGAAAACCCGCCGACAAATCATAGGTCCCGCGCGTCATGAGTTCGCCCCGGTGGAGGTCGATCCCTGCTATGACGACCAGGCTCACGAGGCCCGTCAACGCCCCCGCCTTGAGCACCGCCGTCCTTTTCTTGCATTGGACCACGCTGAGCGCCGCGACGATGCTGCCGAGAAAATAGTAGACCGGAATGAAGGGGTCGCCCTGGAACGAAATGCCGAGGAGGATGCTGACGACGAAGGAGAAGCCGAGCGCCAGATGAAAATCGAGAAGCAGGCTCACCAGCATGGCGCCCGCAGCGACCGGAAGCGCGAACCCGATGGTCGCGAGGTCAAGCTGGAGCCTGTCCGCGAGGGATGAAAAAATGTGTTTCGAGACCTGCGAAAGGGCCACGGTAAGCAGCAGCAGGAATGCGAGCAGGAAAATTTTTTTCGTTTCGTTGATGAGCGCAGGACGGTAGCGTTTGATGTCGCGGTAAAACAGATAAAAGAAAACGAGGACCAGGGCCATGAGCCCGCCGAAGGCATGGAGCCGGCCGCCGACGCCCCCCCCTCGGGCGACCTCCTGTTCGAGCAGCGGGACCCGCGGCAGGAGTGCGAAGGCCAGGAGTGCGGCGACGACGAGGGCGATGCCGGTGTTTGAGAGCATGACGGCGCCAGAGGTTCCCGCACCGGGCTCCTCGCGGTCCAGATCTGCGGCCTGGGTCTTGGGCAGGAGCTTTACGCTGGTGTCATTTTTGCCGCTCATCGGGCGCCTCATATCGTTCGTATGCCTTGATGATCTGCTGTACCAGCTTGTGGCGGACCACGTCGCGGTTGGTGAAGTAGACAAACCGGATTCCCTCGATGCCCTCGATGATCTTCTGCACCTCGATGAGGCCGGAGCCGCGGCCGCTCGGCAGGTCGACCTGGGTGATGTCTCCGGTAATGACCGTCTTCGAATTGAACCCGAGCCGCGTGAGGAACATCTTCATCTGTTCAGAGGTGGTGTTCTGGGCCTCGTCGAGGATGATGAAGGAGTCGTTCAGCGTACGGCCGCGCATGTACGCGAGCGGGGCGATTTCGATGTCTCCCCGTTCCACGAGTTTGTTCGCCTTTTCCGTCTCGATCATGTCGTAGAGAGCGTCGTAGAGGGGGCGCAGATAGGGGTTGATTTTTTCGTACAAATCGCCGGGCAGGAAACCGAGCTTTTCCCCCGCTTCGACTGCCGGGCGAACGAGGATGATCCTGCTTACTTCTCGCCTCAGGAGCGCCGACACCGCCGTCGCCATGGCCAGGTAGGTCTTGCCCGTGCCTGCCGGGCCGATGCCGAAGACGACATCGAATTGCCGGATCGCCTCGACGTATTTGCGCTGAGTCTCATTTTTCGGCGCAACCGGCCTTTTTCGCCCGGAGACGGGGATCGTTTGATGAAAGATGTCCTTCAAGGCCGCCGAGGGATCGGAGGAAAAAGCTTGAATAGCCGCGGTAACGTCGTCTTTCTGTGCGATGACGCCTTTGGCGAGCATGTCGATAAGCTGCCTGAGGAGGCTTTCCACGTCGGCGACGACCTTCTCGTCGCCTTCCACCTGGATACGGTTCCCCCGCGCATTCACGATGACGCCGTAGGTATGCTCGATGAGCCGGAGGTTCTTGTCCATGTCTCCGAAGAGACTCGGCAGCAAGTGTTCGTTATCGATAATCAGACTGACCGCGGTGGTTTTCATTGCGTGTATACGGCCATGTCCCCCTGTCCGTAGGTTCGGTATATGTTAGCATTGTGTCGATTTAAAGTCAATTTTCCTTTTTTAATCAGTAATCGATCCCCTTCCGGGCCGGAATTCCCCGGTCGTAGGGGTGTTTGACGTTGTTCATCTCGGTGACCAGGTCCGCCGCGGTAATGACCTCGGCGCGAGCCTCCCGCCCCGTAAGGATCACATGCAGTTTCGGCGGTCTGGCCGCAAGAAGGTCGAGAACATCTTTGACCTCAAGCAAGCCGAGCGAGACGGCGGTATTGATCTCATCGAGGATCAGTATGTCCCAAGAGCCTGAGAGCATGCGACTGCGGGCGAGGTCCAGCGCTTCCCGGGCCACGGCCTGATGCTCGGACAGGGGCGTTGTATCGCCTCGGCAGTTCACGAATCCCCTGCCCAATGAAACGAATTCAACCTCGGGTGCCAGCCGGCCGGAAGCCAGTACCTCGCCGGTATCGGACGAATTTTTGATGAACTGTACAAGAGAAACGAACATCTTGTGGCCCGTCGCCCGAAGCGCGATCCCGAGCGCCGCGCTCGTCTTCCCCTTCCCATCGCCGGTAAAGACGATCACCAGTCCGGTATTCAACGGCAATTCCTCCTCTTATGACAGGGAATGGCGAATCATAACATTGTGCGGGATAAAAGACAAGAGAACCCCTGCAGGTTGCCTTCACTTTGTTTTTTGCATTCCCGGAGGTATGAGGTATAATGCCCTTCATGCGACAAAAGGGAACGTCAATTCTGCCTGTACTATTCCTTACGCTGGCCGCGGCGTTCCTGGGCGGAGCAGCGGGGTTCATCATCTTTTCGGCCTGGGACCTGCCCCAGGTCCGCACTCTCGAGGAATACCGGCCGAGCATCACGTCCCGGGTCTATTCCGACAACAACAGGCTCCTGGCTGAATTTTTTCTGGAAAACCGGACGCCCGTTTCACTCGAGGAGATCCCCGAGAACCTGATCCGGGCGCTGATTGCAACCGAAGACACGAGGTTCTACGACCATCCGGGAATCGATTATCGCGGTATGGCGCGTGCCTTCATCCGGAATGTCCGCGCACGCAAAGTGCTGGAGGGCGGCAGCACGCTCACGCAACAGCTCGCCAAGGTGCTCTTCCTGACGCCGGAGAGAAGCTATACGCGGAAGCTCAAGGAAATGGCGCTCGCCCTCAGGATCGAGCAGCAGTACACGAAGCGTGAGATCCTCTCGCTCTATCTCAATCAAATCTATTTCGGCAGCGGCGCCTACGGCGTGGAGGCTGCGGCGCAGATCTATTTCGGAAAGCCCGCCAGGGACCTGAATATCGCGGAATGCGCCCTGCTCGCCGGTTTGCCCCGGGCACCCAAGTATTATTCTCCCTTCAGGTCGCCGGAAGGCGCCCGACAGCGGCGCGCCCACGTGCTGAACCGCATGGTCGAGACAGACGCCATCACGACCCTGCAGGCCGACGAGGCAAAGAAGACCCCTCTGCCCGTCCAGACGGCGGT
>JAXIPA010000087.1:0-15051 GCA_045403145.1 Nitrospirota bacterium | reverse complement strand
GGTTTTGCCGCCGGCGTACCGGTGGGTCAGCGCATCGGCTTCACGACGGGCAGCGAGTGGGCGCTTGTGCAGGCGGATCTCCTCGCGCGGGAAGCGGGTGTGTTCATGCCTGTTCATTTCGAAAAAGGTATGTTTCGATTGAAGTTGAAACAGCCGAGACATCTTTACCAGCAGGCATGGCAGCTTGCCGACAGGCATTATGAAGAGCTTGCGAACGGAGTAAAGTGTGAACAAACGCTGAATCAGACTGCGCAACTGACGCGCAGCGCGTATATCACCCCATAAGAAAAGAACAAGAGAAAAAAGAGTATCGAGGCGCTGAGATTCCCCTGCGCCTCTTTTTTTATTCTTGAAGCCGGTCGTGCAGGCGGAATTTTTTCACGCGAAGCTTACCCTCATTTCTTCTTTCATTGACCCGAAACGGCGGCTCAATCGCTCGTAGAGTTTATGAGATTATCGATCCATTTGACCAGGTCGGTCTTTTCCTTCGGCGCGCCGTCCACCCGGATAAGTTCTACGCCGTTTTTATAAACAATGAAGGTCGGGGTTTTCGTTATCTTAAAGCGCTTTGACAAAAGTTCGTCCGTTTCGGTATCAACCTTCATGACCTTGAGCTTTCCCGCTTTCTGGCGGGCGAGCTCGGTTATAACGGGGTCGACAATTCTGCAGTAGACGCATATCGTCGCCGTGAAAACGACGAGGAGCGTTTCCGGCCAGTTTGCGACCGCAAAATCGTAGCTCTCGCCTTTCGCCCAGAGGGGTTGGCGCGGGAACTCGAGGACCGCCTTGCATTTGCCGCAGACGGGTTTGCCCAGAAGCTTTGCCTGGGGTACGCGGTTCAGCGCCAGGCAGTTGGGGCACCGGATTATAACGGAAGAAGCGGACATGGTTTGTTTTCACCTTTATGCGGTTTATTGCGGATAGTGTAAGCAAATACGAGAAAATAGTCAAGCGCGGTACTGGGACCCTACTATCTCGCCGAAGCAACTCCCGGGAGCGTCCTTTCACCGGGGACGGAACTGCGTGCGGCGCGTGGGCGGGGCGTTCCACGGATCGTCCGGCCAGGGGTGCTTGGGATAGCGTCCCTTCAATTCCTTCTTTACCAGAGGATATCCGGTGTTCCAGAACCCTTTCAAGTCCTGTGTGATCTGGACCGGCCTGCGGGCCGGGGAAAGCAGATGCAGCACGACCTTTACCCTTCCGGCCGCTATCACGGGTGTGTCGGCAAGCCCGAACATCTCCTGTAATTTAACGGCCAGGACGGGCTGTTCGCCGGCCGTATAATCGAGCGAGACGCGCGAGCCGCTCGGAACAACGAGAAACTCGGGCGCGCGCTCCTCCAGCGTCCGCTGCCGGTCCCGGGAAAGCATGGCCTTGAGCGCCGGAAGGATGTGCAGATTGCCGAGGCCTTGAGCGCTGCGAATGTTCCTCAGCCAGGGAAGAAGCCATTCCTCCGGCTTGGAGGAGAGCCGCTCATCGGTAAGAGCGGGCCAGGACTCCTCCGGAAAAGCCCGGACCATGAGTCCAACCCTGCCCTGAAACTGCCTCGCCTCCTTACTGAATGCAAGGATGCCTGGTGTTGTCCGGATGACTTCACAGAGGATCGGCGCGGACTCTTCATCAGCCGGAGTGAAGGGCCGCGTGGAAAGGAGCAGTGCCCCGAGACGTTCTTCGATGGCCGCGATAATCCTGCCCTCCTTCCGGTCCCATGCCACGCTCCTCACGGTTTCGATGCGGCTGCCGCACTCGCTCCGGACAAGCTCCTCCGTAACCGGCGCGGCGATATGGACAAAGCCTTCCGCCTTCTCGCCCGCATCGACGGTCACGGCGATGAGGTACGGGCTGCCGAGCAGGTGGCTGTCCCGTGACAGACGCACGCCCCTTCCCTGAACATGGACAAACCGGCCGCCGCCTTCTTCGCGGCGCTTGCAGATCCTGTCCGGATAGGCGGCGAGAACGAGCCGGGAGATCAGTTCGCCATCAATAATATCCCGAGCGGGCTCGTGCCGCGTCCCGGGCATCAAGCGTAAGAGCTGCGCTGACGTCCGATCGACAACCCGCAAAGCTGCCTGGTCAACGGCCCGGCCTGGTTCCGAACCCGTTCGCCACCTTCGCAGTGCGTCAATCCGCTCTGATACATCAGGTTCATCGATGAAACGCTCCTCCGAGCCGCGCCGGAATATGTCCCTCTCCGTAAGAATTGCGGCCAGGTCCGCGCCAAGGCGTAAACAACCCAGTTCCTGCGCCCTCAGCAATAACCGGGAGAGCCGCGGATGAAGGGGGAGCCGGACCATCGCCCTGCCGGCATCCGTGGCCGAGCCTGAAGGATCAAGCGCGCCCAATTCACGGAGAAGCCGCAGACCGGAATCCCAGGCAGCGGCAGGCGGCGCATCGAGCCACGAGAGCGTTTTGGGATCTTTCACGCCCCATACCGCAAGTTCGAGCACCAGTTGTGCAAGGTCGGACATCAGAATCTCCGGCTGGATAAAAGCCGGCATGCCCTGAAAATCCTGTTTGGCGTACAGACGGTAACACACACCCGGACCCAGCCTCCCCGCCCGGCCTTTGCGCTGTTCGGCCGAGGCCTTTGAAACCGCGACGGTGACGAGCCTGTTCATGCCGGATGCCGGGTCATACCGGAACATACGAGTGAGCCCGCTGTCAACCACGACGCGAACGCCTTCAATGGTCAGGCTCGTCTCCGCGATGTTCGTGGCGAGCACGACCTTGCGTTTCTCAGGCGACGGCAAAATGGCGCGCTCCTGCTCCTCAAACGGAAGATCGCCGTAGAGCGCGCAGACCGCGATGCGCTCCTCGCGTCCATCGAGCGTTTCGTTCAGTTCCTTGACGCAGGCGCGTATCTCACGCGTTCCGGGCAGGAAGGCGAGGACATCGCCCCGGGTTTCCCGCAACGCCGTCCTGACCGCCCCGGCGACGCGCAGGGGCAGCGGGTCCGCGTTGTCCGCGAGATACCGTTCTTCCACGGGAAAGGCCTTGCCGCTCGAGGAGATCACCGGAGCATTGCCGAGCAGTGCGGCGATGGGACCGCAGTCCAGGGTGGCCGACATGACGAGGACTTTCAGGTCCTCCCGCAAATGTTTTCGAATGTCGAGACAGAGAGCAAGCGCCAGGTCGACATGGATGCTTCGCTCATGGAACTCGTCGAAGATGACCATCGCCGTTCCTTCGAGCCCCGGGTCGGACTGAAGGCGCCGAGTAAGGATGCCCTCGGTCACGACCTCGATGCGGGTCTTCGCGGATCGCTTCGCATCGAAGCGGATCGCGTAGCCGATCGTGTCACCCACGTCCTCTTCGAGCGATTTCGCCATCCAGCGCGCTGCGGAAACAGCGGCGATCCGGCGCGGTTCGAGCATGACGATGCGGCCTTTATCGGGCGTCAGCACGTCGAGCAGGGCGAGAGGAACGCGGGTGGTCTTGCCCGCCCCCGGCGGCGCTTGAAGAACGACTGATGGGTTCCTGAGGACCGTCTCTTTAAGCCTGGGTAAAATGTCGTCTATGGGATAAGAGGTCATGAGGTCGATAGGGCCGGGCTGAAACAGGGAAAAAATCCACCACTGAGTGGCAGAGGGCGCCGAGATTGCCGCTACACGCCCAAACCCCGGAGCTTCTCGTGGCGTTTAAATACCGTACGGAAGTGGTACCCGTAGATCGAGAGGGTAAGGGCCAGCGGGAGGAGCCGTGGCCGCGTGAAGAGGGACCAGAAAAAAAGCTTCCAGTACTGGAACCGCTCCCTCCCGATGATGCCGAGGCGCACCATGGACTTGAATGCGGCCATGACGTGCGTAAACGGGAGGCGGGTCCTGTGCAACCGGGCAGGTTTGTATTCGCTCAGGAACTTCCTCACCCGCGCATAGTAGTGCTTCGGTGAATAAATCGTGTTCAGGATCGTGCGGTAGCCGTCCAGCAGGGCGTCGGGGTCCATTTTGGGCACGAAGTTGATGGAAAAATCCGTGTTGTCACCGGTCGCCGATTTTAAGAGCCTTCCCTCGTTCCTGAGGCGGTGATAGAGCTTGGTGCCGTGCGGCGCGTTCAGGAGCCCCACCATGGCCGTGGCGATCCCGCTTTCCTGGATGAACCCGATGAGCCGGTCGAAGATCGAAGCCGGGTCCTTGTCGAACCCCACGATGAACCCCGCCTGGACCTGGAGACCGGCGCGCTGGATCTTCTTCACGCTCTCGATCAGGTCCCGGTTCCTGTTCTGTACCTTGCCGCATTCCGCGAGGCTTTCCTCGTTCGGTGTCTCGATGCCCACGAAAACCGTGTCGAACCCGGCCTGGACCATAAGCCGCATCAGTTCCTCGTCGTCCGCCAGGTTGATGGAGACTTCGGTGGAAAGGGTAAAGGGATGCTTCCGCTCCTTCATCCACGCAATGACGGCGGGCAGGACCTCGCTCTTGAGCTTCCCCTTGTTCCCAATAAAGTTGTCGTCCACGATAAACACGCCGTTTCTCCATCCCCGCGCGTAGAGGCTCTCGAATTCCGCGAGGACCTGTCCGGTGTTTTTCGTCCGGGGGGTCCTGCCGTACAGGACGGTGATGTTGCAGAACTCGCAGTCAAAGGGACAGCCCCGGGAATACTGGACGTTCATGGAAGCGTACTTTTTCATGTTCAGCAGATCGAACCTCGGCGCCGGCGTCGTTTTGAGATCGGCCCATTGAGGAGATGTGTACATATGGCGCGCCGAGCCGTTTTTCAAATCCTCAAGGAACAAGGGAAGCGTGACCTCCGCCTCGTTCAGAACGAGATGGTCAACATCGGCGAACTCCTCAGGGGTCGCGGTAAATAGAGGACCGCCGGCAATCACCTTTACGCCGAGCGCCTTGCAACGGGCAATCACGGCAAGAGTCGATTCCTTCTGGATGGACATGGCGCTCAGGAACACATAATCCGCCCACAGGAGGTCTGCGTCCTTCAGTTTTTTCACGCTCTTGTCCGCAAGACGCAGCTCCCATTCAGGCGGGAGCATTGCCGCGACGGTCAGAAGCCCGAGCGGCGGAAGGCTCGCTTTCTTGGAAATAAACTTCAATGCGTACTTGAAGCTCCAGAAGGTTTCGGGATATTTTGGATACACGAGAAGGATTTTCATGAGAGCCCCTTAGAAAGGCGAGTGATACGAAAGCAGCAGGAAATATCTTTTATGGCTTGCAGCATTTAGTAATTATCCGCTTTACGACGGCAATATACAACACCTATCTGGCGCGAGCGGCAATGCGGCATTTTTTTTAAAAATAGTATAGCAGAAAACGGACCGCTCCCAGCATCGGATGTCCCGCTTCGTACCAGCGGCAAGCCCGGTCGCTACGTCGCTAGCTAAGGTATTTTTTCACATCGATTTTTGCGGCGTACGGATTGATGGTGCCGACGGCGGTGCGTTTGTACTTTCCGCTCTCGGTCTCGAGGAGGCTGACCTCCTGCCCGGTCTCTTTTTCCGATCCATCGAACTTGGTAAGCAGCAGAACGCGGGGACGCATCAGGTCGCGGGTCTGGTGTATGACCAGCCCCACCTCGTCCGTATCCAGTTTGAGGAGCGTGCCGAGGGGGAAGATCCCGATCATGTTGACAAAGGCCTTTATCAGCGTGGTGTTAAAGGCGCTGCCGCGCTTGCCGATCAGGATGCGGACGGCCTGATCCGGCGGCATCTGAACGCTGTAGTACACCCGCGCCGCCGTGAGGGCCTCATAGGCATCGGCCAGGGAAACGATCTGTGAGAAGGGATGCCGCCGCAGCGTGCCGTCGACCTGCGGATACCCCCGGGCGTCGCTGTTCTGATGGTGCTCGAAGGCCGCCACCATTGCCAGCTTGGACACGCTCGGAGCGTCTGCGAGGAGCAGGGCGCCTTCGATGGGATGCCTCTTTACCTGCTCCCACTCCTCGTCGGTGAGCTTTCCCGGCTTATTGATGATCTCATGGGGGACGGTCACCTTGCCCATGTCGTGCATCAAGCCGGCGACGCCGAGCGCGGCGATCTGGGGTTTCTCAAACGAAAGATAAGCGCCGAGGGAAACGGCGAGGATCGACGTGTTGACCGAGTGGACGAAGGTATATTCATCATACATCTTGATGCTCGTCAATCCCAGGAGGGCGTCCCGATTGTCCAGTATGTTGTCAACCATGGTCTGGACTATCGAGTTCATTTTTCGCACGTTGCCGGTCTGGTCGAGATGCACGGCCTGGACCATGTCCTTCACGGCGTCCATTGCGTTCTGGAAAATCTCTGTGGCCTTTTTCCTCTCCGCCTTGATGGCGCCCCCCTCCTTCTTGTCTATGAGCAGCACGCGGTGAAGCTCAATGTGTGTGATGCCCTCTTTCGCGATCACCTCATTGATGCCTCCCGGGGCGGTAAAGGTCTCGGGCTCTTTGTTCACCAAACCGGCAAAGCGGATGAGTTCCTGCGGAGTAAGGCCCGGTTTGAAAACGATCCCTCCCATGTTCCGGACGGCAAACTGCTCCAAAAGCAGCGAGAGACTCTGATCGATCGGCACGGACAGTGTCTCGAAAAACAGCTCACCGCCCACAAGATAAAACGGAACTTCCTTCCTGCCCACCGACAGTTCCGCGATACTGCCCAGGAGCTTGTCCGCAGCGGTAAGCAGATAGGGGTGCGCTTCCGGATAAAGGGTCGCGCTCTTAACGACAGCCGACAGCTGCTGGAAGGCGGTCCTGGCAGAACCGATCAGCTGCTGCTTCGCGAAAAAGGACTGTCTCGCCTCTCCCCGACTATCGCTCTGTTCGTCCGGCATCTGCCTTTCTCCCCGTGATTTCCTCGATAGCCTGCCGCGATGCTTCGCGAAGCTCCAACTGGAGCTTCCGCGGCTTCCACCACCGGATCCGCGAATAACGCTGCAGAAAATCCGCCGCGTCCCGGCCGCCGGTCTTCCCCAGCGACTTGATCGCCTCAAGCGTCAGTTCCCGCTCCGTGTTCCTGATGGGGCGGCCCTCCAGAAACTCGATGAGCGGTCTCGCCTCTTCGGCGCCGATCTCCGGGAAATCGGTGTATGCGCGTATGGCCATTAACCGGATATCATCCTCCTGATTGCGCAGAAATTTCGCCAGCACGCTTGCCGCCTTTTTCCCGCCGATGGAGACCAGCCCCTTGATCACTTCCTGCCGAATCCGGATATTTTTGTGGTCCGCCGCCTTTCGGAGAAACGTAATGGCCTGGTCCGCCCCGCTTACCGCCAGAATGCTCACGATGTTCCGCACATAGTACCAGCGGTCATCGGAAAGATGCTCCCCGAGCAATGCGATCTGCTTCTTCCCCACGCTTTTTACCAGATCGAGGTAGAAGATCCGCGCCGTCCGGTCCTGTTCCTCCGCAAGGAACTCAAGCAGGACTTCAGTCGCTTCCCGCTCCAGCAGGGACACATAGGTATAGGCCCACTGGTATTGAGACGTGCTCCTCGGGTGTTTCCGCATTTCTCCGATCGCCGCCACGATGGCGCCCTTGGATGTCGTCTTCCTTAACGCCTCCATCATGCGCGGCTTGAATGCGGGGTCCGCGGGCAGGTTAAGCGCCCGGACGATGCGCGTTGCCAGCTCGTAATTCTTTTTCTGCAGGAGATAGCTCAACATGTCCTCAAGCTGGTGGATAATGCCGAAGAAACGGGTGGTAGCCTTCTCCTCCGGAGCGGAACGCACCGGACTCTTAACGAGGGGGATCAGTAAAACGAGGGTCCGCACGGCCGCTTCAATGATATCCGACTCCATCCCCGCATCGCCCAGCGCCTTGAGCTCGGCCATTTCTTCGGGGCTGTACTCCGTAAGTTCCTTCGCTATTCCGATCAGGTCCTGGGGAATCGGCACGGCCTCAAGGACATCGGGCGACTGAGGCGGAGAGGACGGCGCGGTTTTCCGTGCCGCCGTTTTCTTCAGGAGCACCGCCACCTGCTTCACGGTCCATGAGTCCGAAAAACGCCCTGTCTGAACTTCGTGAAGAGCGCTCGGCAGCTGTTGATCGGCCTCCTGGTCACCGGCCATTTCGGCATCCAGCTCTCCGTACAGCTTGCCGGCTACAAGCCCCTCGCGATAAGGTGACTCGAGGGCGAGGACGGACTTGGCCAGTCCCTGGAACAGGTCGCCGCTTTCAGCGGCGTGTTCCTTCTCGATCTTGCGGCCGGCTTCCTGGTACAGCGCGTAGAGGCGCTCTTCCATGCTTTCGTGTTCAGCTTTGGTCTGCTTCGCAAGCTCCACCATGCTGGCGCCGAACCCGGAAGGGTCGGTCATGACATCACCCAACACAAGCGTGCCGCGGGAAAAGCCTGCCTTTTTCTTCGCCGTCGCCGGTTCAAGGACGCCGCCGGCGGTTCGGGAATCGGTCCTCGTCGCTATGACTTCGTCAAGGCCGGCTTCGGTCACCTTGATGTGTTCCGCCCCCTTTTCCCAAAGGAGCGAAGAGATCCCGCTTTTCATAGCCAGTTCTTCCGCGGACAGGGCAAGGGACCGGCAGAGGTCCAGAAACTCCGCTTCGGTCACCCCGGTGCTGAAGACGATCTCCCGGATCCCCTTCGCGAAGAGGTCCTGGGCAATGGACCTGTTCAACTGAGCTTCTTTCCCGATCGGCGTGTTCTGGTAGGTGAACCAGGTTTTTTGCACACCCGCGTGATATTCCGGGGAGGACTCCAGAAACTTGCTCAGCGTTTCGTATGATTTTTTAACGGACTGAAAATAGACGGGATTGTTGGGCGGATAGAGCTTCACTGTCCTGATCGCGGAGACAAGGTTCCGCATGATATCCTGGACTTCGGGAGAAAGCGCATCGCTATCGGCTGGTTCTTTCATTAGGTCATAAATTACCACAATAATCTGTCGCTGTCAAAAGAGTAAAGAAGATATTCCGGCAGGCAAAACAGGTATCCGGAACGTCTTGAAGATGTGCTCTTTCAGGCGATTCTATTCTTTAAATTGAATTTTTCACAGGCCTTCCGGTAGTCCTCCTCGGTATTCATGTTCTGCAGGATTCCGTCATCAGCGACCTCAAGGACCCGCACTCTTCCCGCGTCTTTTTTTATGATATCGAGGAGGGATGGCGCAAAGAAGATCTCATCGATGATCTCCCGGGGAAGAAGCGTGGGATGTCCGCGCTTTCCCCCACAGGCCGGGATAATGATGCGGTCCGGCTCTTCATTATGCCGGCTGACGACTGCCTTGATCGTTTCCATTTGCACGAGGGGGTGGTCGGACAGGCAGATGAGCACCCCGGAAAAAGGCTCATTGATGGCGCGAAGTCCCATCCTCACGGAATCGGCCATCTGGCTGTCCGGGTCGTCGTTCTGGACCATCTGCGCCGGCGTATTCCGCAGGACTTCGGTGATAGCCGCATTATGCGCGCCTGCGACAACGACGATGTCCCGGATGCCCGCGGCAATGACGGCGTCGAGGCAGTGCCTGATGACGGGCTTATCTCCCAGCGGAAGCAGTTGTTTCGGGCGACCCATCCTTTTGGACGAACCCGCCGCAAGCAGCAGGGCCGCTACGCGGTGCGCCATGCTGTCTCCTCCTTTGTATGATCTGCGCCATGATGCTGACGGCGATCTCCTGGGGCGTCACTGAGTTGATGGTTATGCCGACAGGGATAATGACGCGGTCGATGTTCTCCCGCGTAAACCCCGCATCGCGCAGGGCGTTCATGAGGAGGCCTTTCTTGCGTCGGCTCCCGAGCAACCCGATGTATCCAGCGCCGGTCCCGAGCGCGGCCGTGACCGCATCGAGATCGTGGTTGTGCCCGCGGGTCGCCACGACGACATAGGTGTCCTTTTCGACCGGGACGCGGGAAAAGACGTTCGGAAAATCGTGAACCACGATATCGTGGGCGTCGGGGATATTGTCCTTGTTCGCGAACTCGGGCCGGTCGTCGACGATCGTGACGTTGAATCCCGAAAACCGGGCGAGGGTCGAAAGCGCTCTTCCCACATGCCCTGCGCCGAGAATCACGATCCGCGGTTCGATCATGACCGGCTCGATGTACACGAGCACCGTCCCGCCGCACACCAGCCCGCCGTGCTTCTCGGTGAGCTCGAACGGAACGGTGCGGGGCTGTCCGTCCTGGACTGCCATCAGGCTGTGCTGGACCACCTCGGCCTCGATGCACCCGCCGCCCAGGGTCCCCATGATCGTCCCGTCGTCGCGCACGAGCATCTTCGCGCCCTGCTTCTGGGGCGAAGAGCCCTTGCATTCGACAATCGTAGCAAGGGCGGATGTCCTGCCGGATTTTTTCAGCCGCAGTATTTCTTCATAGATTTCCATAGAGATATACCCTAAAAATCAAAAATAAGCTTATCCACGGATGGACACGAACAAAATCTAAAACCTATTTTGCCGCAAAAAGGCAAAAGACGCAAGAGGTAATGACCTTTGATTTTCCCATTGCTCGAATTGTTTATGCCCGCGTTTTGGCTACAGCAGGGTACGCTTCTTTACGGCTGATTAGCTTTGCCTTTATCCGTGGAAATCCGTGTCCCTCCGTGGCAATATTCATCCGATCTACGCTTTCATCGCGGCTTTCACAACCTCGGGCGTCATCGGCAGGTTCCTCAGGCGAATCCCGGTTGCCACGAACACCGCGTTCGCCACGGCCGGGGCAATGGGCGGTACACCCGGCTCGCCGATCCCGCCGGACTTCTCGCGGTTCTCGACGATGTGGACCTCCACCTGCGGCATCTCGTCCAGCCGCAGGAGAGGATAGTCGTGGAAGTTGCTCTGTTCCACCCTGCCGTCCCTGAACGTGATCTGTCCGTGCAGCGCCGCCGAAAGGCCGAAGACGATCCCGGACTCCATCTGCGCCCTGATCGTATCGGGATTCACGTATTTGCCGCAATCCACGGCGCAGGCCACCTTGTGCACCGTGATCTTCCCGCTCGCGCTGTCCACGGAGACCTCGGCCACCTGTGCGATGTAGCTGCCAAAGGACTCGTGGACCGCGATGCCCCTGGCCCTCCCTTCGGAGAGCGGTTTTCCCCAACCCGCCTTCTCCGCCGCCAGGTTCAGCACGCCGAGATGACGCTTGTTGCCGGCAAGAAGGCCTTTGCGATACTCATAGGGGTCCTTTCCGGCTGCGTGGGCCAGCTCGTCGATGAAACTCTCGACCACGAATGCCGTGTGCGAGTGGCCCACGGAGCGCCACCACAAGACCGGCACGCCGGTCTTCGGGCTGTGCAGGTCCACAAGCACGTTCGGAACGGAGTAGGGAAGGTCCGCTGCGCCCTCCACCGACGTGTTGTCTATGCCGTTCTTGACCATCGCGCTCTCGAAGGGTGTCCCACCGATGATGGACTGGCCGACGATCGTGTGTTTCCAGGCAACGGGATCGCCTTTCTCGTCCAGCCCCGCTGCTATCCGGTCGTACCACATCGGGCGGTAGTACCCGCCTTGCGTGTCGTCTTCCCGGGTCCAGATCACCTTCACCGGTGCCTTGGCCGCCTTGGCCACGTGCACGGCCTCCTTCACGAAGTCGTTCGCCGGATTGGCCCGCCTTCCGAAACCGCCGCCCAGATACATCGTATGGATCTGCACTTGCTCGGGCTTGAGCCCGGCAACCTCAGCGGCCGCCTTCCGGTCCGCGGTCTGAAACTGCGTGCCCGTCCATATCTCGCAGGAGTCTTTCTTCAAATCCACGGTGCAGTTCATGGGCTCCATCGTCGCATGGGCAAGGTACGGGACCTCAAACTCGGCGCTTAACTTTTTTGTGGCCTTTGCCAGGGCTGAATCAACGTCGCCTTCCTTCTTAGCAGCCAGACCCGATGTTTTGGCGAAGTCCGCGTACTGCTTTCGCAATCCCGTTGTCGAGAGCGCTGCAAGGGGGCCTTCATCCCAGACGATCTCGAGCGCGTCCCTGCCCTTTTTCGCGGACCAGAAGTCCTTTGCGATCACCGCCACGCCGGACGGCACCTGCGCCACGGCCTTGACGCCGGGCACTGCCTTCGCCTTCCCGTCCTTCACGCTCTTGACCTTCGCGCCGAACACGGGAGGACGGGAGATCACGGCCGTGAGCATGCCGGGGAGAGACACGTCCATGCCGAATTTGGCTGAGCCGTTCACCTTTTCGGCCGTATCAAGCCTGCGCATGGGCTTACCGATAATCGAATACTGGGACGGGTCTTTCAGTTTGACGTCCTTTGGCACCGGCATTGCGGCGGCTTTTTTCGCAAGGTTTCCATAGCTCAATTTCTTGCCGCTCGAATGAATCACGTTCCCCTTCTCGGCCCGGCAGGTTGAAGGATCGACCTTCCACTGCTTTGCCGCTGCCGCGATCAGCATCTCCCGGGCAGCAGCGCCCATCTGCCTCAGCCGGTCGTACTCGCTCCAGACGCTGGAGCTGCCTCCGGTCATCTGCATGCCATAGGCGGTATGGTTGTACACCTCGTCCACGGGAGCCGCTTCGATCCTGATCTTCGCCCAGTCCGCATCGAGCTCTTCGTTCACGAGCATGGGAAGCGACGTGTATATGCCCTGGCCCATCTCGGAATGGTTCACGATGATCGTCACCGTGTCGTCCGGGCCGATGCGGACAAAGGCATTGAGCTTCGAAGCCTCCCCTGCCTTCGCGCCAGACGCGGGCGCGGGAAGGGATACGCCCAGGACCAGGCCGCCCCCGAGCAGGGCGCCTGCTTTAAGGAAATCACGACGGCTTATGTTCTGTATCCCGCTCATGGCTTGCCTCCTTTCGCCATTGTGTCGGCTGCGCGACGCACGGCCTTCCGGATCCGCAGATACGTACCGCAGCGACAAAGGTTGCCGTTCATGGCCGCGTCGATGTCCCCGTCCGACGGCTTCGGGTTGGCGCTCAAAAGGGCCGCGGCCTCCATGATGTGTCCGGACTGGCAGTAGCCGCACTGGGGCACGTCCTCGGCGATCCAGGCCTCCTGCACCGCCTTGCCGGGCTTCGTGGCCCCCACAGCCTCGATGGTAGTGATCTTCTTGCCTGCCGCATCCTTCATCGGCACCTGACAGGACCGCTCAGCTTTGCCGTCGATGTGTACGGTGCAGGCCCCGCACTGCGCTATGCCGCAGCCGTACTTCGTTCCCGTGAGTTTGAGCTGCTCCCTGATGACCCAGAGAAGCGGCGCATCGGGTGCAGCGTCCACCTGATATTTCTTGCCGTTGATGTCGAGCGATATCATGATGAATGCCCTCCTTGTCAAATTAATTATAGTGTCGAAAACTTTCACCGCAGAGAACGCAGAGAAAATCTACTTTCGGCGCTGCCAGCCCCCGGCCCTCACCAGATGCCGCGCCGGTGTCCCGAGACCCAGCGGTACATCCCCAAAATATTCAGGACCCGCCGTTCATCGTAAAAGGCCCAATTCCTGAATTTCGGGTCCGTTTTCACATTCCGGGATAGTTGGTCCCACGGCTGACCTTGCCGGATCAGCGTGAGAACCTGGTCGTGGAGACTTCGCATGTATTCGATATTCAGCGCCACATTCGGTTTGGTCCCGAGCTCCAGATGGCCGCTCTCCAGGATGTCGAAATCGAGCGCATTAAGATACTCCAGCGATTCCATCCACCCGTCGTAGTAGAAATCGGGGAGGTCGTTGTAGGGAAGGCCGTTGACCGGGCAGAAGTCGACGGCCATGACGGCCCGCTGCCTTGGAAATTCGATGACGATCATGCTGTTCGAATGGCTTGGGGCCACGCGGGTCAGCTTGACAACCTCGCCGCCGAGTTCGACCGTCATCCTGTCCTTGAAGATCTTGTCCGGTACGGCCGTGGGCAGCTTCTCTCCCACGATGGGATCGACGGCGTTTTCGTGCGCGATGACCATGGCGCCGTCCTTCTGGAACACCTGCCCGCCTCCGATGTGATCGAAGTGGGCGTGGCTGTAAATGACGTATTTCACCGGCTTGTTAAAACGACGCTTGAGCTCGTCGCGCAGCCACAGCGCCCCCGAGGTCCGGATGGGGTCGGTGAGGATGATTCCTTCGTCGGTGACCAGGAACAGCGACGCGTGCAGGGCGCGTCCCCGGCTGGTGGTGAAGCGGTACAGGTTGTCCCGGACCTGCGTGACGGCGTTCACCTCGGCGGGATCCGGCGCCGCGTGGGGATCAGCGCCGACCGCGCGTTCTGCCGCGAGACCGATAATGGGCAGGATAAACAGGATGACGATAGCAGCGATTGCAGTGGTCCTGCATCTGTGGAGTATCACGGATCTCTCCTTCCTATCCACGGCATTCTGTCGAAACCCGTCACTGCGGAGGACTCTGCCTCCTGACATTGTTCAAGGAGCTTATTATTCCGGAGAAATCCCGGAGTAAGGATGGGCCCGGCGCGTCCATTCACTCGCGGGATACTTCATGGTCAAGGTATCGTATATCCTGCGCAGGGCTTTAACTTCATGGGTTTTCCAGTACCCGGCCACGCCGAGCAGAAAAACCGCCTCCGGCGCGGCCCCTGAGTCAGGATGCCGTTCAACAACCGTCTGGAACAACTCGATCGCCTGGGCAAAGCGGTCCTGATTGAAAAAAACCTTCCCCTTGCCGAGTTCCAGGTGCGCCAGAAAATCATCGACGGGAACGAACCCCACAAACCGTTCATGCTCCCTTCCTTCGGAGTCCTGAACGAGGAAGGTGGGGGTCCACTTGATGGAATACTTCTTCATGAGCTCGGTGCGGTTTTTCCAGTTGACCTCGCTCTTGAGAGGGACGAACTCTGCTTCTATATGCCGTTGAACCTTTTCATCCGAATACGGACCCGTATTCATCGCCGCACAGCCCATTCACTCGCCGAACCAGAAATCGTGAAAGATCGGCTTGCCGGTTTGCCTGGCCTTTTCCAACGCAACATTCAGGTCCCTCTCCCATTTGATCTCAGCCATATATGACCTCCCTTTTTTTACCGCTTAGCGGCTTACTATGCTCGTCAGGGCAATTCGTCCCTCACATGTGTCATTTGCAGTAGGGTGATGAGATTGCTTTTGCCATTTGCTGCGAGAAGGACTGACAGAAGTAAACCAAATGAAGAGGACAATGTCAAGGATGGGCGATTGTTGAAAAGGGCAGTATCACTACTTAAGAATTACGCCGTCAACCTTCGGTA
>JAXIPA010000277.1:0-8738 GCA_045403145.1 Nitrospirota bacterium | reverse complement strand
TTCCTTTGACATGGGTTACAAAATCAAACATGGTGTTCATTGTTACATCCTCCTTGGGGTGGAATAGATCGGTTATTGTTTTATCGACAAGGCCATGCCCTGTCAGCGTGTCTTCGGCTGCTTCCCGGCTGCGTCAGTGTCGTCCTTTTCCTGTTCTTTCCTCCCAGATAGGACTCGGCGGGCCTCCATCCGAAGGAGACGATGTTCCTGCCGAGGCTGAACACGCCGCCGAGCGTTTTCTGCAGCAGGAGTCCGAAGGCTGTTACGACGCCCATGATCGGCAGGGCAATGATGTAAACGAGCCCGAGAATGGGGCCGGTCAGAAGGATCGCACTCGACGATGCCTTGAGGTACTTTGCGCTCTTCTCCCCGGGCAAAGCGCCTTCCTGGTCCATATCGATCCTCAATCCGGTTGTAACATCCCAATACGTTCCGTTCCCGACCACCTGACCTCCCGTAAGTGTAAGCATGATGTGTTCCCTCCTTTTCGCGCTGCATATGTTTTTCTCTATCGTTGGATAAACCTTACCAAAAGAAGGGTTTTCTGTATATCCGCAGAAATTCTTAGGTACAAGGGAAATAGTTCTCAGAGGGGATGGGTAGAATACAGGAGGAAAAAGAGAGGGAAAGGGTTTGTGACGTGCATGAGCAGGATGAGCGTAAGGTTCTAAGGCCGCAAACAGGCAACTCTTCGCGTTATTTCTATAGCATTTCAGATAGTTGGCTTGGTCCGGCCCCGGCTATCCAATCTTATGCTCCGCAGCCGTCTTTGGGAACCACGGCCGTATAATGAACTATGCTGCAACGAACTCGATCTTGACCCTCGTGCCGGTTGCTTCGGCGATCTTTTCCAGTGTCTTGAGCGTGAAGCCTTCATATTCGCCGCTCTCGATCCGCGAGACCGCTTGCTGGCTTGTGCCCATGAGCTTTGCCAGTTGCTGTTGAGACAGCCCCTTCTTCTCTCGCAGCTTTGCGATCTTCATTGCCAACTTGAGCGCCTGCCGCTCTTCCTGATAATGCGCTTTAAACTCGGGGTCCTTGAGGTCCTCGCGCAATCTGCTGCGAAATGTCCTCATTTTTTCTTTCTTCATGCTCTGCCTCCTGACGGATGCCGCTGCATCCATTCTTCCATACGGCTTTCAGCCAGCTCGATGTCTTTCTCTTTCAACTGCTGCGTCTTCTTGGAGAAGGCGTGAACCAGTACGATCTGATCGCGAACGTGAAAGAAATATAGGACACGGTACTGATTCGAGCTATAATGGATTCTCAGCTCCCTAATTTTCCCTCTGACAACATCGGCATAGGGTCGCTTGTGATTCGGCCCCTCTTCTTCCAGAAGCGACAGGTACGCAGACACTTTCGCCCGCGACTTCTTGTCCAACCCGTCAAGGAACTCATCAAGGGGCGAATCACCCCTGTCGGTTGTGAAGAAGACGAGATCGAACAAGCACACCTCCGCGTTACACATTCTTTATACATCATCTTTGATGTATTGTCAAGCAGCCCTTTCTCTCTGCGGTTTCAGGAATTCATCAATATCGGTAGCCCCAGACATAAGAAACCTTAGGAAGCTGGCATTCCGAAGCCGAAGTGTTTCACAAATGCTCAGAAGAACGAGATATTCCTGCATCCCTTTTGCAAAAAGTGGTTGTCGCTTCAAGAAGTGGAATGATTTGATTGCTTTGTCGGAAGTACTGCCATGCACAGCGCCGATATGATGAGGACTGATCATTCAGAAAATTCTCATAATCGCTCTTGATTCCACTTTTGCCGGCAAGTTGCAAATATGCTTTATACTTGATGGTTTCGTAAAAAGTCGTCATTCCCGCTTGCCTGCACCCAGCGCTTACGAGTGCATAGCACGAGTGCAGGGCGTCGGGAATCGTAGTGCTTTACAACGTACTGAAAAGAAACGATTCCGGACGAGCCGGAATGACGTCAAATGAGTTGTTGCGCGACTTTTACGACTTCATCATACTTGCACTGAAGGTAATTCAGGAATAGCTTGTCAGATATCGGAACTGACATTGCTTGCTCCTAAGCGACTTTTCTCTACAACGCCTATGAAAAAACTTCAACTTGTATTTCTATCCAGGCTCCCGTACTGGATCGCCTCGGAGATACCGTGCGACGCAATCTTCTCGCTGCCTTCGATATCGGGGATCGTGCGGGCCACTTTGAGGGTCCGGTTATACGCCCGTGCCGAGAGACCAAGCAGGTTCATGGCCGTTTCCATGAGCCGGAGGGAGTCCTCGTCGATCTTGCAGTACTTTCGGATGTGCCGCGGCTTCTTCTGGGCGTCTAGCCTGCAACAGCATACTCGACGGAGCGGGGATTTTCCATGCGCTTAGACGCGTCGAGGATCTCGAGCCCTACGACATTTCCATTCTTATCGAAGTCCAGGATGACCCCCGGCTTTTCCTCGTCGCTTTCCTCGACAGCCACATCGCTAAATACTATCCGAGGAATATCAACTTCGGGATCATAGGTGATCTTCATGATTTCCTCCGAGATTTCGAGAAGACACCCCTAATTCATCCTCCTGTCCAAACTCCGGTACTGGATCGCCTCGGAGATATGTTCGGTTGCGATCTTCTCGCTGCCTTCGATGTCGGCGATGGTCCGAGCCACCTTGAGGATCCGGTTATACGCCCGGGCCGAGAGGCCGAGCCGGTTCATCGCCGTTTCCATGAGCCGGAGCGAGTCCTCGTCGATCTTGCAGTACTTGCGGATATGCCGCGGCTTCATGTGCGCGTTGGCGTAGATGCCGTCGTTTTTAAAACGCTCATACTGGATGACCCGCGCCTTGGTCACGCGCTCCCGGATCGCCGATGACGGCTCCGCCGGCCTGTCCGACGATATCTCGTTGAACTTTATGGCGGGCACTTCAATGTGGATGTCGATCCTGTCCATAAGCGGGCCGGAGACGCGGGAGCGGTAGGTCTGCACCTGGTGCGGAGTGCATTGGCACTGGTGCTGGGGGTCTCCCCAGTTACCGCACTTGCAGGGGTTCATGGCCGCGACGAGCATGAGCGACGCGGGATAGGTGAGCGACGTGATGGCGCGCGAGATCGTTACCTGGCCGTCCTCGAGCGGCTGGCGGAGCGCTTCGAGCACGTTTCGCTTGAACTCGGGAAGCTCGTCCAAAAACAGCACGCCGTTGTGCGACAGGCTCACCTCGCCGGGCTTGGGCACCTGCCCGCCGCCGATCAGGCCCGCGTCCGATATCGTGTGGTGCGGGCTCCGAAACGGCCTCGTTGCGATCAAGGGCTGGCCTTTCTTCAATAACCCCATGATGCTGTGGATCTTCGTCGTCTCGATGGATTCGTCGAAGTTCATCTGGGGGAGGACCGTGGGGAGACGTCGCGCGAGCATGGTCTTACCCGAGCCAGGAGGGCCGATCATGATGATGTTGTGTCCGCCGGCCGCCGCGACCTCGATGGCGCGCTTGGCGTGCTCCTGTCCTTTTACTTCGGAGAAATCCTCCTGATAAGCGGAAAACGTCTCGAACGCGCTCTGCAGGTTGATGCTCACCGGCTCAAGAGGTGCCGAACCGGTCAGAAACTCCACCACCTGCGGGAGGGTCTGCATGCCGAAGATCGAAACGGACTCGACGACCGCCGCCTCCTGCGCGTTGTCCGCGGGGATGACCATGCCGCGATACCCGGCCTTCTTCGCGAGCACCGCCATGGACAGCGCGCCCCGGACGGGCTTGACCCTGCCGTCGAGCGAGAGTTCGCCAACGATGAGATAACCGTCAACCATCTCTTGATTCAGGATGCCCTCGGCGATCAGCATGCCGATGGCGATCGGGAGGTCGAAGGCGGAGCCTTCCTTCTTGATGTCCGCGGGAGCGAGGTTCACGACGACCTGTTTTAAGGGAAAGTCGAAGCCGGTATTCTTGAGCGCGGCGCGGACCCGCTCCTTGCTTTCTTTTACTGCCGCGTCGGGCAGGCCCACGGTGGAGAAGAAGGGAAGTCCCCTGCTCGCAATGTCGACCTCAACTTCAACGGGATAGGCGTCTATGCCGAGCAGTGCGGAGCTGATGACCTTCGAGAGCATGGGGCTCCTTGTTCAAATTGCTGACCCCGGCTTACCGATTGCCGGGGCAAGTTTCGAATTGCGGATTTCACCCTGCACTCGCGCGGGGTCGCTCGTAAACGCTGGGTGCAGGCCCGGAGCGCTATGATTCGCGGGGTCATGGATGATTTAATGCAGAGAATAGCAGAGATAAGGAAGGATTGTCAAACTGAAACTCAAGCCTTTCATAGCGAACGGTCCCGGTGACAGGTCGGAGGGATCGTTTTCGACCGGCTCACGTCGACGATAAAATTCCCCTCAAGGATGTTGCGCCCGACGAGGAAGGGGAATTCGAGTCGCGAGCGGTCATTGAGAGTGACCGGAGCAAGAATTCTCCGGGACCCTATGCAGAGCTCCATCTCCACAACAGGCCTCTCGTCGCTTCCCTCCGAGGTCTGGATGCGGCGCATCTCCACGAGCGGAAGGATGAGACGATGCCCGCCGCACCTGCCGGCAAGGGTAAAGTGGACCTCCTTGCCTTTCACTGCAATCTCACAGACATCGATCGACGAGGTGGCGGCGCCCGTGTCTACCCGCGCCGGGAACTGCACACCCCACGGGAGGAGCATCACGTCTTCCACCGCGCCGATGGTCAGATTCTCTGCTGCGGCATGCTCCGGTATAAAAAACAGGGAGGCCGTAACAAGCAAAAACGTGGCGGCGGTCAGAAATAGTGTCTTCCGGCATCTCATCTTGCACTATCCTTTCAGGGTCATTCCGGCTTGACCGGAATCTTTTTTCCCCACGCTATTCAACGGAACGACTCCCGACAAGCGGGAGTGACGTCTTTTTTTAGAGTCTATCAACACCCTATCCGCATCAGTACTCATACTTCACGCCTGCCGAGATCACATCCCGGTCGTAGTCGTAGCGGAGGTCCGTGGAATCCTGGCGCCGGACCCGGTAGTCCGCAATGACCGCCCATGGTCCGCGCACCCGGTATTCTCCCTCGAGTCGAACGGACCATACGTCATAGGTCTTGCGCGGTTGCGTCGGATTCTCGAAGGCGAAAGCCCGGTCATAATCAACCGTCCACAGACTCACTTCAGCCCTGAGCCGAAGCGCGCCGCCGGCGTCATGGATCGCCCGCAGGCGGTACCTGTTCTCGGTATAGTCGTTATAGCCCGCGAACTCGTCATTCCGGATCGTGAAGAAGTAATCGACATAGAGGACGAGGTCCTCGGTCACCCGGTTCCGGAGAGACGCGTTCAGCTTGTGATAGGTGTACTCCCGCGTCGTGCCATTGACAAGGTCGCCGTTCAGGTCGAGGGCCTTTCTTGACTGATAGTCCCTCCAGGCATAGTCATAGTTGAGCTCCAGCTGGACCGGCCTTGCCAGCCGCAGTTCCGTTCCCGCGCCGATTGACGTGTAGGTGTTGTCCAGCTCGGTCGTTACTCCCGCAGGGTCGTCATAGTCGCGCTTTTCCAGGAAAGCACGGAGTTCGTACGGCACTGCGAAAGTCCGGTTCCGGTACTCCAGGTCGAACCCTGCGCTCCGGTAATTGTAGCGGTTTGAAATGTTGCTGGCCCCCGATGTCTTATCCAATCCGGTGTCGTGGTCCACATAGATCTGCCTGTGCAGCCCCACGAAGGGGACCACATCCAGCGTGTCCTCCCGCCTCGCCTTCCTGTCGAGCACGAACTCCACGCCGGCTTTCAGTTTGTGGTCATAGCGGTCCGCATTGTCCGTGTCGGTTTGCGGGTACATGTCGTTGCTGAACCGGTAGGCAGCCAGGAACCGGACGCGGGACGCGGGATCTCCGGCATAGGAAGCCTTGAACCGTATCGGTATGAAATACCCCGAATGGACCACGGGGGTCACCGTGGGACTGGTTCCTGTGGAAGCGCTCACAACGGCGAAATCCGTATAGGGCGCGCCCGGGGCCAAATAGGCGTTGCTGTCATAGCCGACGCCGGTCTCGAACTCAAACGAATAGGGCCGCTCGCCTCTTTCCCGGGGGGCGGGCTTTGCTTTCTTCGTATCGTACTCGTACGCCTCTGCGCCGAGGGCTGAGACTGCAAAAAAGACAAGAAAAACATACACGCACGCGGCGAAGAGCTTCCTGATGTTCCTACGCATGGCATTCCCCCTATTTGATTTCGGATTGCAGATTCCGGACGGATTAAAAGAGCATTGCGCAATCAGTTTCTTCTCATTCCGCAATCCGCATTCCACTATCCGCAATAGTTATTGCTTCTGCGTCAGTGCCTGCAGCTCTTTCTTGATTTTCCTGTTCTTCGGGTCGAGGATGCGGGCCTTCTCCAATTCGCTTCGCGCTTCGTCGATTTTTCCCGCCTTGTTCAACACCCGGGCCAGCCGAACGCGGATCTGCGCGTCGTTTGCTTCGGCGTCCACGGCCTTCCGGAAAAGCTCGATCGCCTCCGGAAGACTGCCGCCGGCTGCCAGCACCTCAGCCAGTTGCTGCATCGTCTTCACGTTCTGCGGGTCGAGCGAGAGCGCCTTGCGCAGGGCCTCCTCCGCCCGTTTCGCGTCTCCGGAATCACGGTACGCCAGCCCGAGATTGCCCCATGCGAGAGCGTATGTGTTGTCCCGTTCGAGCAACGCCCGGTACTCGCGGATCGCGTCACCATACCGCTCTTTTTTTGCGTAGCGGACCGCCAGATTGAGACGGGCCTGGTGATAGTCGGGATAGATCTCGACGGCCTTGCGGTAGGCGTCGATGGCGTCGTCTTCCCGCTCAAGGCGCGTATACAGCACGCCCAGGTTGAACCACGCCTGCTCATAGTGGGGTTTTTGCTTCAGCGCCGTGCGGAACGCGGCCT
Source organism: Nitrospirota bacterium (assembly GCA_045403145.1). Classification (GTDB taxonomy): domain Bacteria; phylum Nitrospirota; class UBA9217; order UBA9217; family UBA9217; genus JAJYKN01. The sequence continues at coordinate 1,875 of JAXIPA010000277.1, read as the reverse complement.
CAGCCTTAACCCACTGGTTCCGGCGCAGGTGCGCGAGGCCGAGATTGTACCAGGCCTCGGGATAGGCTTCGCGCAGGCTGATGGCCTTGCGGTAGAACCCCTCAGCTTCATCAAAACGATCCTGGGCGACCGCGACGAGCCCCAGGTTCAGATACGCCTCGGGATAGTTCCCCTTTCTGAGTTCAATGGCTTGGAGATACTCGCGCCACGACCCTTCGTAATCCTTTTCGCCGAAGTACGACCTGCCGAGGTTGAACCGGCCCTCGACGTCGTCAGGCACGTGTTGCACGATCCATGCAAACTCGTCCCTCGCCTCGGCCCAGCGTTTTGAGGCGAGGAGCAGGAGACCGAGGTTGTACCGCGCGGCAGCATACTCGGGATTGAACTGGAGCGCCTTCCGGTATGCCTCTTCGGCGGCCCGGGCGTCGCCCCATGAGTTCTGCAGGAGGCCGAGGTTCAAAAAAGCGGGGGGATGGGCCGGTCTGAGCTTGAACACGGCGTCATACTGGGCGAGGGCCCGTTTTTTGCCCTTTCGGGAGTCCGGTTCGAGCAGCGCGAGGCCGAATCTGGGCTCGATGAAGTCAGGTTTGAGGCGGATCGCTCCCTCGAAAGCCTTTCGCGCCTCATCGCCCATCTCCGGACCGATGCCGTGATAAGCCATGCCGAGATGATAGAGGGCCTTTGCCTTTCGCTCGCTGCCCGCGAGCCCGGACGCCTTGTCGAAGACCTCCGCGGCCCGGCGGAATTCATTAAGTTCGAGAAGCGCCAGACCCATATCGTAGTGCGCCTCGAAGTGATGGGGCATCTGCGCGATGAAGGCCTCGTACTCTTTCACCGCCTCCGCGAAGCGGCGGGACCGGGACAGCGCGAGCCCGCGGTTGAAAAAGACCGGCGCATAGACCGGCCGCGCCTTCACGGCGCGGTCGAACTGCTTGATTGCCTGATTCAGATCGCCCTTTCGGTAAAAGAGAACGCCGAGGTCGTTCAGCGCCTGGGAAGTTTGGCCGTTTGCGAGAATCTCGCGGTATTTCCTCTCCGCCTCATCCCATTTCTCCTCGGTCAGGAGCTGCGCCGCCGCGAGGGAGCGGGGGTCCCGGGATTCAGCCGCGGAAAGAACGGGCGCGCCCTGCCGTTCCGAGATCGCGGTTTCGGTCACGGACCGCGCCACGGCCGGGTCCAGGATCTCGACGGTCGTGACGCGTGTCGCATCGAAAGCGGCCCTGAATTGTACGTAGAAAAGGACGAAAAAGAGCAGGGCTATTACCGCAATGACGGGCAGGAAGCTTTCCCGGAACACTCTGAACTTCGACGTCGTCATGCGCAGTCTCCCAGACCCAGACCTTGATCTCATTTTTTATAACGTTAAAATGCTCTTTTTACTTACGAATGAATCAAATTCTTCTCAAGCCGGCAAGAAAATTTTGCCACAGAGTACACACCCTGTACTCGCGATTCCACTCGTAACCACTGGGCGCAGGCAGAGGGCACAGAGAAAAGCCTTTGAATCTTGTTTAAAATACCTATTCTCGTTTTTGTTACCCTCTGTGTTCTCTGTGATCTCTGTGGCTGATAGCTTTTCCGGCCTGTCCGGGTCAGGTTCAACCAATGCGTTCCAGTTCCCAACGCAGTCCCCTGAGATTCGCGTTCTGGATCTCGAGCCCCGGCCGCACATTGAGCTCGAGCAGGACCGGACCGGAATGGGATATCGATATGTCCGCGCCGAGGTATTTCAGCGGCACTGCCTTTCCCGCAAGTCTGCTCACGGCCACCACCTCGTCCCAGAACGGAATTCGCCTCCCGATGAGCGGCACGCCCGTGTCCGGGTGATGCTCCACGGGCTCGCCTTTGAGGACTGCGTGGAACGTCCGGCCGGTG
>JAXIPA010000258.1:0-11315 GCA_045403145.1 Nitrospirota bacterium | reverse complement strand
GGATGTTCGCAACAAGCGCCGCCACCGCGATCTTGACAGGCGTCCTGGTGTCCTGGAGGGCGTAAAAGGCCTGAGCAACGATCCGCACCCCGGCAAAGGCCCAAAGCCCCACGCCATAGAAAAGAAGCGCGGAAGCCGTTCCCTGCGTGGAGATACGGTCGAACTGGCCGTGCTCCAGAAGCAGGTTCACAATCGGCACCCGCAGCGTGATAAGGCCGGCCATGGCCGGAAACATGATGAAGAATACGAGCCTGAGACCCAGCGAGAGCGTCTCACGAAACTCCGTCGTTTCGCGCCGCGCGGCCTGGGCCGACATGGTCGGAAGCACAGCCGTGGCAATGGCGATGCCGAAGATGCCGAGAGGAAAATGGATGAACCGCATGCCGTAGAACAGGTAGGTGATGCTGCCCGTTGCGAGAAAGGACGCGAAGATGGTGCCGATGAAGATGTTGAGCTGGTTCACCGAGGAGCTTATGAAAACCGGCAAAGCCAGCGTGCCGATCTTTTTAACGCCGGGGTGGGTCGGCGCGAATTGCGGACGCACCATCATGCCCTGTTTTTTGAGCCCCGGCACCTGGATCAGAAACTGGAACATGCCGCCCAGGACAATACCGACCGCCACCCCCAAAATCGGCTCCTGCATGAACTGCAGGCTCAGGACAACGGAGGAAATAGTCATCACGTTCAGCATGACCGGCGAGAGCGCGGGCATGAGGAACGAACGAAGCGAATTGAGCATGCCCATGGCCAGCGCCGCCAGGCCGATGAACAGGAGGTACGGGAACATGATCCGCGTGAGCGTCACCCCGAGCACATACTTGTCGTGCTCGGCCTTGTACGCCCAGCCCCAGGCAACCACCTTGACCACGTAGGGCGCGAAAATGATGCCGAGGACGGTGAGAACCATGAGAATGACCAGCAGGCGGGCAAAAACGGCATTCGCCAGATGGCGCGCGCTCTCCCTGGACTCTTTGGTGAGCGTCTCGGTGAAGACCGGGATGAAGGCCGCGGACATGGACCCCTCGGCCAGAAGCTCGCGCAGGAGGTTCGGAATGCGATAGGCAACGTAGAAGGCGTCGGCCGCCAGGCCCGTGCCAAAGGCCCAGGACATGACCATGTCCCGGATGTACCCCATCAGCCGGCTGGCGAGGGTGGCGAGGCCGACAACGCCTGCCGCCTTAGCGACCTTGACTTTCTCCGACATGCCAATTCACCTCGAACAACGGGGAAATAAGCGGTAACTTTAACAGAAAACAGCCGGGAAGAAAAGGTTTTTTTTCTTGACACTCCGCGCCTCTTTATGTTAAAAGAATAAGCTGTTTTTAACCCCAAAGGAGGCAAGAAGTGGCAATCCACAAATCAGTGATCAAAAGGCAGAAGCAGGCCGAAAAGAAGCATGAGATCAACAAGTCGGTGAAATCAGCGCTCAAGACCATCACCAAGAAGGTCGAGCAGGCTGCCGCAGAGAAGAAAGCCGACGCCGCAAAGGAAGCTTTGGTCAAGGCTATGAAGGCCTATGACAAGGCCGCATCACAGGGCATCCTGCATAAGAGCACCGCTTCCCGGAAGATCTCTCGCCTTTCAACGAAGGTCAGCAAGATCACTGTTGCGTAAATACAGAAGTCCAGAAATTGAGAAGCTGGGATGAGTTGTGCGTATCCCGGCTTCTCATCTTCCCAATTTCCTGTCAGTTCCCCCCGCACAACCTCAGGATCATCCGCTCCAGAACCAGCCTTCCGTTCAGGCCGCTCGATTTGAGCGCACGGTCCGCTGCCAGCATGACGGGAAAAGCCTCGCGCAATTCATCCGCGGTATAACGCCTCATCTGTTCCTTGAACAAACCTGTCTGATGAAAGACCACCCGCAGCTTTTTCGTGATCTCATCAGGTCCCGACCCGGCCGCCTCCATGGCCTTGGCCTGAAGGAGTCTCCGGAAATTCCAGGCGATTGAGCCCAAAAGACCCACGGGCGCCTCTCCTTCCTGAATCAGCCGTGACAGGATAAGCAACGCCTTTTCCCGATCCTTCCGGCCGAGGGCCGCGGCGAGGTCGAAAGAGCTGTATTCCCGAAAATCACCCACCACGGTCTTCATGTCGTCGACGGTGACGGCCTTTTTCCCCTTGAGATGGATTTCCACCTTTTCGAGCTCGTTCTTGATTTTCTGGAGGTCGTTGCCGACGGCCTGCCAGAGATACTGCGCCGCGTCCCGCTGTATGGACAGGCCCCGCATCCGGACCCAGCCGTCGATCCAGCCGACGATCTCGCGGTCCAGGAGCGGATAAACCCGGACAACGGCGCCGTGGGCCTCAACGGCAGAGGTGACAGCCTTCTTTTCATACTTCCCCTGGTTCGAGACCATCACCAGACAGGTGCTGGGAGACGGTTCGTTGAGATACCGGTGAAGTTCCTCAATATCCGCGGCCTTGAGCGCGTCTATTTCCTTGGCGATCACCAACCGCTTCTCGGACAGAAACGGGAGGGTCTGGGCGATGTTCACGATCTCCGCGGCAGTGGTATCGCGGCAATAGAGGACATTGTAATTAAAGTCCCTGGCGCCCGGTTCCACGACCGTATCGATGATGAGGCTGAGCGCCTCCAGAATCAGGAACTCCTCCTCGCCGTACAGCAGGTAGAGAGGTAGGACCTTGCGCTGTTTCAGGCTGGATATGAGATCTTGGTATTTCATGGGAAATTTGGGATTGACAAGGGAAAATGCAGAATGGCCGCACCGGAATTCTCCATTCCCATTTCTTAATCCGTTAAAAACCTTCCAGCACCCTGCTCCGTACTGTGGATGCCAGGCTCTTGCTGGCATTCTTGATTGCCGCGTCTTTGGCGATCTTCGTCGCCGAGATGTCGCCGATGGTGACCGCGTAGCCGGAGATAAAGACCGAACCGACCCCCTGGTCCTGCAAAAGCGCCTTCCCTGTCCTGGCGTCTACGAAGGTCAGGCTGACGCCGATGCTGACGTTATACGACTGGACGTAGGATTCAGCGGTATACGAGGCGGGCGTTATCTCGAACCTCGTGACGCGACCGGTGAGAACGAGATCAGCGCTTTCCCTGCTCACGACCTTGAGTCTTCCGTCGGTCAGGAACTCATCCACCACGGCCTTGGTGACCTCGATGTCGATATTAGGCTCCATGGTTCCGTTGAAAAACACCGGGATGGCAATGGTCTTTGCGCCTTCCGGCACGATCCCGCCCACGGGCGTGAAATGGTAGCCGCAGGAGGCGAGTACCATTAACAGAAAGAGCAGAACAACGATCTGGGACGATGGACGACCGCTCACGGGGACGACGGACGAAACTTCTTTTCTCGCCCCTCGTCTTTCGTCCCTCGTTTTATGCTTTTCATTCCGCATTCCGCAATCCGCATTCCGCAATCGCTACACCACCACATTCACCAGTTTTCCCTGCACCACGATGACCTTCTTCGGCGGTTTTCCGTTCGTGAATTCCCTGACCTTGGCGTCCGCCAGCGCCGCGGCTTCGATGTCTTTGTCGGACGTCCCGGCAGGCAGCGTGAGCTTGCTTCTGACCTTTCCGTTCACCTGCACCACGACGGTAATCTCCGATGCCACGATCGCCTCGGGGTCGTACTGCGGCCAGGTCGCGTTCGCGATCGTGCCCTGCCCGCCGAGCGATGCCCAGAGCTCCTCGGCAAAATGAGGTGCAAAGGGAGCAATGAGCAGGGTGAGCGCGTCGATCGCCGAACGCAGTACGGGGCCTTGCTTATTAACGCTGAACCCGCCCGACGTATAGTCGTACATCTCGTTCACCAGCTCCATAAGCGCCGCGATCGCGGTGTTGAAATGGAACTCGCGTTCGATGTCCTCGGTCACCTTTTTGATCGTGAGATGGGTCTTGCGGTAGAGCTTGTCACCCCGGGCGGCAGGTCCCGCGGGCTTGACCCCCTGGACCGCCTCGCTGTGTTTATACACAATGGCCCAGACACGGTGCAGGAACCGGTATGCGCCGTCCACCCCCTGGTCGCTCCAGTCGAGGTCGCGCTCCGGCGGCGCCGCAAAAAGCGAGAAGAGCCGGGCCGTGTCCGTGCCGTACTTCGAGAGGATGAAATCCGGGTCGACCACGTTCCCCTTGGATTTGCTCATCTTGGCGCCGTCCTTGATCACCATGCCCTGCGTGAGCAGGTTCATGAACGGCTCGTCACCGTCGAACAGACCGAGGTCGCGGATCACCTTGGTGAAGAACCGGGCATACAGCAGATGAAGCACGGCGTGTTCGATGCCGCCGATGTACTGGTCGACGCTCATCCAGTAGCCTGCGGCACTTTTATCGAAGGGCGCCTTGTCTTCCTTTGGCGAGCAATAGCGCAGGAAATACCACGACGAATCCACGAAGGTGTCCATCGTATCGGTCTCGCGCCGCGCCTTTCCCCCGCACTTCGGGCACGTCGTTTCCCGGAATGACGCGGACTCGGCCAGGGGTGACAGCCCTCTGCCGGTGAAATCTACGTCGACCGGCAGCCGAACCGGCAGATCCCGTTCAGATACGGGAACGGCGCCGCATTTGTCGCAGTAGATGATGGGGATCGGCGTACCCCAGTAGCGCTGGCGCGAAATGCCCCAGTCGCGGAGACGCCAGTTCACCGTGCGCTTGCCGAACCTGTTCTGTTCGACATGGTCGGCTATCCTGTCTTTCGCCGCAGTATTTGAAAGTCCGTCGAAGCCACCCGAACTCGCCATGATGCCGTCTTCGACATAAGCCTGCTGCATATTCTCGGCAACAAGGCTCTTTTCGGGATTCTGAATTACGACGCGGATTGGCAGGCCGAACTTCCTGGCGAACTCAAAATCGCGCTGGTCGTGAGCAGGCACGGACATGATCGCGCCGGTGCCGTACTCCATGAGCACGAAATTGCCGACCCAGACCGGCACCTTTTCGTTGTTCAGCGGATTTACCGCGTAGACCCCGGTAAAGATGCCTTCCTTTTCCTGTTTCTCGTCGGTGCGCGCGGCCTTGTCCTCGCGCATGACGCGCTGCACAAAGGCGCGCACTTCGTCAGCCTGGCTCCTCCCCCTGATGAGAGACTCGAGCAGGGGGTGCTCGGGAGCGATGCTCATGAAGGTCACACCGAAAAGCGTGTCCTGACGGGTGGTGAATACCGTGAGTTTTTCACCGGAGCCTTCGACCGTGAAATCGACTTCGACGCCCACGGACTTTCCGATCCAGTTTCGCTGCATCGTGAGAACGCGCTCGGGCCACCCCGTGAGTTTATCGCAGTACGAGAGGAGTTCCTCGGCATAGGCGGTTATCTTGAAGAACCACTGTTCCAGTTCCTTGTGCTGCACGACCGAGCCGCAGCGCCAGCACAGGCCGTCTTCCACCTGTTCGTTCGCGAGAACCGTCGCGCACGACGGACACCAGTTCACGTACGAGAGCTTCTTGTACGCCAGGCCCCGCTCGTACATCTTGATAAAAAACCACTGGTTCCAGCGGTAGTACTCCTCGAGGCAGGTCGTGACCTCGCGGTCCCAGTCGTAGGACAGGCCGAGCCGCTTAAGCTGCTTGTCGCGCATGAAGGCGATATTTTCGAGCGTCCACTTCGAGGGATGTATCCCGTGCTTTATCGCGGCATTCTCCGCAGGAAGGCCGAACGAGTCCCAGCCCATGGGGTGGAGCACGTTGAACCCGCGCATCCTCTTATAGCGTGAGACCACGTCGCCGATGGCGTAGTTCCGCACGTGGCCCATGTGGATCCTGCCCGAAGGATAGGGAAACATCTCCAGGCAGTAGTACTTCGGCTTCGAAGCGTCTTCCGTCACCTTGAAGGTCTTTTGGTCCTGCCAGAAGCGCTGCCAGCGTTCTTCAACCTTCTTGAAATCGTACCGTTCGTCCAAACGACTCCTCCGGACGGGGCGCACCTTGCGGACTGCAAGACGACCCGTTTTAGTGCTTGATGTTCCCCTTGACGAATTGTTCAATAATGATCATTGTCTTGATATCGAGATTTGAAAATTTCACGCCATACCGGAACCGTCCGGACGCTGCTTGTTCGACACGGACGATCTCGCACTCTGCGTTGATCTCGCGGCTGCCGATGCCGACGGCACAGGCAAGGCGTTCGCCGCACTGAAGCCGCTGTTCGGTCTCCAGCAGCATGCCGGATATGCTGATGTTTTGGGACACGCCGAGGAAAGAAACCTTCTCCTCGCCGCCGGACAGGGAAACATGCAGGAGCGACCGCATGTCCTGCCGTTGGGGAATCACGAGCAGCTCGGATATCCTCGAAAAGAGCTCAAAAGGCTCGACCGGTTTTGTCAGGATGGTATTGGCGCCTGTTTGCCGGCACGGGGACCCGGACGGATACTCTTTGTCACAAACCATGACGAGAGACACGTCCTTGAGAGAGGCATCGCCGCGTATCAAGGAGCTAAGCTTCGCTCCGCCCATCACCGGCAGATCAAAATCAGCAACAATAAGATCAGCCTTGTTTGTCCGGTGGAGTTCGAGAATCTCCTCGGACGTACGGGCAGAGTATACTGCGATGCCCCCTCTCCCGAACAAGGTATTGCCGCTTTCTATTTCGCGCAGAACGGACTCCGCGATGACGACCTTTTTCATATCTTTCTTTTCCCGATTCCGCACCAGCGGAGTGGCGCAGTAATTTCGTTCCGGCGCTCCTCAGCGTGAATCCCGTACTATTCCCTGAGCCATCCCGGATAGGCATCGGCCCTGCGGGCTTCCTCGGGCAGGTCTACTTCCAGGACGCGCCGGGTCCCGGCAATGTCTTTTCCAAGCTTCAGCTTCTTTTTTTCAAGGTTCGTATGGGGTTTTTTCTGGCTGCTCAGCTTTTTCGGTTTCCGGTCCTCGTCCTCAAGTTTTTTGAGGACCAGATCGTATTCGTCCTGCTGGTCCCTCAGTTTGAGACGCAGATTTGCGGCCCGCTTGCGCCAGTACTCTTCTCCCCTGCCGTGTTTGTCCCTGTAGTCACTGGACGTCACCGTGGTTTTTCCGGCAGCAACCGGTTTTTCGCCGACGCTCACTCTCGATTCATCGGGTTTGACCTTCGTCACGCTGTCCCGGTACGCCTGCGGCACTTTTTCCGGATCATTCGAAAAAAATTCCTTCCCATCTTTATCCACCCACCGGTAGAATTCAGCGTGAGCGGGCGTTGCAACGAAAAAGAGGACGCATATAATCAGGACACCATATCTTCGCATGAAGGCCTCCGTGAACAGACCAGGATCGATGAACGTAGAAAAATACCATAATTAGAGGGGGTTCGCAAGGTTTTTTCTTGGACTACCGCGGCCGGAAATGCTATAGTGAGAAAAATTGCGTGATTACCGGGGAACGAACACGGAAAAGATCGGGTGTGAAAGACGAACATGCCAAAACCAGTTGTAGCAATAGTGGGCCGGCCGAATGTCGGCAAATCCACGCTCTTTAACCGGATCATCGGCAGGAACTTCGCAATCGTCGAGGACATGCCCGGTGTCACACGCGACCGGAACTACGCCGAAGCGGAGTGGATGGAGAAACACTTCCTGCTTGTGGACACCGGCGGGTTCGAGCCCGAGGCCGTGGACGCCATGTACTCGATGATGCGGGACCAGACCACGCTCGCCATAGAAGAGGCGGACTTCATCATATTCCTCCTGGACGGCAGGGACGGTCTGCTCCCGGCCGACATCGAGGTCTCTCAGCGGCTCCGGGCCTCGGGCAAGCCCGTGATCTATGCCGTGAACAAAGTCGACGGAGAACGGCACGAGGGGTTCATTCCGGAATTCTACCGTCTCGGCGTCGACACGCTCTTTCCGTTGTCGGCGCGGCACGGCGCCGGCTTCTCCGATCTTATGGACGAGCTTGGACGCCTGCTGCCCGATTCTCCGGCGGATACCGATGGGCAGGACCGGATCACCATACCGCGGGTCTCCATCGTAGGAAGACCGAACGTGGGCAAATCGTCCTTTGTGAATTCGCTCATCGGCGAGGACCGGATGATCGTGAGCCCCGTGGCCGGCACGACCAGAGATGCCGTGGACAGCGTGTATCAGTACTACGGCAGAAAATACATCCTCGTGGACACCGCCGGCATAAGGAGCCGGGGCCGGATCAGCCAGGGAGTGGAAAAATACAGCGTCATGCGGGCCATGAAAAGCCTGTCGCGCGCTGACGTGGCGCTCGTCCTCATGGATGCGTCCGAAGGGGTCACCGAACAGGACGAACGGATCGCGGGGCTCGTGCACGAGGAGGGTAAGGGTCTCATCATTATTCTGAACAAGTGGGACCTCGTGCCGGACAAGGAAGAGACCTATAAGCGGTTCATGGCTGATGTCCGGCAGCGCCTCAAGTTCGCCGATTATGCGCCGGTCCTCACCCTCTCAGCCGCTACACGCCAGCGGATCACCAAGGTCTTCGATGAAATCGACCGGGTGATCAAGGAATCCGAGAAACGGGTGCCGACCGCGGAATTGAATCGCGCCTTTGAGCGGCTCACCGCCGCCCATGAGCCCCCCCTCTATCACGGAAAACGGGTAAAATATTACTACCTCACGCAGGTCGGGATCAAGCCGCCAACCTTTATCGCCTTTGTCAACTACCCGGAAGGCGTGCATTTTTCCTACCTTCGCTACATCGAAAACAATCTGCGCGAATCCTTCGGGTTCTCCGGGACGCCGGTGCGCATATTTGCAAAAAGGCGGAGGGAGGTACGGGCATCGGCGGGGGGAAAGCCGGGCAAAAAATAAGTTGACTTCACCCATTGTTAAAAGTAAAATTGTAGAAATATATCAATTGGAATCGTATGTTTTTGTCACTGGCCTGACTGCAAAAACTACAATGTAGGGTTGCAGTTTTTTTTTGTCCGGCGAAGGAAATCGACGCACGGCACGTGGCCGGATATAGGTTTTTTGTTAGAGTAAGATCCTGCACTCAAAACAGGAAGATTCGGCCTGATATAAAAAACATTCACGCACACGGAGGGGAACATGTCAAAGAAGCTCTATGTTGGTAATCTGTCGTATCAGATGACGGAAGACAGCCTCAGGGACGTCTTTGCAGCTATCGGCGAGGTGACGTCGAGCAAGATCGTCACGGATGCCGCGACGGGGAGATCGAGAGGCTTCGGTTTTGTGGAAATGGCGAACGACGAGGATGCCGACAAGGCAATCGCCACGCTGAACGGGACGAACGTTCAGGACCGGGAAATCAACGTCAGCGAGGCAAGACCGCAGAAGGACCGCGGCTTCTCAGGCGGCAACAGGGGCGGAGGCGGCCAGCGCAGCGGCTTTGATCGTTCCGGCGGAGGCGGTAAGGGAAGGAAGCAAAATGATTGGAGATAAGGGTCGATGATAAAAACATCGAAAAAGCCCTCCTACTGCGCAAACGCAAAATGCAGCACGACGGTCTTTTCCTGGAGCTGAAAAAAAGGAGCTTTTACGAAGCCCTCCTTGAAAAAGAAACGGAAGCGGAGGGATCCCAAAAGAGAAGATAGAAGAGCCTGAGGATGAGTCGACTGAGAAGCAGCCGTTTGAGCCCGTCCCGCGGCCATCATGGACCACAGGACGCGAACCTTTCACGCAGCCGCATACCTCAATTTATACATATACCTCTTCCCATAAATCACCTATGAAACCACAGCGTTCCTGCTTTTCAGTTTGCGGCAGAACGCAAGGAATCTCGGCATGCCCATCATGCTGTCGCATGGGCCGTTTGGCGGGCAGCAAAACCCCTCGGATTACGTACTCACCTTCCCCCTGCACCCTTCGCATCGCTGTTCGCGCCACCGGATGACTGGCGGGCATTGACTGCACAGTCAAATCACGCTGCCTGTGTACGCGGCGGCTAGCATCAGGGTAACAGTCGTACAAGTCGCCAAGGATATACAGCCGTTGATCGTGACGGGCGGGCTACTGTGCGATGGTGTACGTCTGACTCTTCACCGTCTCAGTGATTCCCGCCGTGTCTTTCGCGAAGTACCGGACCGTCGTGATAGTGTTCGTCGCAAGGCTGATGGGGCTTGTATATACGCTTGATGCCGTGGTCGGGGTCGTACCGTCCATGGTGTAGTAGATCGTCGCATTCTCGCTGGATGACAGCGTGACGGTTTGGGCGCTGTTGTACGTCCCGCCGCCGGGCGTTGCCGTGGTGGTCGGAGCCAAGGTGTCGAGGATGATGGTGTCGGTGATCGTCGCTGACGTCCAGTTCCCCGCGTTGTCCTTGTACCTGGCGTACACGGTCTTGGTCCCGTCACCCGCACTGAGCGACCACGTCGTCGTGGTCGCGTAGGTCACCGGCGCCGACCATGTCACATTGTCATTGCTGAACTGCATCTGAGATATACCATTGATATCCGAGGCTGTAAGATTAAATGTGACATCCGTGGTGGCGGCGTACGTGGCTCCGTTGTTGATCGTGATCGTGCCGGTGGGCGCAAGGGCGTCGATGGTGTACGTCTGGGTCTTTACTGACTCGCTGTTTCCCCATGTCGTATCTTTTGCGAAGAACTTGACCGTTGTTGTGGTGTTCGTCGCAAGGCTGATGGGACCGGAATACACGGCCGACGACGTGGTTGGGGTCGTGCCGTTCGTGGTATAATAGACCGTGGCTGCCTCGCTGGGTGCGAACGTTATACGCTGGCTGGCATTGTACAGTCCGCTTACCGGATACGCCGTCGTGGCCGGAGCTGTGGTGTCCAGGACGATCTCATCAAAAAACGCCGGAGACCTGTTGCCCACGATATCGATAAACCTCGCATAAACCCTCTTTATACCGTCTCCCGTGATAAGCGTCCAGTTCTTTGTCGGTGCAAATGCTTCGGAGGAACTCCATTGCGCGCCGTCGTTGCTGAATTGCATGGAGGCTATATCAGCCGGATTCGCAACCGTCAGGGTCAGTGTTGCTGAAGTGCTGTTTTCAAAATTGGCGCCGCCGTTGATAAGAACTTCTCCGCCGTCCAAGACTTGCGTCGGCAATATTACCTGAGGAATTACGCCGTCGCCCATTTGGCCGTAAGCGTTATAGCCCCAGGCCCAAATCGTGCCGTCGGACTTCAATGCCAGGGAATGACCCCATCCGCTGGACAATTTAGACCAATTGGAGTCGGTCCCCATCCGCATGGGCGCGTACTTGTCGACATTCGTCCCGTCCCCCAACTGCCCATATGCGTTCCATCCCCATGCCCAAAGCGTTCCATCCGCCTTCAAGCCGAGAGTATGGCCGGCGCCCGCCTCTATAGCGATCCAGTTGGCGTCCAGGCCGATCCGCACAGGCGCAGTCCTCTTTGTCGTGGTGCCGTCTCCCAGACGGCCGCTGGCGTTGTAGCCCCAGGCCCATAGCGTGCCGTC
>JAXIPA010000076.1:0-3517 GCA_045403145.1 Nitrospirota bacterium | reverse complement strand
CGTACTATCTTTTGCAGTCGAAGACGTTCCTGTTCGCTCAGCTGGACCAGAAACTGTTTTTGGCTCATGGACACCTCCTTTTGGGAAGAGTGTGCCATAAAAAGCCTAACCTATCAAGAACTATATTGACATTGTACTAGGAAAAGACGAGTTAGGATTTCTTACTGAATAAGCGCGGCGGCAGAACGTGAGTCAAAGCCCGACGCTCAAACCAGAGGGAGATAAGGCGGCGGGTCGCTTTGCGATGAGAAAATGACAGCTCTTGGATCAGATTGGACTAAGGCGTAGCACGGCAATGACCCTTTATTATTATGGGATAAGCACAGATGATACAGTTCGAATGGGACAAGAGAAAAGCCGCGGAAAATCTGAAAAAGCACGGGGTGTCTTTTGATGAGGCAGCAACCGTATTTTACGATTCGTTGTCTGCAACCTTCGATGATCCCGGGCATTCCGCCGGCGAACACAGGCTGATCACGGTCGGATTCTCCGCTCACCATCGGCTGCTTGTTGTATCACATGTTGAAAGAGGAGAAAAAATCCGTATTATCAGCGCGCGTCCTGCAACTGCGCATGAAAGGAAACGACATGAAAGCTAAGACAAAGAAGCCAAAAGATGAATTGCTGCCGGAATATGATTTTGACTATACCAAAGCCATTCGAGGCAAATATCATAAGCGACTGATGGAAGAGGGCGCGAATATTGTCGTTCTTGAGTCGGATGTAGCCAGGGCCTTTGGCAATTCTGAAGCGGTCAATAAGGCGTTGAGATCGCTCCTGGAACTTGCTCGCTCCACGCAACGACTAACCGGCCACACCGGCGGGCGAGTGAAAACAAGATAGAAGGCTCATGAACAGTCAAAAACGCTGGTGCATGCGGTTTATGCACAGTTCGTCATCCTGAGCACAGCGAAAAATCTCGTGCTTTTTCAGTTTGTTGTCAGACCCTTCGCTTCGCTCAGGGTGACAAAAAGTGGTTTTGCGCGACAGGCTTTTGAGAGCTAACTATGAGAAATAAGTTTTCATGTTTGTATTAAACCCGCGTAATCTGCGGATAAATACATGAACCAGAGGTTGCTATGTCCAAAAGCATATTGATCGTTGAAGACGAGGAAACCCTGCGGGAGTCCATCAAGAGGATTTTCACCAAGGAAGGCTTCGCCGCGGACGGCGCGGAGTCGGCTGAACAGGGGCTTGCGCTCCTCGAAACGAATGTGTACGACGTTATTATTTCGGACATCATCCTGCCGGGCATGGACGGGATCGAGATGCTCATCAAGGTGCGCGAGCAGATCCCGGACCAGATAGTCATCGTGGTCACCGCCTATGCGTCGATCGACACGTCGGTCAAGGCGCTCCGGGCCGGGGCCTATGACTACATCATGAAGCCGATCATCCATGAGGAAATCAAGCAGATCGTCCGGAATGCGCTGCGCCAGAAGAACCTCCAGGCCGAAAATCTGCTGCTCAAGCGCGAGATCGGCAAGACCTACGATTTCAGCAGCGTCATCGGAGAAAGCCAGGCGCTCAAGGCCATTCTCAGTGAAGTAAAGAAAGTCGCGAACTCGAAAAGCAGCATTCTTCTCCTGGGCGAAACCGGCACCGGCAAGGAATTGTTCGCCCGGGTCATCCATCACAACAGTTCGCGGAGGGACGCGCCCTTTGTGCCGATCAACTGTTCGGCCATCCCCGAGAACCTCCTCGAGACGGAGCTTTTCGGCCACGTGCGCGGCGCATTTACCGGCGCGGTGGCGACGAAGAAGGGCATCCTTGAAGAGGCCGAGGGCGGCACCGTGTTCCTCGACGAGATAGGCGATATGAGCCTCGCGCTCCAGGCGAAGCTGCTTCGCGTCATCGAAGACCAGGTGATCCGTCCCGTGGGCAGCACCAAGGGGTCCAAGGTGGACATCCGGTTCATCACCGCCACGAACAAGGACCTGAGGGCCGCGGTCAAGGCCAATGCCTTTCGCGAGGACCTGTACTACCGGATCAACGTCATCTCCCTCCTGATCCCGCCGCTCCGGGACCGGAAGGAGGACATCGGAGCGCTCGTGCGGCATTATCTCAACGGGTATTCGCAGGATATGGGGAAAAAGATCAAGGACGTCTCGCCCGAGGCCATGGACGTTCTGATGAACTATGAGTGGGCGGGAAACGTGCGCGAGCTTCAAAATGTAATCGAACGGGCCATCCTTATTTCCGACGGGGACCTGATCCGTCCGGAGCACCTGCCGGGCGGCGTGAGAACCATGCAGACCTTCCAGGACCAGTCGTTCGGCGACAAACTGTCGATCGAGGATTACACCAAGGCCTTTATTCTGCGGTATCAGAACGAATGCAATGAACAGGTCCTTGCCGGCATGCTGGGCATCACGAGGAAATCGCTGTGGGAAAAGAGGCGGAAGTGGGGGCTGCAGAAGCGATGACCATGAATTTTTACTCACTGCATGAAACAATTCTGGCCAGCATGGGCGAAGCGGTCTACGTCGTAGACCGGAACCTGCGCATCCAGTACACAAACCCGGCCGCCGAGAAGCTGACGGGATATTCGTGGGATGAAGCTGTCGGCATGGATTGCCATCAGGTCTTCTGCGAGCAGTCGGACCGCTGCCAGGACCTGTGCCCGCCCAAAAAGGCCATGAACGAAGCCGCGCCGATCCTTCACCGGGACGCGGAGACCAGGACCAAAAGCGGGGACGTGCGCCAGACGCAGATTTCGGTCTCGCCTTTTTTCGACGGCGCGGTATGCATCGGCGCGGTCATCGTCATCAAGGACATCTCGGAGCTGAAAAAAGCCGAGGAAAAGATCAGTAACCAGAACAAATTCCTGACCGCCGTGATCGACGCGCTCCCCCATCCCTTTTATGTCATCGACGCGGAAACCTATCAGCTGAAACTGGCGAATTACGCCGCGTATCAAGGGGACCTTCCGGAGCATCTGACCTGCCATCAATTATCGCACAACAGCCCGACGCCGTGCAGCGGCGCCGGGCATCCCTGCCCGCTCGAGAAGGTGAAGGAGACCGGTCTGCCGGTCACGGTCGAGCATGCCCACCGCGGCGCGGACGGAAGGAATAAGGACGTCGAGGCCCATGGCTTCCCGATCTTCGACGACAAGGGGAAGATCACCCAGGTGATCGAATACTGCATCGACATATCGGACCGCAAACAGGCAGAGGCGGACCGGGAGAGGCTCATTCTCGACCTGCGGAAGGCGTTGAACGAGGTCAAGACGCTCTCCGGGCTGCTGCCGATCTGCGCGTCCTGCAAGAAGATCAGGGATGACAAGGGATACTGGAACAACCTTGAACTGTACATCAGCGAGCGCTCCGGCGCCGAGTTCAGCCACGGCATCTGCCCCGACTGCGCCCAAAAATTATATCCGGAATATTACGGAAAGGCGCGGACCTGAAGCCCGGGGCTTGCGCCATGATGAGCACACCAACCATGATGAATTCGTAAAAAGTCGGATATCGCGCCTTTGACGTCATTCCGGCTTGACCGGAATCTTTCCTGA
>JAXIPA010000048.1:0-16220 GCA_045403145.1 Nitrospirota bacterium | reverse complement strand
CCGCGTGTCGCGACCCTCGATCTGGGCCTTCCCCCTCACGAGAACGGGACCGAAGAAGGGTTCCGGTGTCTTCAGGAAATGCTGCGTCAGAACCCCGCGATAAAAGTCATTGTCATAACCGGCAACGATCAGCGGGAAAGCGCCCTCAAGGCCGTGCAGCTTGGGGCCTATGATTTTTACCAGAAGCCCATAAATCTGGACGAGCTCAAAGTCATCATCAAGCGGGCATTTCACCTGTCCGCCATCGAAGAAGAAAATCGTTCCCTGTATCATGCCCTTGAACAGCAGACCGCTCAAGTCAACGGCATGATCGGGCAGTGCGCTGAGATGCAGGCTGTGTTTTCCACCATGCGCAAGGTCGCGACCACGGACGCCTCCGTACTGATTCAGGGCGAGAGCGGGACAGGCAAGGAACTCGTCGCGCGGGCGATTCACGCCATGAGTCTCAGGAAGGACGGCCCCTTTGTGCCGATCAACTGCGGCGCGATCCCCGGGACGCTTCTTGAGTCAGAACTCTTCGGATATGAGAAGGGGTCGTTTACCGGGGCCCATGCGCAAGTTCAGGGCAAGGTGGAGTATGCCCAGAAGGGGACCCTCTTCCTTGATGAAATCGGGGAACTTCCCTCCCTCCTGCAGGTGAAGCTGCTCCGGTTTCTCCAGGACAGGACGATACAGCGGGTCGGCGGCAGGGAAGACATTGCGGTAAACACGCGGATTCTTGCCGCGTCGAACAAGGACCTTGTCAGTGAAGCAAAAGAGGGGAGATTCAGGGAAGACCTGTACTACCGGCTCGGAGTGGTATCGATGACGGTCCCTCCGCTCAGAAAGCGAAAAAGCGATATCGTGGTCCTCGCGACCTTTTTTCTGAAGCGGTATGGCGATTTATATAATAAGAAAGTGCGGGGTTTCAACGCCGCCGCCCTCGACAGCATGGACACGTATGATTGGCCGGGAAACGTACGGGAGCTCGAGAACAAGGTCCAGAGGGCCATTCTTTTGTCGGAAGGGCCGTTAGTGGAACCTCGCGACCTCGACCTCGGGTTTGATCCAAAGCCGGCTGCCCAGAGGGCAGGGAGTGCGGATATGAGGACGCTGAAGGAAGCGAAGGACAAAGTGGAGAAGGAAATGGCGGTGTTTGCCCTTGATAAGCACGCGGGGAACATCGCCAAAGCAGCGGAAGAGTTGGGCGTCAGCAGGCCTACCCTGTACGACATCATGAAGAAGCATGGGCTCTATAATGACCTGCCACAGCAGGTAAATCTGAGTGTCGAGGGACACTGAGAATGTGATATTGAGAAATATGCTTATCCGGTTCATACATCAATTACGTCATTCCCGCAAGCGAAGCGCGTCGGGAATCTTTCTTTATGAAGGATTCCGGACAAGCCGGAATGACAGCTCGCCAAAAATAACCAAAGCGGGCCTCTTTCTGACGTCGTGCCTGCTTATTCTTCATCTGCTCGGGCCCGCTGCCTTCGCCGTGTCGACAGCTCCGGTGGCGGTGGAAGCGATCCAGGTAACGCCGGAGGCAACGATGCCCGGCACGTATCCGGACATTACCGCGAGCGTCAGGATGAAACCCGCGGACCGGCCGACGGAATCTCTGCAGATCAATATAGTCGCGGCGCTTATCCGCCCTGATCATGTGATGAAGTCATGGCAGTGGAAAAAAGTTTCCATAGCGCCCGGTGAAGTAAAATCCTTTACGCTCCCGAAAGAGTACGACATCAGGCTCATTGGCGCCTACAAAATCGAGTTCGTCATTTACAGCAGCGATATGCAACGTCGCTTCAGCGCTCTTTCGCGGAAGCTTATTGTTTCAGATCAGCCTCAACCGTCCATGCGGAATGTGCCGCAGCAGGAACAGGCGGGTCCGCCGGCGACAACTGCGGGGCAAAAACAGCGCCGCATACAGGAGCGGAGCTATCTGGGGATGGGCGTGTACGCAAATGCTCTGAACCCGGCGGGAGGGGCCACAATTCTGGTGTGGCCGTTTAAGAACGTGGGTTTGCAAGCCAGCTATACGCTCGGGACGTTTACCTCCTACGAAGGTCGCCTGCTGGCAAAGCTCGAGCTCTCATCGGGATTCAATCCGTACCTTGGAGCCGGTTACCTGCATGTATCCAAAACATCGAATGTCATCGGTGTGAGCACCACGTTTACGGACAGCGCCGTGAGCGGCGTAGCGGGCATAGAGGTCCCCTTTGGTAAAAAACTGCGGGGATACCTGGAAGTAAGCGGCGCGCAGATAGACCTCAAGAAGATCGTTTCGAATGGAAGCCAGACAGTAAGTGCCACCGTGGACTATTCTCCCGTTTCGATAGGAGGGGGACTTGTGTATTCTCTGTTCTGATTGAACCTTGCCGCCTATTCCGTTATTGTCCTCGAACGCTTTGTCTTTTTTTTCGAGGACAGGCTTATCTGTAGCAAAAGCAAAGCCCTTGATTCTCAGGACCAAACCTGATTATCAAGGGCTTTTTTGCGTGTCGGATTTGACGGCGACACAACTACCGCTGAATCTTGCAACTCGGAGTCAGAGAGAACATTACTGTCAGAAGGGGATGATGTTCTTCGCACCCTCAGGGCAGCTGAAAACTCACTTCATTGTGAGGCCCCCTTCGGTAAAAGAATGCGAGGGTCCCTGGACTTTCGTCACATCGCTCTTCGTGTCGTGACAGAGGTGCGAGTGATATGGAGGACAGTTATCCCCAGGATCGTCCCGAGGACATTGCAGATCAGGTCGGTGAGGGAGGAGGACCTTGTGGGAAGCCAGGCCTGGGTAAGTTCGATGATGAGACTGATTCCCCCCCCGAGGACGACGGTCAGAGAATAAATTTGCATTTTGGTCAGGGCGGTGGCTTTCAGGAGAAAAAACGCTATAAAAAACCCGAAGGGCGCGAAGCCGGCGATATTGATCGCAACGTCCTTAAAATAGGAGCGCTTCATGCGGAAGTCCTTCCAGGGCGAGGTGAGTACGGTCTTTCGGAGCAATTGGAACCTGTCATGGACCTGGAGGTGACCGTCATTACTGATATGATTATGGACCATGGCTCCGGCCTGCTCGTCGAACAAATACAGTGCGATAAGACCTTCTTTTCCCGACAAGGGCGGCAAACCCTTCTCCTTCCATGCCCGACAGTTCTCCAAAATCTGACCGGACGCTAATGATCGATTATAGATTGCGAGGCCGAGCAGATCGCCGGTCCAATACTGATCGCCTGTGGCCGAGTTGCCGAGTATAAGATATCCGGGTGTTTTCCTGTTTTCGATAATTGGAACGAACCTCGGGAAAGATTTGGCGAGGATGCCATCCAGATAGATCGCAGTGCCCTCCGGGCCCGACGTAATAGTGACAAAGCGGTCTGTATCCTTGGTGAGGGCTTTGTCCACCCCGATCTCTCTCCATGTTTCCCTGGCATTCAGGTCCCTGATTTTGCTCTGAAGGATAAGATGGGATCCCCACTGACCGATGAAAAACTTCTCATCGCGGCCGTCATAAAGAGAGAGAATCCGCGAAATGGACCGGCCGGAATAAACCCTCGACCGTATCCAGAGTTCTATGCTCATTGAATTGTTTTGATAGGGGCTCTGCGGGGTCCCGTACGAGAGATCGGCGTTATAAATGATCCCCTGGCCGTAAAACCTGATGCCCTTCTCATTTCGGAGCCACTCCACTTTGTTGACGGGATTGAAATTGAGAGGCCAGAGACCGGCAAGAAGAATGAAAGCGGTAATCAGGAAACAAATAATGCCGAGCACGCGTGTATTTCGGTCTTCACTTGATGTCATGGTCTGCAGTATATAGCAATTCAGCGGTGGTGAAAATAAAAAAATTGGCGTGAGACGCCGTGGGCGTGAGGGGTCCAGGGGCGCTGCTGAATGCCCATCTCACCGGAGGAGTTTTTTCCTACAGCAACTTCTTTAATGTCCGGGAATTTCTGAGGATTTCGCTCGATAACGCCGGAACGAGGTCGTTTTTCGGTTCACCGGCCTTGTCCGTATTCAGAAGGCCGTCGAACGACGCGATTAAACTGCGCAGCTTGTCCTCACTGTAATTGTCGGAATACAGCAGGGCGATGAATTCCGATATTTTTTCGCTCAGGTGGGAGGCGATGCCGTACTCGCGCTGGGTAAAGGGTTCCGAGGTTTTTTTATTGTTCAGGTTCAGCACGCCGACCACACGGTCGCCGACCTTCAAGGGCAGGGACACCAGGGACTTGGTGGTATACTGCGAGATGCTCACTTTCGAGAACCTCTCGTCGTTCTCGATATTTTCGATGAACAGCGGCTTCCCCTCAAGGGCAACCCATCCCGCGATCTTATCGCCGAATTTTATCCTGGTCCTCTTGACGATTTCGTCGTCCAGGCCGATCGCGCTTTTTACCGTCAGTTCGCTCGTCAGCTCATCGCTGAGCATGATGGAACAGATATCGATGTCCAATAATTTTGAAATAAACTGAACGAAAGAATCCATGCTTTGGCCGACGTAGGTGTCGATCGTCTGCTTCAAGCTTTTCGGGATGGAAAGGGTTATGCTGCAACCCGAGTCGGAGTTCAGCGCCGCAAGTTTCCAGCGGTGCGTCTCAACGATGTTTCTGGCGAGGTAGAGCTTCAGGCGGTCCTCGGGGTGTTCCATCTGAAAGACGTATCTCGAGTCGGAGAGGATGGACATGGCCTGGTCCGGCAGCGGCCGCGACAGGGCAATGGTGACCGTTACATAACCGGCTTCTCCGGCGGTGATTGATAGGGCGTCGCCGCGTTCAAGATAATAGCCGAGCCCGTCGATCAGATTCGTAAAGAGCTGAATGACTTTTATTTTGTCGCCGACAAAGTCCAGACGGTGGTCCAGTGCTCCGATCTCGAGGCTGATGCCTTTGCGTGACAGCGCGGACATGAGCGACTTGGAGCTCTGAAGCTCCCTGAAGACGTCCCCTATGTTCAGCACGGCCTTCTTGCTGATCCTCGTTTCATCCTCAAGCCGGAGATAGTTCAAAAGGTTTTCCACGATGGATACCAGCTTGTCGATCTCCGCTGAGATGATGCCGTGGAATTCTTTTTGTTCATCTTTCCCGATGCGCTCCGTGTTTTCCAGGAAATATATCGCGCCCTTGAGCGAGTTCAGCGGCGTCCTGAGCTCGTGAGAGACGCGGGTAAGGAATTCGGTTTTCAGGATATCGGTATCAACCAGTATTTTATTTACTTCCTCGAAATCCGCCGCCTTGGATTTCAGCTGGGCCATCAGGGACGCATTTTCGAGCGCGACTGCCGCCTGATTCGCAAGGGTCCTCGTCAGCTCGAATTCGTCCTCGCTGAACGGCGAGCCGTCCTTCTTGTCGTTTATGTTGAGGACGCCGAGCAGTTTGTTCCTGCTGATGATCGGGCAGGCGATAAATGACTTTGTATTGTAGTGGTCCCGCCGCTCGTCCTTGAAGCTGTCTTCTTTATCAATGTCGATAACGAGCACGGGTTGACGGTTCCCGGCCACGATGCCGGCAATCCCTTCGCCGATCTTTGCCCGGTAACTTCCGGCGCGCTGCGGGTCCAGTCCCTTATGGGCGAGGATGGTGAGCTCTTCCCGGTCGGTCAACAGCATCAGCGACCCTTTTTCGGCGTTTGCGTAATTGATGGCGGCATTGAGAAGAACGTCGGCAATCGCGTTGAGATTGTCGCTAAAAAGAATGGCGCTGGAAAGATCCTGCAGGATGAGAAATTTCTTTTTGTACAGATCGACTTTATCCATCGGTTGCGGCTCCAGTGCCTTCGTTTGTGCATGCTGAGATCGGACAGGTTGCTATCGGGTTTATCCGGGGCAGGGACTTTTGCAGAGGCTCCTGCTATAGTTCCTTCAGTCTCTTATAAAAGGTCTTACGCGATATGCCCAGCTGTTTTGCCGCCTTTGATTTATTCCCGCTGCACAAAAGAAGGGCCTCATTAATGGCCTGCAGCTCCAGATCCTTGAGAGGCTTTACTTCTTTGACGGTTTTTGTTTTCCGGCAACTAATCAGAAAATCTTCGGGAAGCTCGCGTGCCGTGATCCGGCCTCCCTTGGCGAGGATGACGGCGCGCTCGATCACATTTTTCAGCTGTCTCACGTTTCCCGGCCAATCAGAACTCATAAAAATATCCATCACCTCATCGGAGAGGACGAACGGCCTGTTCGCGCGCACTGAAAAGCCGTTGAGAAATTCCGTTGCCAGCAGCGGAATGTCCTGCATCCGTTCCCGGAGGGGCGGAACGTTGATCTGGATGACGTTTATCCTGTAGTACAGGTCCTCCCTGAACCTGCCCTCGTCCACTTCCTTCTTCAGGTCCCGGTTTGTCGACGAAATAAGCCTGAAGTTGACCTTGACCTTCCTGTTCGATCCGAGTCTCTCAATCTCCCGTTCCTGCAATACCCGCAAAAGCTTTGCCTGAACGGTGAGCTCGAGCTCGCCGATTTCGTCGAGAAAAATCGTGCCTTCCGCCGCCGTCTCAAATTTTCCGGCCTTGTTGGATGCGGCGCCGGTAAATGCGCCTTTATCGAAGCCGAAGAGTTCCGACTCCATAAGCTCCCTGGGTATCGCGGCACAGTTAACGGCGACAAACGGCTTGTCATATCGCTTGCCGCCGTAGTGGAGGTTCCCGGCCACAACTTCCTTACCCGTGCCGGTCTCTCCCTGGATAAGGACGTTGCTGTCCGTGTCCTTGACCGAAGCAATGGTTTTCACGATGCCGGCCATGGAAGGGGCCTTCCCGATAAGGGAGTATATGTTATTTTCCCGGCCGGTCCTTTTTTTCAGGGTTTCAAACTCTTTTTTCAGGGAATAGTGATCCAGGGCCCGCGCCAGGACATTCTTGAGTTTCGGATAATCGGGCGGCTTTATAAAGTAATAGTATGCGCCGCTTCTCATGGCTTGAACGGCGGACTCGACTGTGCCGTAGGCGGTGAGAAATACCACCGGTATGTCGGGATGGCGTTCGGACACGTACTGGAAGAGCTGAAAGCCGTCCTTGGCCGGCATTTTCAGGTCCGTGATGATCGCATCCACATTTTCGCTTTGAATGGTGCTGATTGCGCTGTCGACATCCCTTGCCTCAAGGACGTGATAGCCCTCCTCCTTCAGGATCACCGAGAGCACTCTGACGGCGTTGGGTTCGTCGTCTACGATTAATACCTTCCTGCTGTCCTGCATGGCGGAATACCTCATTTACCCCGTTGGAGAAAGGCGTCGATCTGTCGGCAATTGAACTCCGCAGAATGGATTGCCGTACGAAGCTGCGATCCCCGGGCGGAAGAGAACGTGTGCTCTAACGGGGCTTGCTGTGCTGACAGGGAATGTAAAGCCTGATCGTCGTTCCCGAGTCTTTCTTACTGTCGATCTCAAGGTGGCCGCCGTAATGTTTCAGAATTTCGTAGGTGATAAAGAGGCCAAAGCCCTTTCCCTGCTCCTGTTTCCCGGCGGGGAGCTCTCCAAGGACGTTGTCCTTCATCCCCGGACCGGTATCGGAAACGGCGATGACGACGAAAATTTTGCCGGCCCGTTCCTCCGTGGAGGTGCCGATGTTCAACCGGCCGCCGTCGTCCATGGCGACGATCGCGTTATTGATGACGTTGAGAATGGCCTGTTCCAGGTGGAATGAGTTTATCGTGATCGGAGGGATATTCCCGAACTCGTAGCGCGATTGTATGTTCCGGGTGTATATCTGGAGCGCGGTAAAAACCTCGATCTTTTTGAGCAGGGAATTGATGTCCGTTTCCTTTGCGTCCGTTTCCGAAACGGACGAACTGAGAAAGCGCGAGATGAACGTCTCCAGGCGCGAGATCTCATCTTCCATGATCTTCGTGAATTCGATAAGGGGCTCTTCGTAGTCGTATTTCTCCCGAAGGTAGACCACGGCGCCTTTGATGGCGTTCAGCGGATTTCGCACGCCGTGGGCGAGGGTGGATGCAATTTTACCGATATCGATCAGTTTCTGCGATTGTTGCAGCTTCTCTGCGACGGCGCATGTTGAATGGGGATAGATAAGGACTTTCGCTCCGTTCACGTCCTGATCGCGGGATTTTACGGGCGTGATTTTTACGTCCGCCTTGATGCAGCCGTAGAGACAATTAAACGAATATCCCTTATAGGATATCGTTTTTTTCTTCTTGATGGCTTCGGTAAGGGCGTCCTTGTTGTCATCGGTGAATATCCTGGGGAACGTTTCGTAGTATTTGTTCCCGAGGACCTGCGTCGTCGGCTGACCGGTAAACGTTGCTATGTCCCTGCCCCAGGAACGGATACATAATTTATTATCTGTATGAAATGACAGTGCCTTCATGATTGCAGGGAACTCCGTTTGTTTTTCAGATGACGCTTTTGGATGGAAGGGGACCTATGCATTAACAAGAATTTTAGTTGTAACAAAAAAAATTATAGAGCATGCGGGAATCGCTGTCAAGATAAAATTCACTTGTAAAACTCATGCTTTAGAAGAAGGAGCGCGCTAATGTGTTACTGTAACTCCCTTGCAAAAAAAAGTAAATACCCCTGTAGGGGTATTTTTAGGGTATATGAGTAATTCATGAAAACGCGAATACATCTTCATTCCCGTAAGGCGGGAATTCGGGCAGGCGTAAAACTATTTGAAAATAGGGGGTTCATGAATTGACATTATGCGTTCCCGACGCGTATAATAAGGCCAGAACTTTCATAAAGGGTTGCATGGCGGACTGACGCGCCTGGTGATAGTTTAGCACAGGAATTGATACCGGGAAAGAGGGCTGGTAACGAGCACCGACAATGCTTTTTACCGGCTTTTTTTATTTTAGCCCGTGGAGCACGAATATATGAAGCGCATTATCTTTACCGACCTCGACGGTACACTGCTTCACCCGAAAACATACTCGTTTCAGGAAGCGATGCCCGCCCTGGAATTGATCAGGGAACAGGGCATACCGCTTGTCCTGTGCTCCAGCAAGACCCATTCGGAGCTTGAAGTCTACCGGAAGCGGTTGCAGAACAAGGATCCGTTCATTGCTGAAAACGGCGGCGCTCTCTACGTCCCTGCGGGATATTTCTCTTTTTCAACGGGAGACGCGCATCGCGGGCGGTATATCGTCAGTGCTTTCGGGATGCCGTATCAGGACACTAGAAAGGAGTTCGTGCGTCTCCGGGAAAGTCTGCATGTTCAGGTCCGGGGGTTCGGCGACATGACCGTGGATGAAATCGCCGCATTGACGGGCCTCACCCGGGAAGAGGCCGCCCTGGCCCGTGAGAGGGAATTCAGCGAACCCTTTGTTTTTGACCAGGGAGCGGAAGAGCGGTTTTTTGAGGCGGCTGCGGAGCGCGGGCTCCACTGGACCCGTGGCAGGCTTTATCACCTGATGGGGGACCATGACAAAGGTCGGGCAATCCGGCTGTTGAAGCAATGGTATGAGAGAGAACATGGTACACTTATTACGATAGGCCTCGGCGACGGATTGAACGACCTGCCGCTTCTCAAGGAAGTAGACCATCCCATCCTGCTCCAGAAGGAAGATGGCAGCTTTGAGCCGGGGTTAGAGACCCCCGGTCTTATCAGAGCGCAGGGCATCGGCCCATCCGGATGGAACCGCGCAGTGCTGGAGCTGCTGAGAGGATGAATAACTCAGGTTCAGAGTTCAAGGTTGATCCTGATAACGACAACGTTACAAGAATGAATAGAGAGCCTCTCCTGGACATTTATAACGCTGCCCTGGCGGCCGTGGATCCCTATCACGCTGTCATGAGGGCGCTATGGATCGAGAACAACGCCCTCTATGCCGGCGGGGGCGTATACGCTCTCGATGCCTTTGATCGCATCATCGTCGTCGGCGCCGGAAAGGCCACCGCGTCCATGGCGGCGGCTGTCGAGGATGTCCTTGGTGAGTCGTTGGACAACGGCCTCATTGTCGTGAAATACGGTCATGCGGGCAGGCTCAAGACCATCGAACAAGCTGAGGCGGCGCATCCCATTCCGGACGAAGCCGGCGTCCGGGGGACGAAGCGCATCCTCGACCTGGCGCGGCGGGCCGACGAGAAGACACTCGTCCTTTGCCTCCTGTCGGGCGGCGGGTCGGCCCTGCTTGTCAGTCCGCTGCCCGGAATCACGCTGGACGACAAACAAAAGACAACGGACCTTCTCTTAAGGGCCGGGGCGTCCATCGGAGAGCTGAACGCCGTGCGGAAGCACCTCTCCGCCGTGAAGGGCGGAAGGCTTGCACGCGCGGCGTTCCCGGCCCCGGTGGTGACGCTGGCGCTTTCCGACGTCATCGGCAACGCGCTCGACGTGATCGCATCCGGTCCGACGGCGCCGGACAGTACGACCTTTGCAGACGCTTCCCGGGTGATTGAGAAGTATGGGCTGAAGACGACGCTTCCCGGGCGGGTCCGGGAATACATCGAGCGGGGAACGGCGGGACAAGAGCAGGAAACCGCGAAACGCGGCGAGGCCTGTTTCAATAAATCCAGGATCACGATTGTCGGCGGGATTACCGAGGCCCTGGCCGCGGCCCGGGACAAGGCCAAATCGTCCGGATATGTGTCCGAACTGGTCACCGAGGAGCTGCAGGGCGAGGCGCGCGATGCTGCCAGGGTGCTCGTCCAGGCTGCGCTGCGCACACGGGACTCGCTGAAGCCGGGCGAAAGACGTTGTCTCCTGTCAGGCGGAGAGACGACGGTCACGGTCCGCGGCAAGGGCAAGGGCGGAAGGAACCAGGAACTTGCCCTCGCGTTCGCGCGGGGGATCGCGGGTATTGCGGGAATCACCCTGCTTTCGGCGGGCACGGACGGCACCGACGGCCCCACGGACGCTGCCGGCGCCGTGGTTGACGGAGCGACTGCGGTAAGGGCGAAGGAACTCGGGATCAACCCGGAGGGTTATCTGGGAAACAATGATTCCTACACTTTTTTTTCGAGGCTCGATTCTCTGACCGGGGAAAAGCACCACTTCATAACGGGGCCGACGGGCACCAATGTGATGGACCTGCAGGTCATCCTTGTTGAGGGACAGAGCTGACGGCCCTTCAGCTTATGACAGGGTAGTCTGAAGACCTGCGTCCGCGGTCAAAGTACGGCATACTATGGAAAGCATACTATTCAGAAAAGCGGTCTCGGAACAGCTCGAGCGCATCAACGCCGCAGATCTCCTCGTCGGCATCCCGAGCTACAACAACGCCCGGACCATCGGGCATGTCGTGCGCGCCGTGCAAGCGGGGCTCGCGAAGTATTTTCCCGACCGGAAGGCGGTGATCATCGACTCCGACGGCGGATCCACGGACGGCACCACCGACATCGTTCAGAAGGCGGTCCTCGAGAATTATCAATCCATCCTGCTGAGTCATCGCGTCGAACCGGTCTTCAAGATGGCGGTCCCCTATCATGGGCTGCCGGGGAAGGGGAGCGCCTTTCGCACGATCTTCGAAATCGCCGATGCTCTGAACGTGAAGGCCTGCGCGGTGGTGGATTCAGACCTGAGGAGCATCACTCCCGAGTGGATCGAACTCCTCCTGAAGCCTGTTCTCGAAGAGGGAGTGGACTTCATCGCCCCCTTGTACCACCGGCACAAGTTCGACGGCACCATCACGAACAGCATCGTGTATCCCCTGACGAGGGCGCTCTACGGCAAGCGGGTGCGGCAGCCGATCGGCGGCGATTTCGGTTTTTCCGGCAGGCTCGCGAAGTTCTACCTCTCCAAGGACGTCTGGCAGACGGACGTCGCCCGTTACGGCGTCGACATCTGGATGACAACGGAGGCGATGGCGAACAACTTCACAGTGGCCCAGTCGTTTCTCGGCGCGAAGATCCACGATCCCAAGGACCCCGGCGCGGACCTCTCCGCGATGCTGTACCAGGTCGTGGGCTCCGCCTTCAGTCTCATGGAGGACTATGGACGCGTGTGGAAAGGCATACGGGGGTCCGAACCGGTGCAGAGCTTCGGGTTCCAGTACGAGGTTGGTCTCGAACAGGTGAACGTGGACGTAAGCAGGATGCTGCACATCTTCCGGGAGGGCATCAAAAACCTGGGAGGGATCTGGTCCGCCATCATTGGAAGCGGCGACTTCGGCGAGATCGAGGCCCTCGGTTCGCGTCCCGACGGGGAGTTCAGGTTCCCGCTTAAGCTCTGGACGCGGATCGTCTATGACTACGCCATTGCCTGCCACAAGCAAAAACTGCCCCGTGAACACCTGCTGAAGTCGTTGACGCCGCTCTACCTCGGGAAAACCGCGTCCTTCATCCTGGAGGCGCGGGACATGGGCCAGGGCGAAGCGGAAGCAGAAATAGAAAAACTCTGCATGGAATTTGAAGAAGGCAAAGCTCATCTGATCAATATGTGGACATAATCAAGGGGGGTGCACTATGGAAAATTTTTTCGACCTGATCATCGAACCGCTCCAGGAGGTTTACTCGAAGTTTGTAAAATTCCTCCCGAACGTGCTGGCGATGCTGGTCATCATTCTGCTCGGCATCGTGGCGGCGCGGATCATCCGGGCAGCGCTGATCAAACTTCTTAAGGCGGTCAATTTCGACAGCTGGAGCGACCGGATGGGGCTGACCTCGGTCATGAGGAAGGGGGACCTGTGGGCAAAGCCGTCGGCGGCAGTCGGCACGTTCGTGTTCTGGCTTCTGTTCCTCGCGGTGCTGATGGCGGGATTCAGCGCCCTGAACATTCAGGCTGTTGACAGGCTGATTGCCCAATTTGTTCTCTATTTTCCGAGGTTCCTGTCCGCCGTCATCATCCTCGTCTTCGGCTACATCGCGACGGGCTTCATCGGCCGGGCGGTCCTGATTGCCGGGGTGAACCGGGGATACCTTTTCGCTAAACTTCTCGCCGAGGCGGTGCGGATTCTCCTGATCGTCCTGTTTGTCGCTATGGCCCTGGAACAGCTCCAGGTGGCGCCAGGCATCGTGGTCGCCGCGTTCTCCATCATTTTCGGCGGCATCGTCCTGGCCCTTGCCATTTCCTTCGGCGTGGGCGGCATCGATGCGGCGAAGAAGATCATCGAAAAGGAGACGGAAAAGAAGGACGAAGGCAAGCGGAACGTCGAGCACATTTAACTTGTTGAAGATCAGTTCATTGTTCATGGAAAGGCAATAAGGGGCACTTTGAACTTTGAACTCTGAACTTTGAACTAGCCGGAGGCTCTATGTCGGACTTTTATCAGACAGGTATCATCACCACGCTCCACAACCTCGGAAAGCCGTCGCTGGAGCGCCTTGAGTCGGAACTGCTGGGTTACGCCGGGGTGCGGCCGGTAGCGCTCGTTCTTCCAGCCCTGTACTCCGAATTCGAAGGCAAGGCCATGCCCAGGATCGTTGAGGAACTCGCCAAGGTGAAATATCTGGAACAGATCGTCCTCGTCCTGGGCAGGGCGTCGGACAGGGAATTTGCAAAAGCAAGGGAGTTCATGGCCTCCATCCCCTACGAGGTCAAGGTCATCCATAATGAGGGGAAGCGGATACAGGAGCTGTACGATACCATCAAGCGCAACGGTCTCGACCCCGGCCAGGACGGGAAAGGCCGGTCCTGCTGGCTTGCTTACGGATACGTGCTCGCCGCTGGCAAGGCCGATATCATAGCGCTCCACGACTGCGACATCGTGAGCTACAACAGGGAGATGCTTGCCCGTCTCTGCTATCCCGTGGTAAATCCCGACATCGATTATGTGTTCTGCAAGGGCTTCTACAGCAGGGTGACCGACCGGATGCACGGCCGCGTGACGCGGCTGATGGTGACGCCCCTCGTAAGGTCGCTTCAGCAGATCGTCGGACCGCACCGGTTTCTCGGCTTTCTCGACAGCTTCCGCTATCCCCTGGCTGGCGAGTTCTGCATGACCACGGACATGGCCCGGGTGAACCGGATCCCCTGGGACTGGGGGCTCGAGGTCGGTTCCCTGGCCGAGGTGTACCGGAACTATTCCCCCCGGCGCGTCTGCCAGGTGGATATCGCGGCGACTTATGAGCACAAGCATCAGGCGCTCTCGGCTGATGACCCGGAAAAAGGACTCATGAAAATGACGGTGGACATCTGCAAGTCCGTGTTCAGGACCCTTGCCTCCGAAGGAGTTGTGTTCTCCGATGGCTTTTTCAAGTCCCTTTCCGTGGCCTACCTGAGAAATGCGGAGGACACCATCGTAAAATACGAGGCGGATGCGGCGATCAACGGCCTCGTGTTCGACCGTCATGAGGAGGCGAAGGCGATTGAGGCGTTTACGAGGGCGATCTCCCTGGCGGCGCAAGCGTTCACGGAAAATCCCCTGGGAGCGCCCCTCATCCCGAACTGGAACCGCGTGATCTCTGCCATCCCGGGCGTCCTCGAAATGCTCAAAAAAGCGGTGGTCGAGGACAATAAATGAGCACAGGCCTGTGCCGGCGAGCATGAAATGTCTTTGAACTATGCAGATACCTTTTATGAACTTCATGGACTATCTCGGTAAGCGGCCCAGGCGGTATATGGTTTACGCCGGGGCGGTCCTGGCACTTCTCATCGGCGTCCCCGATTATTTGATGGGCCAGAGATTCGGGTTTTCCATATTTTATCTGATTCCCATCGCCCTCGTCACCTGGTATGCAGGGAGAAAGGCAGGGGGCTTCGTGGCCGTTTTCAGCGCGGCTACGTGGCTGGCGGCGGTCATCCTGTCGGGGACACCCTACACCCATGCTTATATCCCCTGGTGGAACGCAACGGTGAGGCTGGGTTTCTTCATCATCGTGGTATTGTTGCTTGATGCGTTCAAGCGGGAAAAGTCGTACGCAAGGGAAGATTATCTGACCGGGCTGGGAAATCGCAGGCATTTTTTTGAAATGGCGGACATCGAAATCAAACGGTCACGCAGATACGGCCATCCCTTTACGCTGGCCTTCCTGGACGTGGACGATTTTAAATCCATCAACGACCGACTCGGGCACGCCGAAGGCGACGCTTTGTTGCAGGCGGTCGCCCAGGCCATCACCGGCAATATTCGCGCAACCGATACGGGTGCGCGTCTCGGCGGAGATGAATTTTCCGTGCTCCTGCCCGAGAGCGACGCGGTGGCCGCAAGGAAGTTTTTCAATAAACTGCATCAGAGACTTTCAGATGTTGTACAGAGGAAGAATTGGCCCGTGACCTTCAGCATCGGCGTCGTGACTTTTGTCATGCCGCCGGCTTCTATCGATGAGATGATCAGGTCCGTGGACCGCCTCCTGTATTCCTCGAAGAATAGCGGCAAAAACCTCGTGAAATACGACGTGGTCGAAAAGTAGGAACTCCTCCTCTCTATTGAGAGAACCTCTCCAGGAACACCCCGCCAATTTTTTCAAAAACAAATACTTGACAGTTATCCGCGAAATATAGTATCTATCTTGCACCCTTTTTCCCGGCAACCTGCTCCGGTTCTCATTACAAAAACTGATTACCCAATAAGGAGGAATCGTATGTTCAGAAAAAGCATTATCGTATCACTGGTCCTTGCATCAGCAGTTTCCATCGGCATAGCCTTTGCCGCTTCTCAGAATGAGGACCCCTTGAGCAAGATCATGACCGGCAACAAGCGGTTTGTTTCGTGCTCGCTGTCTCAGAAGGACCTCGGGGACGCCAGGAGAAAAGAGCTTCTGGGAGGCCAGCACCCTTCGGCCATCGTCGTCACCTGTTCCGATTCGCGCGTGGCGCCGGAGCTGATCTTCGACGAGGGCCTGGGGGGCATCTTCGTGGTCCGTGTCGCGGGCAACGTGCTGGATTCG
Organism: Nitrospirota bacterium; assembly: GCA_045403145.1. Taxonomy (GTDB): domain Bacteria; phylum Nitrospirota; class UBA9217; order UBA9217; family UBA9217; genus JAJYKN01. The sequence continues at coordinate 519 of JAXIPA010000048.1, read as the reverse complement.
GTATCGCTTGGCAGCATCGAATATGCCGCAGAACACCTGCATACGCCCCTCCTGATCCTGATGGGGCATGAAAAGTGCGGCGCCGTCACCGCGGCCGTGGACGCAAAGGGAAAACCGGAGGGCAACATCGGGGCCATCGTGTCGAAGATCCTTCCCGCGGTAAAAAAAGCAAGGTTGCAGGGAGGCAGCAAGGACGAAATCGTCGCCAATGCCATCAAGCTGAATGTCTTTCAGGCGTACGAAGATATGATGAAGGCGAGCCCCGTGCTGAAGCATATGATAGAGAAGGGCGAACTCCAGGTCGCCGAGGCCCTGTACCATCTGGGAACCGGGGAAGTGGAAATATTGAAGACCGAAATGGCGGCTTCCTCCGCCAAGGGGCACGGCGAACATGAGGGGCATGGCGGGAAAAAAGCTGTCGGCTTTTAGTCCCGTCGAGGGCTTCCCTCAACCAGCGGATTCCGGGCGGCCATTGGCCGCCTTTTTTTTGCCCTGCCCGGTCAGGCGGAAAAGATAAAA
>JAXIPA010000053.1:0-60489 GCA_045403145.1 Nitrospirota bacterium | reverse complement strand
CTTGAGCCGGTCGTAGAACAGCTTTGCCTTCTTCGGCCCGAGCCCCGGGATGCGCAAAAGATCCAGCACTCCTTCGGGAATGACTCCTTTCAGCTCCTCGTGCTTGGCGATCTTTCCCGTTTCCAGATACTCGTGGATTTTCGCGGCAAGGTCCTTGCCGATGCCGGGAATCGCTTCGAGCTCCTCCTCAGAAAGCGCCGATACGTCCCTTGACAGGCCGTCCATGTTCTGGGCGGCCCTCCGGTAGGCGCGGATCCGAAACACGTTTTCGCCCTTGAGCTCCAAAAACTCGGCGATTTCGTTGAAGATATGCGCGATCTGCTGGTTCTTCATAATTTTATTGTAGCACCGCGCAAACAAAAGAGCCGGGGGATTACCCGGCTCCGAATAGCGGACTATAAACTTAAAAAGAGGCAATTAGGACGCAGAAAAAATTGATGAACTCGTAAAAAGTTGAGAATAGCCTCTAAGGTGTCATTCCGGCTTGTCCGGAATCCTTCTTTTTCAGTGCGTTATGCGGCACTACGATTCCCGACAAGCGGGAATGACGACTTTTTACGAAACCATCAAAATTGGATAACCGCAGATAAATCAAAAAAGAAAAAAATTGGTTTTGAACTTCAAAAAAGGATCACCAACAGGTGAGTTGCGATTCAATCAAAATTTTTTGTTTCATCTGCGTTCATCGGAGCCTGCCCCTATATAGTTGAAGCAGCAGTCCAACTGTTATTTTCAGGATAAAGAGTGCCCTCAAGACAATCGACGCTCAGCCGACCTTCCAGATGACCTCGAAATTGCAGATGATAATGTCCGGCTCGCTGGCGCGGTCTTTCATGATTTCCCCCCTTGCATCGATTGCAAGAAGAAGATCGTTGGGTTTCAGTAGTGACCCGTCATAGCCGGCATCCCAGAGCCGCGCGATGACTTTTGCCAGGAATACCCCGCATTGCGATTCGTCAATGATCTTTTTGCGGACCGCCTTGACCAGGTCAACGGGCGTGAGCAACTCACCTTCCTGCTGCGACACCCATTCATCGGGGCCGTTGTAGTAGCCTCGGATCGTTATGTAGTTATGCAGTACGTCCAGGACCGGATTGCCGTCGATATCAACGATCGTCTTATGGGACTGATACTTCCTGGGATCGACCGACACCTCAACCTTAAAACTACCCGTCGTGTAAATCGCCCTTACATACACCGCATGGATACCCTGTTCGTTTAAAGCCTGAGAAATGGCGAACTCCTCGAAGGGGCTGTTGATCCCGTAGCGCCTGATCTTCTCGATCTCGGCAGCGTTGTATTTCCTGTCGACCGGGATCTCGCCCACCCGGGACGTTTCCCAGACGAGATGGATGTTGTCCTTGGTGACCGTATAATACACCTCATTGTCATTGGACAGGCTCAGGGAGGGGGTCTTGCGCCAGCGCTCGGGAAGGAAATAATCGAACAGGTGCGCGTTCCTGCCCACGACCCACATGCGGCCGCCGGTGCTCTCGGCGCGGCCGAAGATGTACGGCACGCCGAAAATCTCCGTGCGGGTCAGGTACGACGGCAGCGGCGTGGGCTCGAGGCGGTCGCGCATGTCGTCGAGGTAGGAGTGCCGTCTCGACGCCTTGACCTGGTCCTCGTGCTCCGGCGTGCGGAAGAGCAGTTCATAATCGATGATCGAATATTTCCCGACGGTGAGCAGGCGGTAGACCATGTCCGCCTGTTTTTGCGCCGCATCGGGGTCCCCGTTCTGCCCGAGCCGCTCAATGCGCTCGCAGTCGTCCTCGTCGAGGATCACGTGCTCGGGCTTCATGTCCGCCATCAGGTACCCTTTCCTGTTCAGGTCGTCGAAGGCCCTCTTCTGCATGGTCTGGAGGTGATAGACGATATCGGGGAGTTCGAGCTTGATGGGTTCGAAAATCTCGCTCAGGTTCTTGCCGCGGATCCATTCGTAGACGAGTTTGTACTGCTTCAGGATGTCCAGATCGATTCCGGGATGGCGCGCGCGGATGCGGTTGATCCGCGAGCGCGACCGCCCGCTCTGCCAGAGCTGCATCCGCTGGGGCGGCACGTAGATGGCCAGGGGCCGCTGCGCCCGGATCCAGGCGATCCGCTGACCGACCTGTTTATCGGCCATCTCCATGACCAGGGCGAACTCCTCCCAGGGACTGTTGAACTCGGCGCTGACGAACTCTTCAAGGGTATGGGTGTTGAGCGGCACGTCTTCGCCCACGCGGCTGTTCTTGACCACGAGATCGAGGCTCGTGCCGCCCACGGGCTTGGTGGGCACGCGGTACACCGAGCTGGTCCCCAGGAGGCGGACCCGGTTTTGGGTGAACCAGTTTTCTTCGTACCAGTTGCTGATGTCGAGGTGTTCCTGGTGGGCTTCGGCGAACCGCGTGAGGTACAGGTCTCCGCCGTCCTCGGTTTTGGTGTGGAGGTACACCACGCCCAGCACGTTCACGAGGGCTTTATGTTGGGCGGATTGTCGCATAATGATCGATTACAGGATCATAATACCAGCAGGCTCTAACCCGATGCAATAAAAAATCCCTTCATGCCTGCTCGTCACAGGGGAGGACTGGGAATTCCCCCCTCCTTGGCAAGGAGGGGTCAGGGGGAGGTGCGGTTTTACCCCAACCGCTTCCGCATCTCCTCAAGCTGCTTCCTGAGCCGCTCCGGCAAGCGGTTTCCGAAGAGGGCGAAGTGCTTCTCGATGTCTGGTATCTCTGCCTTCCATTCAGCAAGGCTGATGTCCATGAGCGCCTTCATGTTCCCCGACGGGATGTCGAGGCCGGCGAGGTCCAGATCGCCGTCCTTCGGCATCAGGCCGATGGGCGTCTCTTTCGCGCCGATCTTCCCGTCCACCCGTTCGCACATCCACTTAAGCACGCGGCTGTTGTCGCTGAACCCCGGCCACAGGAACCGGCCTTCAGGACTTTTTCTGAACCAGTTCGCGTAAAAGATGCGCGGGGCCTTGGCGCCGAGTTTGTCCCCCATATTGAACCAGTGATGGAAGTAGTCGCCCATGTGGTAGCCGCAAAACGGTTTCATGGCGAAGGGGTCGCGCCGGAGATTGCCGACTGCGCCGATGTTCGCGGACGTGGTCTCCGACGCCGCGGTAGCGCCCATGAACACGCCGTGGTCCCAGGAGAATGCCTCGGTCACGAGCGGCACTACGCTCGACCTCCTGCCGCCGAATATGAAAATATCGATCGGCACGCCCTCGGGGTTTTCCCAGTCCGGGCAGATGACCGGGCACTGCGAAGCCGGCGCGGTAAAGCGCGCATTCGCGTGCGCCGCGTCTTCCTTGCTCGAGGGCGTCCAGTCGCGGCCCTTCCAATCTATGACATGCGAGGGTGCATCGTCAGTCATGCCTTCCCACCACACGTCTCCGTCGTCCGTGAGCGCGCAGTTCGTGAAGATGATGTCCTTTTTCAGCGTGTCCATGGCCATGGGGTTCGTTCCGTAGGACGTGCCCGGTGCAACGCCGAAAAAGCCCGCCTCGGGGTTGATGGCATGGAGCCTCCCGTCGCCCCGGACCTTCATCCAGGCGATATCGTCGCCGATGCACTCGCACTTCCAGCCTTTGACGGACGGCAGCATCATGGCGAGGTTCGTCTTGCCGCAGGCCGAGGGGAACGCGGCAGCGATGTGATAGCGCTTGCCTTCCGGGTTGGTCAGCCGCAGGATCAGCATGTGCTCCGCCATCCAGCCTTCCTTCCTCGCCATGTTCGAGGCGATGCGGAGCGCGAGGCACTTCTTTCCGAGCAGGGCATTGCCGCCGTAGCCCGAACCGTAGGACCAGATCAGGTTCTCCTCCGTGAAGTGGCTGATGTACTTCTTCTCGATCGGCGCGCACGGCCAGGCTGCATCCTTCTGTCCCTTTTCGAGCGGGGCGCCGATGGAGTGCAGGCAGGGGATGAACTCTCCGTCCGTGCCAAGCACGTCCTGGACCTGAGTCCCGACGCGCGTCATGATGTGCATGTTGCAGACCACATAGGGGCTGTCGGTCAACTCCACGCCGATCTTTGCAATAGGCGAACCGACCGGACCCATGGAGAACGGGATGACATACATGGTCCTGCCCTTCATGCAGCCCTGGTACAGCCCTTTCATCGTCTTTTTGAGCTCGTCCGAATTCTCCCAGTTGTTCGTGGGACCGGCATCCTCCTGCTTCTTCGTGCTGATATAGGTACGGTCCTCCACGCGCGCCACGTCGCTGGGGTCCGTGCGGAAAAGGAAGCTGTTCGGACGCTTCTTGAGCGGGATCGCCATGCCGGGCTTCTGCATCAAGGCCATAAGGCGGTCATACTCGTCTTTTGACCCGTCGCACCAGGCGATTGCGTCGGGCGTGCAGAGGTCCGCGACCTCCTTCACCCAGGCATTGAGCTTTGCATGTCTCGATCCGTTCTTCATGGACACTCTCCTTGTAACCTGCTCTCCGGTCTTGCAGGGCCCGTTGGCGCTTCATCCTAAAAACGACAGTTGGAACCACAGATGAACACAGATAAGACCTTAAATCAATAATTTATTCCGAACGAGAGCCGCACCCATTGGTGCTTTTATTTCCGTCAGTAGACTTTGAATCATCCGTGTTGATCCGTGGTTAAATGCTCTTTTGAGGATCATCCCTATTGTTGATAAAAGTTATGGAACAGTATTATGCACAATCGGCAGAAAAAAGTAAAGAGCAGTTTGGGGAAAATGGCGGGGAAAATGCGAGTTTATCAGGCCGGCGCGGCAGTTTTGCGGTCAGGGACGCGGCAGGCCGCGCCCCTGACCCTTGCTGGATTACATGACGATGCTTCCCGGAGCCCCGTTTGCTTCCGGCTTTGCCGGCGCCTTTTCGATGACGAAAAGGAGCTGTCCTTCCTGGACAGTCTCGTTGAGCCTGACGCAGACCTCGACGATCTGGCCGTCCACGGGAGCAAGGATCGCGTTCTCCATCTTCATCGCCTCAAGGTTCGCGATCTCCTCTCCCTTATGAACGATGTCGCCGGGCTTGACCGGTCCACGCGCGGGATTGCCGATCCTCCAGATATTCCCGTTGATCGGTGCGCCGATCATGTTCGGGCCCTTGGCCATCCTGATTTCGGCCTTTTTGGCCCTCGGCGTCATGACGGAGTAGACCCGCGTCTTGTTGTTGACCCGCATGACCACGTGAACGACGCCTTCGTGCTCCGCGCCCACGGACACGAGCTCGATGGAATAGGGTTTGCCCCAGTGTTCGAAGTCCACCCGGTCGCCCGGTTTAGTCAGACCTTTTCTCCAGACATCGGTGGGCAGCACGAGCGGCGCCTCGCCGAACTTGGCGCGGAACTCGATGAATTCCAGGGCGTCCTTGGGATGCATGAGGTAGAGGATGAACTCTTCCTCCGTGACGGCCCGGCCGGTGTTTTCCTCGAGCTCCTTCCGGATTTTTTCAAGATCGTCCGCCGGCATTGATTCGAGCGGAGAAACCTCTTTACGCTCTTTGATCCTGCTCTCCCACTCCTCACCGAACGTGCTGCGGTAGACCCATTCGGCGGGCCATCCCACGGGGAGCCTGCCGTAATTGCCGAGCAGAAGGTTCTTGAAGTCGCCGGGCGCGCTCCGGAAAAGGAGAAGCAGCTCCTCCTGCTCGGCTTTCTCCATGGCGTCGAATTTCTGGGCCTTGCCCAGGACAAACTTCGAAAGGAGATTGATGACCTGCCGGACCCCCGCGTTGCCCTGCTCCTTCGCATAGCGGTTTACGATGCCGCTGCAGGTGACCCAGGTGATCTGGGAGCCGGGCGTGACGTCGAAGTATCTCACGATCCGGTTGAAGAGCGACATCACCGTCAGGATCGCGGGCATCAGGTGCAGGAACTCGCCTTTGTCGGCCTGCTCAAAGGAACTCGGGAACGCGCCTCCCGGCATCCGGTGCAGCGTAACCGTGTGGTCCAGCCCTTTAAACGGAGACTCGGCCCATTCATAGTGGCCGATCCACTCCCGTACCTTGCGTACGGCCGCCTCCGCCTCAGGCCGGTTCAGATGCACGGGGATGCCGGACTCCTCGAAAATGGCCTGGACCGCCAGTATCGGCGAGTGGCCGTAAAACCGGACGAGCGAGTCTTCCTCAACGTCGAAGATCGAGGCCCCGGCCTTTGCCGCGGAGAGAAACGCCGGCACCGCGAGCCCGTCCGTGATATGCCGGTGATAGTTCAGCACGAGGCCGGGATATTTCTGCTTGATCGCGTCGATAAGGTTGCCGATCCGGGACACATCGCCGACTCCCGCCATGTCCTTGATGCACAGGACGATCTCGTCGGTCCCGCCGCAGAGGTCCACGATCTCCCGGACAACGCCGAGGTAGTACTCGTTCGTGGCCCAGTCCGCCACCGTAAAGGAAATGGTCGGCTCGAACAGCCTGCCCCGCTTCATGACCGTTTCAGCCACTGCGCGCATGTTCCGCACATCGTTCAGGAAGGAAAAACAGCGCCAGACGTCGATGTCAACCTTTGACACCGCATGTTCGATGACATTCTTCGGGTAGGGACGGTAGCCCCACAGGTTCGTCTCCCGGATGAGCGTCTGCTGCAGTACGTTCGGCATCAGCTCCCGCAGCAGGGCCACCTCCTCGAAGGGGCTTTCCCTCCGGTTCATGATGCCCACGTGCCACCGCGCGCCGCCGTGCGTCTCGGCGGAAAACAGGCCCATTCCATTATAGAAGGGTGCGAGGGTCTTCAGGTCGTAGATGCGGTGGCGGTTCTTGAAATCCGACTGCCCCGCGTCCCGCATCCCGACGGAGGTGAGACAGACGCCTTTCAGCGAACGGACCGCGGTGACGATCTCCTTCGGCGACATGCCGGGTTTGACGAATACTGAATCAGCCATGTAACTCCTTGTCAAATTCGATAAGCATGAAAAGTTGATGACGCGGTAAAAAAGGCGAATAATCCGCGTTTGACGTCATTCCGGCTTGTCCGGAATCGTTTCTTTTCAGTACGCTGTAAAGCGTGACGATTCCCGGCAAGCGGGAATGACGACTTTTTACGAAACCATCAAAGTCAGTCGGAAAAACGGGAGATCGGGTTCTTCCGCATTCCGCAATCCGCAATCCGCATTGCCGTTCCTACATCCACTTCTGCGGCCCCAACGCCGAGATCTCCGCCACGTACCGCGCGATCTTCAGGACCTCGTCCTCGGTGTTCTTTTCCTGGAACTTGGAGATCAGCTCATCCATGTGCTCCTCGATGAACCTCGTGGAGAACTCGCCCGACACGAACGAGGGGTGCCTGATGATGGAGAGCAGAAGCGGCTGCAGCGTCTTGACGCCCTCGACCCTGAGGTTCCTTCCCAGCGACCGGTCCATCACGCTGATGGCGTCCTTGCGGTCCGGTCCGGCCGTCATGAGCAGCATGAACAGCGAATCGTAGTAGGGGGGGATGTCTCCGCCCTCGTAGACCCCCGAGGCCACGCGCACGTTCGGGCCCATGGGGATCTGGAGGCGGGAGATCGGGCCAAAGGAGGGGCTGAAGGTCTTGGGGTCCTCGGCGTTCAGGCGGACCTCGAGCGCCCACCGGTTCGGACGGATGGCGGACTGCTTGAAGGGCAGCTTCTTGCCCAGCGCCACGTCGATCATGATGCCGACGATATCGAGGCCGGTGATAAGCTCGGTAATGCCGTGCTCGACCTGAAGCCGGGTATTCACTTCGAGGAAGTAGAACTTCCGCGTAACGGAATCGAAGATGTACTCCACGGTCCCGGCGGTTGTATAGCCGATTTCCCGCATCAGCCGCGTCGCGGTGAAGCAGATCTCGTTCCGGAGATTCTCATCGAGGCTTGGCGACGGCGCCTCCTCGATGATCTTCTGGTTCCGGCGCTGGATGGTGCATTCCCGTTCGTAGAGGTGGACCACATTGCCCTGGGTATCCGCTACGATCTGGACCTCGATGTGCCTGCCTCGCTCGATGTATTTCTCCACCAGGATGGTGTCGTCGCCGAAGGACTTTTTTGCCTCGGACCGGGCGCGGGCCAGGGCCTGCGGCAGTTCATCGTCGCTTTCGACCTTCACCATCCCCTTGCCGCCTCCGCCCGAGGCGGCCTTGATCATGATAGGATAGGCCACATTGTCCTTCTGCATCCACGAGGTGATCTGCCCGGCGTCGGTGACCGCATCGATGCCCGGAATGGTCGGGACGTTGGCTTTCCTGGCCAGGGCCTTGGCCTCGATCTTGTCTCCCAGCATGCTGATGACCTCGGGAGAGGGCCCGATCCAGGTGAGTCCGGCATCGATCACCTTCCGGGCGAACTGGGCGTTCTCGGCCAGGAAGCCCCATCCCGGGTGAATGGCGTCGGAGCCGCTCCGGAGGGCCGCGTCAACCATCTTGTCCATGTTGAGATAGGACTCCGCAGGCGGCGCGGCGCCGATATGCACGGCCTCGTCCGCCATGAACACATGGTGGGCGAGCCGGTCCGGGTCGCTGTACACCGCGACCGTCGGGATCTTACGGTCTCTGCAGGTGTGCATGACCCGTACGGCCGGAACGCCGCGGTTCGCGATCAATAATTTTCGGATTGATTTGCTCATATCGGATGAACGCCCTTCCTGGAGATGTTTTTTATGCCGCTCCGTAGAGCACTGATTTTTTCCTAAAATGCTTTATTTGTCAAGTTTTTTATCCTAAAACTTTAAACTTGTCTCTCGCAAAGACGCAAAGGTCGCAAAGAGAACGGCAAAAGCGAAAGGTTTATTTTTAAATTCAGGACGTACAAGCATTTCTTTGCGCGCTTTGCGTCTTTGCGAGAAAATGCTTTGCTTTGTTCCGGCTTGTCCGGGTTAGGCTTATCGAACCTTGCGGGATAAAAAAAGGCCGGCAAGTTGTTCCCTGCCAGCCTTCTCATCAAGATTCCCGTTTTTTCGGGTCTTTATTGTTTCGAGATGCTCGCCTTTTCCATGATTACGTTGTATTTGTATCCTGCCCCGAAATCCTTGTCCTTGAAGACCGTGCCCTTGACCGTCACCACATCGCCGACCGCGGGCATATCGTCGGAGGTCACGACCAGCTTGTTCGTTCCCGCGCCCGCATCGCCGGTGCCGTCCTGCAAATGAATCCAGTTCTTTCCCATGATGCCGGGGGATACTTTCACGACTTTGCCCCGTACGACGGCGGTCTTCTGGTCGAGCGACGCTCTCTTGGCAAAAATTTCTCCTACAGTATACGCGTCCGCCCCAGTGGCCTTCTCTACCTTGACGTCCTTGACAGCGGTGGCAGATGCCTTGCTGACGATTGGCTTATCTCCCGATGCGCCGTGGCCGGCGGGCATGGTTTGCGAACCCTGGGCACCCGCGGGGCCGCCGGAGAAGATGATGCTTTCAAAGGTCCTGTTCAAGGACTTGCTCGTAAAGTTGCGCATCTCCTGGCCGGGCTGCAGCGCCATTTCCTGGCCTACGGTAACCTGCATCTGCGGCACGGCGACCCAGGTTTTCTTGCCGTTTTTCTCCAGACTGACGTAGGTATACCCCCCGGAATTCATGGTCTCGACGACCTTGCCTGAGAGTGCCCCGGCCGATGCATCCGCCGTTACTTTGGTCTCCTGCTTCGGCATCGGCGCGGCCTTTTCCGTGGCCGCGAAAGCGGCTGCCGAGACGAATATCATTATGACAAACAGCGTTCCTGCTGCAACAGCGTTCAATAATCGTTTCATTGTGGAGCTCCCTTTTTGGATTGATTTGATTCAGGCCTGACGGCGAATCGTGCCATGAATGCTACTGCTTTTAGGGGAAATAAGCAAGGGATGTTTTCCCCGTCCTGGTCCGTGATTTCAGGCCGCGTCAGTAAAGCATGCCCGATCCCATGGCTATAAATCGAGCTTTTTGAAGATCCGTTCCGGAATGCAGGTGATCGCCGCCATTATCCATCTCCAGAACCATCTCGTATAAACGACGTCCTTCCTCTTCATCCAGGCCTTATAGACATCTTCAGCGACTTCTTCCGCCTGCGCGGTCAGCAAGGGAGGAAGTCTCATCCCCTCGGTCATTTTGGTATCTACAAAGCCGGGTTTTACGGTCATGACCTGAACGTTCGATCGGGAGAGCCTGTTTCTCAAGCCGGAAAGATAGGCGCTGAAGCCGGCCTTCGCACTTCCATACAGATAATTGCTTTGTCTCCCCCGGTCTCCAGCCACTGAGCTTATCCCGATGATAAAGCCCTGTTGGCGTTCCTCAAAATCATTTGCGATGATATTGAGAACGGAAACACAGCCAATATAATTGGCGCTGATGATTTTCTCGGTTTCCTGAAACTCCTGCTCGGCCATCTTTTGATTGCCCAAATACCCTACCGCGCATACGACGCCCGTCGGCGTTTCCTTGAGCCCGTCATAAAACCCCTGATGGCCCGGATAGTCTGCCGCGTCGAATGCCACCGCTGCTGCCTTGATCTGATGTCGTACTTCCAGGTCCGCGACATCGCGTTCCAGTTGCTGATGCTTTCGTGCCGCAAGGTAAATATTAAATCCTCCCCGTGCGAATTTGTGCGCGATTGCTTTTCCTATGTCCGATTTCGCGCCGAGTATGAGAATCCAGCTCATTTACACTCCCAGCCTGCTCGATTGGAATGAGCGAAACTTGTTGTTTATGTCAATGCGCTTTTTTGCGGCCTTGAAACGTCCGGCATTCTCATAGCTACGGTCGAACATGTCCCTGCCCATTCTCACATCTTTTGAAAGATACAGCCTGCCGCCGTAATCCAGAACAATGTCATCCAGATCGTCGAGCAATTTGAACAGCCCCGAAGTTATCGGGAAATCCAGCGCGAGTGTATAGCCCTCCATGGGAAAGGAGAGCAGATTGTCGTTGCTCTTGCCGAAGAGCTTCAGGACCGCCAGAAACGATCCCCTGCCGCTTTTGTGTGTCTTCGTCAATATCTTCGTCAGGCCTTCCCTGCTCCCGGCGAAGGGAAGCACGCACTGATACTGCGTGAAACCCCGCGAGCCGTATATCCTGTTCCAGTTATGGACGCTGTCAAGGGGATAAAAAAAAGAATCGTAATCAACGATTGATGCGCCTTTCCCGCCGGAATATTGATGGTAATAAAGAAAATTAAAGCATCGCGCGGTAACGCTGTTCAATACGAAGTTGGGGAAATTCACCGGAATGTTGATGGTCCTTTTCCCCTTCAGCTCGAGCGGGTTTTTCGAGACCGCCAAGCCCCTGATATCCTGCCGGTCCGCGTGTTCGCCGACCAGGAGAATACTTCTGCCCAGGCTCTCTTTTTTCGACAGGCAATCGATCCACGCCACGGAATAAGCGGCGTCTCCATGTTTCTCGAACAGCTCCATGGTCTCGGAAAGATTCCTCGCCTTGATCGTCGACTGCTTTATGTAGGCTGTTTCTATCTTTTTCAAGCGCAACGATGCATTCAGGATGATTCCCGTCAGGCCCATTCCCCCGCAGGTGGCCCTGAATAAGTCCCCATTGTCTGTTTTGGAACAGGTCACGATCCTGCCCTCCGAGGTCATGACATCCAGGGAGACAAGGAACTCTGAAAAGGCCCCTTCCTTGTGGTGGTTCTTCCCGTGAACGTCCGATGCAATTGCGCCGCCGAGGGTGACATATTTGGTCCCCGGCGTCACCGGCAAAAACCATCCCCGGGGCACAAAGGTATCGAGAATATCCTTGAGGTTCACGCCGGATTCACAGGAAAGGACGCCCTCCTTCTCATTAAATGACAGCATCCTGTTGAGCTTCAAGGTCAGAAGAATATTTTCCTGCAACGAGGAATCCCCATAGCTCCGCCCCAGCCCGCGGCTTATGCATGACCCGGCGGCATTCAGATATTCTCTTACCGCCTCAACCGAGTCAGCCTTCCCGACCTCGGCCTCGATCTTCGGATAATTTCCCCAGCCTGATATCAGCATTTCAGACAGCCTTCGACGATATCCGTCATTGGTTTTAAGGACGCCGGCCCACGAAAGGAAAGCGTCCGGAGTCCGTTCAATAAATCAACATCCACAGCAACAAAACCCATCCTGCAAGCGTCATCTGGATGAATCTGTCACGGAGCAAAACATCGGTGGGAGAGCCGCTGCCCTTTTCGACGAAGACGATCTGCAGATACCTCATGACGCCGAGCATGACGAATACGACGGACAGGTACAGTTTGTCACTGTTCGTTTTTTTTATGACCGCGGGCGATACCGTATACATGATATAGGAAACAATGGTAACGGAAGCCATGATCGTCATCGACAGGTCCAGGATATCGAGGTTATACCCGTCCACCACCTTCCTCGGCCTTTCACCGCTTGCAAGAAATATGACCACATCGTCCCTTCTTTTCGCAAGGGCCAGAAAAAGGGCGAGCAGGAAAGTCATGATGATGATCCACATGGACAGCTCGATGCCTGTCACAAGGGACCCGATGAACAGCCTTATCACGAAACCGGCGGCAATGATGAAAACATCAATGATGGCCATATGCTTCAGCTTCAACGTATAGGCGATGTTCAGCGCCGCATAGATGAATACCAGATTAAGCATGGGAAGGCTTAAAAGAGCGGTCATGCCCAAACCTGCTGCCGACAATAGGGCCAGTAAAAAGAGGGCGGCCTTTTTTGAGACGCTTCCCGAAGCCAGGGGGCGGTTCTTTTTCGTCGGATGTCTTTTGTCTTCTTCAGCGTCGTGGTAATCGTTGAATACGTAAACGGCGCTCGCGATAAATGAAAAAGCGATGAAAGCCAGAAAGGTTCTGAACAGCAATTCGAGGTCGGCAATCTTCAGGCCGAAAAACAGGGGGGCGAAGATGAACAGATTTTTAAAATATTGATAGGGACGAATGAGAGCGATATATTTTTTGACCATGGCCTGTCCTGTTCGTAAACTGCCGCTGCCGCGGGTTAGGGATGTTCCCGCTGTCCCGTTTCTTTCACGGGCGCCCGGCCTGCCCGGGCAATTTTTTCATTCCCTGCGCCTTCATCAGGTTATCATAATAATCACGGTTGCCCGGGTCCAGACGGACCGCGCTGCTGAAACTGTTGGTCGCTTCGTCCGTCATTCCCTTCATCGCATACGCGATGCCTAATCCATTGTAGGCTTCTGCGTATTCCGGATTCAGTGCTACGGCAATCTGGTAATGCTCTACAGCCTGGCTGATCAACCCAGCGTCAGCGCAGGCACGCGCCAGATTAAAATGGGCCTGCGCATGCGCCGGTTTGAGGCGTATCACCGCCTGGAACTGCTCAATGGCCCTGTCAATCCTGCCCGCGCCATAATATGCGGCCCCCAGATTCAAACGGGCCTCTGCGTCGTCCGGCTTCAGGTTCAAGGCAACGGCATACTGCTCGATTGCTTCATCCGTTTTCCCGTTGGCATAGAAAGCATACCCGAGATATTTGTGCGCCGCCGCGCTGTCAGGGTTCTTTTTTACGGTATCGATCCAGAGCGTATAGCTGTCTTTCCATGTGGCATTTCTCAGAAGGGTCCCGGCCGAGTAGGCAACGATCAGCACGGGGAAAAAGACGATCAGAATTTTATCAGGTGAAAAAACAGGCAATTTAAGCCGCGTAAGGAAAGAGACCAGAATAATGATGAATCCCGAGGAAGGGAGGTAGAGATATCTCTCGGCGAAGACGCTCTCTCCGGCAATGGACCTGATGTAAAAGGCCGGCAGGAGCGGAAGGACAAGCAGGAAAAGTGAAAAGGACACGGCTTTTTCCCTCCGCATCCTGTATGCAAAGAGCGCCGCTGCCGACACCAGGACAAGCGACAAAAGCCCTCTCGTCTCGAAAATCGACTTGAGGGGATGAAAGCCGTGAAGAACGCTTAAATTCACGGGCAGAATGAGTTTTCCGACATACTGGGCAAAAAGATGGAGGATGTTGATGCCGTATTGATAAACTGTCAGGTCTATGGGTGTTTTGCTCGGCACGAACCCGCCAAGGGCATTGAGTCTCAGGGCAAAATAAATCCCCGAGACCGCGAGGTAGGGAAGATAACGCAGGTAATGGCGAGGCAGGCGAAAAGATATTTTGCCGAAGATATGGTCATAGGCGATCAGGATAAACGGAAGGGTCAGCGCAGGCTCTTTACAAAGCGTGGAGAGAAAAAAAGACGCTACAGACAGGGTATAAGTAACCTTGTTTCCCGCCCCGGAACGCATGTAGAGATACAGGGAAAGAAGAAAGAAAAAGGTGAAGGAAACATCCATGATTCCCGCTATCCAGGCAACCGCCTCCGTGTGGACGGGATGAGCGGCAAAGAGCAGGGCGATGAGCAGGGCCGGAGAAAGCATCCGTGGAAAGGGGGAAGGCCGGGACTCCGGCAGCAGCCTCGAGGCGATAAAGAATAAAAGAACGGACGTACCGGCATGAAAGAGGATGTTTACGAAATGAAACCCCCAGGCGCTGAGCCCGAAGACGGAATACGCGAGCAGGTAAATGACATGAACCAGCGGCCTGTAATAACTGGTGGTATAACCGGCGTTGAAACCCGCTACCTGTGAAGTAAATATTTTTGGCAGGAAGCTGAAGTCCTTGATCCAGGGATTTTCAACGACATTGGGGATGTCATCATAGACAAACTCGTTGGAAAGGGCGTTAAAATAAACGGCAAACGACAGAAACAAGACTGCCAATACGGGGAACAAGGGAAATGCGCGGCCTTCCCCAAGTCCTCCGAAGGGCGCTTTTTCACCGTTTTTTTCACCATCTCTTATGTTGATCATGGCATGTCCGGGCCGCTGCTTACGAGATAGCTGACGACCGCGGCGGGCTTGAAGAACATCCGGAGCTTCCAGGCGTTCTTGCTGGTCTTGCCGAAGACCCGCTCATCGAGCGAATCGATAAAGCGCAGGAACTCCCCCTTGCCTCCGCCCACGGAGATGATGGTGCCGGCCTTGTGTTCGGATTTCATGCTGGATACTGTAACAGGTTTTACGGCAGGTGTAAAGGGCAGGGAAAGGCAGAGAGATGTGAGAAGTAACGGGAGATTAGCAAATTGCGGATTTCGGATTGCAGATTGCGGATTGTGGACAAAAGGCAGGCCGGGACAGTCTGCTTACGATAGCGGAGGGCGGAACTATCCATTACTCCGCGCGCTGCTCTTGAATCTTCTCCGTTTCCATTCCGAAATCCGCAATCCGCATTCCGCAATCGAAATCACAGCTTGTACCCGATCTTCCTGAGGAACCCCTTGCGCTGCGCCTTGTCCCCGGGGGTCTCCAGGCCTTTCGGTGAAGACCCGTCGATGACGCCCATGATCCCTTTGCCCTGCGGCGTCGCCGCGACCACAACTTCGAGCGGATTGGCTGTTGCGCAGAAGATGCGGCAGACCTCGGGACAGCTCTTGATCTGGGTGAGCACGTTGATCGGAAACGCGTTTTTGAGGTAAATGCAGAACACGTGGCCCGCGCCGAGAGATTGAAGAACATGGACACAGGCGGCAATGAGACTGTCGTCATTACCCTCGGTCCGGATGAGGCAGGGACCGGAGGCCTCGGTGAAGGCAACTCCGAACTTTGCCTGCGGCACGGTCGTGGCGATTATCTCGTAGAGGTCTTCCGCGGTCTTGATAAAATGGGTCTGGCCGAGGATGATGTTGCAGCCTTCGGGAATGTCAAGGTGAATGGTATTCAGGTCCATGTCTGTCTCCTGTCGGGAAATTGTGCATCATGCGTATACAGAAAAGTATAGCGGATTTCTCGAAAGAAAGGGTGTGGCTAAGGAGTGTCGGTGAAATACTTAGAGCGGGCTTTTGTGCAGGACGGCGGATCCGGTGCCGTTCTGAAGCAGGTCGAGCATGCGCGCAATGGACTCCTCATGGAGGTCGTGGATGAGCTGCCGATCCACGCCGCGTCGTCTCTTTTTGTTCAGGAACGAAAGGAACACCATGCTCTTGTAGATCCGCTTGTTGGTCTTGAAGGAAAAGATATAGCTGTCGAGGGCGTTCTCGAGCAGAAGATCACTCCGCTTGCGAACCTTCTTGCTGATCAAGATGGTTTGCAGCCAGTAGGTCTTGTCAATGATGCTGTCCGCCTTGAGCTCGATCCAGGTATGCCCCATGTTCCCCAGATCGTCCGTGAGGGTTTCATGGGCCACGGTGTCCGCGGCGAGATGGGCGAGGTAGCCGTACGAGAAGGCCCGCTCGGGCCAGGTCTTGGCCTGGTCCAGGAGCTTCAGGCCCACGTCCCAGGAGTGAGAGCTCTTGTCTTCGGGCAGGTATTTTTTCCCGAGGATCATGTCGGCCATGATATTGCCGTAGAGGAAGTCCTGTTTGTGCTTTTTCAAAAGGGCAAAGATGCCGGCGGGGAGAAGCGACGCGCAGGAAAGCAGTTCATTGCCCAGATACATATGGGTCATGGGACCCCAGGCAATGGCAAAGGAAGGAATGAAAATGAAGCCGGCTGCAAGGACTAAAATGAATGACATGTGCTCTTCTTGAAATGCGTAAGATGGCCGAATAAAATAATTAGCCACATGTTACCCCTTCAGGTCCCTCTCGTCAACACAAAAGTCATAGGAAAAAACCTTGATCCTGCGGACAGTTACCGATCCTTGTAATGTTTGGGATACAATTTCTTCGCGCATTCGGGGCAGATTCCGTGCGTAAATTCCGCCTCCGTGTGTTCGCTCACGTAGGCCTCGATCTGGTTCCAGTACCCATTGTCGTCGCGGACCTTCTTGCAGGATGAACAGATGGGAAGCATCCCTTTCAGCGTTTTGATGCTGGCAAGCGCCTCCTGGAGTTCCGCGATCAGCCTTTCCCGCTCTTGCTCGAGTTCGATCCTTCTGGTGATGTCGCGGGCCTGTTCGTGGGAAAGGGCCGCAAGCTTCTCATTCATCGCGCGAAGTTCTTCTTCCGAACGCACGATGGCGGTGAACATCGGCCTGATCCGGTAAATGCCGGCCAGCAGGAGTATCGACGTGAGAAGTCCGACGATTTCAAAGGTATAAGCCGGTGTCTCGACCTCAGCGCCGGACATCACCATGGTGAGCGATACGACGCGCCGCAGCATCATGAGCATGATCGCGAGGGAGATCAACAGCCAGGCGCCGCGCTTGCGGGTGACCCAAACCAGCCTGACAGCCATGACCGCCGAAGTGAACTGGACCAGGATGGACGAGAAGATGATGATCGTTATCGGATGCAAGGGGTCCTCCGGCCCGGGGAGCCGTTAATGGCAGCCTGCGCAGGACGACGATGAACAGCCGCCGCAGCCGGAGCCGCTCGATGAACTTGAAGCCGGAGCGCTCGAAGACTTGCCCATGCCGAATTTCGAGAGGCGCTTCTGCGTCTCCTTCGAACCGCAGTTCGGGCACGTGACTTCCGGGCTGGACCCGAAAACCAGCTTCTCAAAACAGCAGTTGCAGTTCGTGCATTGGTATTCGTAGATAGGCATAATTCAAACCCTTTTACCGCAGAGGGCGCAGAGTACGCAGAGAATTCATAAAATCAAAAGCTGAAAGATTGCATGCTGTTATCAGTAATCAATGTTATCTCGTTCAATTTTTGTCAGTTTCACTCTTGCTGTTGCTTCCTCAGCGACCTCTGCGTCCTCCGCGGTGAAATAATTCTACTTCTTTTCCAGTTTTTTCCAGTCCGCCAGGAATTTCTCGATCCCGAGGTCGGTCAGCGGGTGCTTGACGAGCTGGTCGATGACGCTGAAGGGGATCGTTGCGATGTGCGCGCCCGCCAGGGCCGCGTCAACGACATGGAGGGGGTTCCGTACGCTGGCGACGATCACCTCGGTCCCGTAGCCGTAATTGTCGTAGATCGTCACGATCTGGCGCACGAGGTCCATGCCGTAGTGGCTGATGTCGTCGAGCCTGCCCACGAAGGGGCTCACGTAGGCCGCTCCGACCTTTGCCGCGAGCAGCGCCTGCATGGGCGAAAACACCAGGGTCATGTTTACGTTGATGCCCTTCCCCGCGAGCACCTTTGTTGCTTTGAGCCCTGCCTTGGTCATCGGCAGCTTCACCACGATGTTCTTGTGGATATTGGCGAGCTCGACACCCTCGTCGACCATCTTGTCCGCATCGAGGCTCACGGCCTCGGCGCTGATGGGGCCGTCCACTATGGAGCAGATCTCGGCGATCACCTGCTTGAAGTCCCTCCCTTCCCTGGCGATAAGCGAAGGGTTGGTGGTGACGCCGTCAACCACACCGAGGCTCGCCGCCTCGCGGATCTCATTTACATTTGCCGTATCGATGAAAAATTTCATGTGCCTTTTTTCCCTTTCTGATTAACTGGTCCCTTCTCACGCTCCGCATTTAAAAGCGCTTCTTCCAATATCTGCACCGTGTGCAGCACCTCGATTCGAGAACCGGCCTGGTTCAGCGCATTCGCGATCTGCATGCGGCAGCCGGGGCAGCCCGTGACCACCGCTGATGCCTTCGTGGCCATGATGTTGCCGGCCTTTTCTCCTGCGATGCCATTGGAGAGCCGGTGGTGGGTGAGCCGCATCACGCCGCCGAACCCGCAGCAGCGGTCGGCGTTGCGCATCTCTTCGAGCGCCAGACCGGGGACGGCGCGGAGGATGTCGCGTGCCGTTCCGGACAATCCCTGGCCCCTGTTGAGGTGGCAGGGATCGTGCCAGGTGACCGTTTTTTTGACCGGACCGAGTTTGAGCCCGGAAATATGGCCGGCGAGAAACTCATGAATGTCCAAAACCGCCGGCGCCTTTGCTCCGGACCGCAGCAGTTTAGGATATTCCTTTTTAAAAGTCAAGCCGCAGGAGGCGCAGGCAGTGACGATTGCATCGGCTCTAACTGCCTCCAGGAGCGCGGCATTATGCGCCGCAAGCTCCTCCGCTGCCCTGCGGTCGCCGAGAGACAAAAGCGGCCTTCCGCAGCACTTGAGGCCGTCAGGAATAACGACGTCGTATCCGATCGAGTTCAGAACGCCGATCGTTGCCTTTCCGATTTCCGGCTGAAAGTACTCTACGGCGCATCCGGAGAAAAAAACGACCGTCCCTTTCGAGCCTTTGGTCTTTTTGTTCTCATTCCGCAATCCGAAATCCGCAATCCGAAATCCGGATTCCGCATTCCGCAATCCGCATTCCGCATTTTTTGAATACCGCAGCATCACCGGAGCGAGCCACAAAGATGCGCGGAACGCGGCAGGGTGCTTCACCACGCCCGCAATGAGCCTGTTGATGATGCCGGTCCCGGCTTCCGAGATCGCCTGCTCCTTCGCGGCCTGAATGACCGCAGTGACGGGCACCCTGCTCGGGCAGGCGGCCTCGCACGCAAGGCACCCCGTGCACGTCGCGAGGCGGTCCTTGAAAACCGCGGAAACCGCGAGCTGTCCCTCAAGGACGGCCTGAACGAGAGCCATCCTGCCGCGGGCCGACGACGACTCACCCCGTTCCTTCAGGAACGGAGGGCAGACGGCGCGGCATGCCCCGCACTTAACGCAGCGGGAGATGTCACTGCGATAGCGCTCCAGCAAATTACCGTTTTGTGTTTGCTTATGCTTCATGAATAAGAGACCGCAGCTTGCAGCTTACGGCAGTTGCCAAAAACTATGAACTACCAAGACATTCAGAGTAAAGCCCAAACGTTCGTCATTCCTGCGAAAGCAGGAATCCAGGATTTTAGCTGAAAAACCTCTGGATTCCGGGTCAAACCCGGAATGACGGTATTAGGCATTACTAATGATCGTCTTAGCAAGCACTCCGAACTTTGTCCTGGTTTCTTTCACGGAAGAATCGTCACAGGCGTGCCGAGGGACGCCACGCTATAGATCTCGTCCACATCGGTATTCTCCAGGGCGATGCAGCCGTCGGTCCAGTTCATGCCGGCGAGGGTATCCGGCCCTGGGGAACCGCTCTCCGTCCGTCCATGGATGCCGACGGCCCCGCCGAGGGGAGTGTCCCAGGGCGGCGGGTTCCGCCCGTCGACCGCCTTCTTGATAGCCACGTAATCGGCAATGGAAATCCTCCTCGATTGCAGGCCGCGCTCCGCGTGCTTCAGCCCGGGGTAGCTCAAGCCCATGAACTTGTAAAACCGTCTGCTGTGGTTCATGGTGCAGATGTAGAAGTCACCTTCCGGTGTCCGTTTGTCGCCCTGCATCTGTTTGTCACCGCCCAAGTAGCCTTTTCCGAACACGGCCCTGTAGGTTTTCACAGGCTGGTCGCCCTTGTAGAGCGTGAGCGTATAATGGGACTTACTGATGACCAGCCGGAGCCGGCCGGCCAGTGAAGCAAGCTGGGATGCGAAGGCGTTGGGGTCCGGAGCGGGGGTCTCCGGTGCGGGAGACATGCAGCTTAAGAGCAGGAGCGCGGCGGCAACTCTGAGCAGGGGAAAAATATTTTTTCGAATCCGTGACATTCCGTAAGGGTGCGTCCGCGGTCAGGCGCGGTTCTTTTCCTCGTACTGGCTCGCGCAAGCCTCGCTGCAGAAATACCGGAGCCTGCCGCCGATATGCCGGGTCACGGCACGCCCCTTCGGAACGTAGGTGTGGCATTCGGGGTCCTGTACCATGTCTTCGCCCATGATGCGGGTGCGCTTTTGGTCCTCTTCGTGGTACGACTTGACCGCGGAGCGGACCACGGTCTTAAGCGCGTAATAGACCGCGAGAATGAAAACAAAAATCACCAGACTGCGTATCATCGGGTTTCCTTTTTGGCCTGCTGTTTCAATGTTGCCACGTTCAACCTGATGGCGTCGGCCTGGGGGAATTGCGGCGCCATCTTCAGAAGTTCCTCCCAAATATGAATGGCTGTGCGGGGGTCCTTCTTGTCGTAGGCATAGACAATCCCCATGTTGTAGCGCGCGTTCAGATGTCCCGGGTCGTGCCCCAACGCGAGGCGGTACTCGGCGAGCGCCTGGTCAGGCATGCCAAGCTCCCGGTATGTGGTCCCCAAATCGGACCGGACGTCGGCGTTCCGCGGGTCGAGCAGAAGCGCCTGCTCGTAGAACTTGCTCGCCTCTTTCCACCGGCCGGTGTCGAAGTATGCGTCACCGAGCGCAATCAGCGCTGTAAGGTTGTTCGGGTCCGCGGCGAGGATTGATTGGTACTCCTCGATCAATCCTTGGTAATAGGGGGTCTGCCCGTCATCGGGCTTGGTGACCTGCTCAGTCCGGTGATGAGCGGAGGGCGCCTTCTTTTCCTCAACCCTGCTGCATCCCGACAGTATCGCCGCGCAGCAGACCGCCGCCATGAGAGTTGTTTTCATTTTCATTATCGACAAACCGGGGCTGTCGTTAATGCCTGAAGTGCCGCATCCCCGTCATGATCATGGCGATCCCGTGCTCGTCGGCCGCTTTTGTCACTTCTTCGTCCTTGAGCGACCCGCCGGGCTGGATCACGGCCGTCACGCCCGCGTGGGCGGCCTCTTCCAATCCGTCGCGGAAGGGGAAAAACGCATCCGACGCAAGCACGGTGCCCGCGAGCGGGAACTGCGCCTTTAGCTTCGCTATCTTGACCGAGTCGAGGCGGCTCATCTGGCCCGCGCCGATGCCGACGGTCCGGTCTTTCCTGGTGAACACGATGGCATTGGATTTCACATGTTTGCACACCTTCCAGGCGAAGGCGAGGGCTTCGTATTCATCATCCGTGGGCGTACGCTTCGTTGCCACGCGCAGGGCCCGAATGTCGGCGATCCTGCCGAGGTCGCGGTCCTGGTAAATGAGGCCGCCCGTGATTTTTTTCAGGTCCATTCCCTCGGGCGTTCCCTTGACCGTGGGGCCGATGTCGAGGAGCCGCACGTCTTTTTTCTTTTTCAGTTCCTCAAGCGCATCGGGTGCGAATTCGGGTGCGGCCACCACCTCCACAAAGGTTGCGGTCAGCTCTTTCGCGGTCTCGAAGTCGACCATGCGGTTGAAGGCGATCACCCCGCCAAAGGCCGAAACGGGGTCGCAGTCGCGCGCCTTGCGAAAGGCGTCGGCGAGGCTTGCCGCCGTGGCCACGCCGCAGGGGTTGTTGTGCTTTACGATCACGGCGACGGTCTCTTCATATTCCTTCGCAAGCTCGAGCGCGCTGTTCGCGTCGAGGAAGTTGTTGAACGACATCTCCTTGCCCTGGAGCTGCTTCGCATGGGCGACGGAAGGCTCCTTCCTGCCGAACTCACGGTAGAACGCACCCTGCTGGTGCGGGTTCTCGCCGTACCGCAGGTTCTGGACCTTCTCGAACTGGAGCGTCAGGATGTTCGGGAACCGCGTCTTCTCGTCCGCGGGCACCTGGTTGTCGAGCCAGGCCGAGATCGCGCTGTCGTAGCGGGCAGTATGGAGAAACACGGTCCGGCACAGCTCGAAGCGGGTCTTCGCGGACACCTCGCCGTGCTTCCGGAGCTCTTCGAGCACCCTCGCGTAATCGCGGGGGGAGACCACCACCGCGACGTCGGTGTGGTTCTTGGCCGCGGAGCGCAGCATGGTCGGGCCGCCGATGTCGATGTTCTCGATGGCGTCTTCAAGGGTGCAGCCCGGCTTGGCCACGGTCTGCTCAAAGGGGTAAAGGTTCACGACCACGAGATCGATGGGCTCGATCCCGTGCTGCTTCATCTGTTTCACGTGTTCGGGGTTGCCCCGCCTGCCTAAAAGGCCGCCGTGGACCTTCGGGTGCAGGGTCTTAACCCGTCCGTCGAGCATTTCCGGGAAACCCGTAAATTCCGACACGTCCTTCACTGGAACGCCGGCGTCTCGCAGCATTTTCGCCGTTCCGCCTGTTGAAAGGATCTCGATGCCGAGCTTGGATATCTCCCGGGCGAAATCGAGAATGCCGTCCTTGTTCGAAACACTGATGAGCGCGCGCTGCACCTTGGCCACGGAATGGACCTCCCGGTGAAAGATTATGCTGTAAAGACAAGGGGAATATTAACCGAAACAGGGGGGAAAGTCAATGTATCCTGACAAAAGGTAGTGGGTCAAAATGTCGGGCAAGGTGGATCTTTCCAACCCGCGGACTGCATGTCTGCCGCATATTCGTTCTATTTCTCCTTGCCGAGTTCGATGAGGTCCGCCCGGTAGGCGCCGGCCTGCTCCGCAAGCCATGTCATATGACGCTCGTATCTGCTCTTCATCCGGCCGTAATTCCCTGCCAGCTCTTCCATCCGGTCCAGCGTTTTCAGCGTGCCGGCGGGGACGATGCGAGACCGCGCACGGGAAATGTCATCGACCTTTCTATTGAAATAGACAATATCGGACTCGTAAAGTTTTATCATTTGGTTGGAGGCCTCTTCGATGGAAACAGCGGCGTCCCTGCTGACAGCCATAGCGAGCCGGCCGAGCGCCTCGTAGTCGCCGGTCTTGCGCCCGAGCCAGGACAACTCCATACGCCCCATCTCGATCAGTACGGCGTAATGTTTCTGCAGCTCCATGAGGTTCTTGAGCTCAAGCTGCATCTGCATTATCTCGACATCGGTGATGTCCTTGTACCTCTCGAACGTTTCGTCTCTCCGACGATCGGTCCCGGGCTTCGACTGTTTATTACCCCTGTTTCTTTCTTCGAGAAACGCAGCGGAAGAAATATATTCCAGCGCCAGCCTGAGTCCTCCGATCTGCCGTTCCGTCCTGTCGTTCAATTTTTCCAAATATGCTACTGATTCCCCCAGTTGCGAACCCAATTGGGTACAGCCCTCGACAAGGGAAGAATAGCGGTCCGGGTTGACGCCGGCCTCCTGCTCATCGGAATACACTCCCGAAAGGTCCGCTTCAAAATCCATAATGTTATCCTGGAGCCATTCCAAATATGCATGGTACCACTCCAGATAGGACCTGAGGTCTCTTTCTCTTCCTGGCGGTTCGAGGCTGTCCACTGCATCGGCCTGTTTTTCCAATGCGCGCATCGTCGCCAGCACGTACTCTCGCGATCTGTGCAATTCATCAACAGCACTATACAGGAATCGTCTTTCCCGCTCGATGCGCCTTTTTGCCCGCGCTGATGCATCGAACCTCGTCGGCGCATCCGCCCCGCCGGCGTTCGGCGCCCAAGCCGCAGACACGGTCATGATGAGCAGGACTGCGATCAGGTTTTTCACCGCTCACCTCGTTTGAAGGTTGAGATTATCCGGAACCGTGTCACCCTACGACGTTATACTCCCGCACCCGGAACTTCGCGCCGAGCTCTTCGGCGATTTTTCGGCATGCGTCGATGTCAACGCCGGGAGCGGATACGACCGTGGCGGTCACGTCGGGGACGTACTTTTTCGCCTCGCGGATGAATTCCTTTACCGCGTCATAGGTCGGGGCGCCGAATTTGGGCTGGGTCAGCTTTTCGTAGACCTCCGCGTTCTGGGCGTTCAGGCTCACGCTCACAGAGTCCACGAGCCCGGCAAACTCGGGCAGCACGTTCCGCTTATGGATGAGGTTCGCGTGGCCGTTCGTGTCGATGCGCACCCTACCGCCCCGCCGTTTCACTTCGGCGGCTATGGCCTTGACCGCGTCGAGGCGCAGGAGCGGCTCCCCGTACCCGCAGAACACGACCTCGGCATACCGTGTGGGATCGCCGATCTCCTTGATGACGGCCTCGGCAGCCGGCTCCTCGGCAAGCCGGAGGTTGTGCCCTTTTACGAAATCCGTATGGTAACGCACGCAGAAGGTGCAGGCAGCGGTGCAGCGGTTCGTGATGTTGAGGTAGAGCGAATTCCGGATGGGATAGGTTATTTGGCCGCGATCGGGGACCTTCCCGATGCCGAAGAGCTGCATGGCGTTAAAGCTCGTAATGCGGCCGACGTCGTCGAAGGAGAGGCCCTTGACCTGCGCGACCATCTCCGCGGTATGCCGCACAAAGGCCGGTTCGTTCCGTTTGCCGCGCACGGGCTGGGGCGCAAGGTACGGCGAGTCCGTCTCGATCAGCAGGTGTTCGATGGGGACCTGACGGACGACCTCACGCAGAGACTCCGCCTTGGGGAACGTGACCGGTCCGGCTATGGAGATCGAAAACCCCATCTCGATCACCTTCTTCGCCATCGCGGCGTCCCCGGAGAAGCAGTGCATGACGCCGCCCAGGTCCGGCGACCATTCTTCCGAGATGATCCGGAGCGTGTCCTCGTGGGCGTCGCGGTCGTGGATGATAACGGGAAGGTCGAGCTGGCGCGCCTCGCGCAGCATGTCGCGGAACTTCCGCTTTTGATCGGCCCGCGGCGAATGTTCGTAGTGATAGTCGAGCCCGATCTCTCCGTAGGCGACGACCTTCTTATGCTGCGCAAAATGCCGGATGATGTCGTAGGCGGGATGGAGGATGTCCTTGACCTCGTGCGGATGGATGCCGATGGCCGCGTAGATGAAATCGTACTTGTCCGCGAGCAGCACCGCGTCGCGGCTGGATTCGACGGTGGTCCCGATGGTCACGATGTATTCGACGCCCGCTTCCCGTGCCCGTTTGATCACGTCCTCGCGGTCGTCGTTGAACTCGCGCATTTCAAGGTGCGCGTGGGTGTCGATCAGCATTGTTGTAAGTTGCCTCGTAAATAATCAGGTCTGGATTCCCGATAGGAACCATTCGGGAATGACGGCGGTAAGGGATCACCATCCTGAGCAGTTCATCCTTTTGTATTCCACACTCCGCACTCCGCATTCCGCAATCGAATTACTTGACCCTGCTTCCCGGCTTCGTCTCCCGGTCGAAGGTGGCCACGGCGAGGAGGTCGCCGCTGCTCGCGGCAAGGAGCATGCCCTGGGATTCAACGCCCATGAGCTTCGCGGGTTTCAGGTTCGCGACGATCACGACGCTCTTGCCCGTAAGCTCCTCCGGAGTATAGCTCTTCCCGATGCCGGCAACGACCTGGCGCGTCTCCGTGCCGATGTCGACCATGAGCTTCACGAGCTTCGCGGACTTCTCGACCCGCTCCGCGGAAACGATCCTGCCGACCCTGAGGTCCGCCTTCATGAAGTCCTCGATCCCGATAAGCTCCGGTCCCGCCGCAGGCTGTGGCGCCGGTTGCTTTGATTCCTCTGTTGTCTTTTCCATTTTCTTCTCCGTAAAAACGTTGTCATCCTTTCCCGGTTCGATTCTTCTAAACAGTTGCTCTCCGGGACGTATGGCGGTATCAGGCTTAATCAGTCCCCAGCCCTGTTCATCCTGCAGGCGACAGGACTCGATCTGCTTATCGATGCCGAGAGCATCCCAGATATTCTGCGTCCTGGAAGGCATCACCGGATAGAGATACAAGGCAATATGACGCAGGGACTCGGCAAGATTGTACAGTACCGAACCGAGCCTCCCGAACTCCTTCTTCTTCGCAAGGGTCCAGGGGGCGTTCTCTTCCACATACCGGTTTGCGCGGGTCACCAGCGTCCAGACGCCCTGCAGATATCGGTTGAATGCCAGGGTTGCAAGGTCATGATCGACCTGAGTGGGAATGCCGCCGCTAATTTCCCGAAGTTCCCTGTCGCCCGCCAGTTCCTCCGATGCCTGAGGGATTTTACCGTCGAAATACTTGCTGATCATCGTAAGGACGCGCGAAAGCAGGTTCCCCAGATCGTTTGCCAGCTCGGTATTATGCCTGGTTTCAAATGCCTTGTACGAGTAATCGCCGTCCAGACCGAAAGGGACTTCACGGAGGACGAAGTACCGGAAGGCATCGGCGCCGTGAGCGGAAGCGAACCCCATGGGGTCGATCACGTTACCAAGAGACTTGGACATCTTCTTCCCGTCCATCGTCCACCAGCCGTGAGCGAAGATGTTTCCCGGAAGCGGCAGTCCGAGGGCCATGAGCATCGTGGACCAATACACGCTGTGGGTCGTCAGGATGTCCTTGCCGACCAGATGGTGCTCGGCCGGCCACCAGAATGCTTCCCGCTTTGAGGGATCGGCGGAGCCCTCTGCCGGAGGGCTCAAATAACGCGTAGCGGAAAAATAGTTCACGAGCGCGTCGAACCAGACGTAGGTCACGAAGTCCCGGTCAAAAGGAAGCTCGATGCCCCAGGAAAGCCGCGCCTTGGGCCGGGAGATGCAAAGATCGCCGAGCTTTTGCGTCCGTAAAAACCCGAGCACCTCGTTGCGCCGGCTTTCCGGCTGGATATAATTCAGGTTTTTTTCAAGGTAATCGATGAGCCTGCCTTGATACTTGCTCATCAGGAAAAAGTAATTGTCTTCGGTGATGCGCTCGACGGGCCTGCCGCAGTCCGGACACCTGCCTTCCACGATCTCCTTCTCGGTCCAGAACCGCTCGTCGGGCGTGCAGTACCAGCCTTCGTAGGTGCGGCGTTCGATTTCGCCCTTATCATACAGTTTCTGAAGCAGTTCCTGGACTACGGAGATGTGCTCCCTATCCGTGGTTCGGATGAAGGCGTCGTTCGAGATCTCGAGCTTCTTCCAGAGGCCTTGGAAGTTCACGGTCATGAGGTCCGCATGCGCCTTGGGGGTGAGGCCGCGCTCCGTTGCCGCCTTCTCGACTTTCTGTCCGTGCTCGTCGGTGCCGGTAAGAAAAAACACGGCTTCACCCTTGAGCCGGTGGTAGCGCGCCAGCGCGTCAGCCGCGATAGTGGTATAGGCGTGCCCGATGTGCGGCACGTCGTTTACGTAATAGATGGGCGTGGTGATGTAGAATTTTTTCGACATGATGGTAAATTTCAAAAGACAAATGAAAAATCACAATATTTTGAATTTGGAGTTACTCAGGAGATGACAATCTCGAAGAAAATCGAAGATTACCTCGATGATGTCATTCCGGCTTGCCTGCACCCAGCGATTACGAGAGCACAGCGCGAGTGCAGGGCGTCCGGAATCCTTCCTTCTCAGTGTGTTATGCGGCACTACGATTCCCGACAAGCGGGAATGACGACTCTTTACGAAGCCATCAGATATGGTAAGTCCTAATCCGCCTTCGGCGGGTTCGGGGTCCCTTCCTGCTGCTGACCCTTTTTCTTCTTGCGCCAAAAGCGGCGTTTCTTCTTTTTGCCCGCCTTCTCTCCTTCTTGAGGCTGGGGCTGAGGCTGCTGTGCCTTCTGTTCCTGCTCCTGTTCCTGCTCCTGTTCCTGCTCTTGTTCCTGCTGCGGCGGCGGCTGTTTTTCAGGTCTCGGCTGCTGCTGGCGGTCCCGAGTCGGCTCCGGGCGGGGCTGTGCCTTCTTTTCCTGCGGCTGGTCCCTCTTTTTCTCCGGCCTGCCGCCCCTCTGGCCGCCTTCTTTCTGTCTCGGCTTCCGCTGCTCCTGCTGCTTCCGGTCTTCCTGGCGTCTCTTGTCCTCGGCAAGCCGGCGTTCCTCGGTTTCCTGCCGCTCTTCGGCGATGCGGCGCTCCTCCTCGTCTTTCTTTTCTTTTACCGAGGCTTCACGCATGCCTGCCAGGTCTTTCTTGATCTCGTCGTACATCCCGTACTCATAGGAAAGGCAGCAGAGCAGCCGGCCGCAGACCCCGGAAATCTTCGCGGGATTCAGCACCATCTCCTGCTTCTTGGCCATGCGTATCGAAACAGGCTCGAAGTTCTTGAGGAACGCGGCGCAGCAGAGCTCCCTGCCGCAGGGCCCGAACCCGCCGATCATCCTCGCAACGTCCCGGACGCCGATCTGCCGCATCTCTATCCTGCTCCTGAGCTTGTATGCAAGGTCCTTGACCAGTTCCCGGAAGTCGACCCGCGTCTCGGAGAAGAAGAAAAAAGTGGCACGGGAGGCGTCGAAGGAATATTCCACGCGGATCAGCTTCATCGGCAGTTCCCGCTCGGCGATCATGTCCAGTGCGATCTTGAAGGCCTCGGCCTCGCGGGCCATGTTCTTTTTTTCCCGGGCGAGATCATCCTCCGCGGCTTTGCGCAGGACCATTCTCAGCGTCTTGGGCGTCTGCGCGGCCCCGGCGGCAGGAGCGGCATCGCCCTCCTCTCCTTCGAACTGCAGGCCATGTGCTTCCTGAACGGGCTCAGGCGTTGCCGGCGCGGACGGCGCCTCCTGCCTTTTCAGGCGCACCACCGTGGCAAAACCGGGCCCCCGGTCGGAGTCGACGATCACCTTGTCGCCTACGCTGACCTCTATATCCGTTGCATCGAAGTCATAGACTTTCCAGTTTTCCCGGAAACGCACCCCGGCTATTTTTATCATCTTGTCAGTCATGTCGTTCAATTTCGAATTTTGGATTGAGAATTTCGGATTGAGATTTTTCATTCCACAATCCGCATTCCGCAATCCGCAATTGATTCATCCTCTCCCCAGTTTCAACAACAGGTTCTCCGCCACGAGCTGTGCGCCCACCCGGCGGTCGAGCATAGTCCTGCTCATCGAGAGCAGCTCAAGATCCGCAAGCATCTTCGGGAGCGAAAAACGCTCGCTCCAGCTCCGGCACCGCTCTCCCGCCCCCGCCTGGACGAGCAGCCGCTCGTCTCCCGTCTCGCGATATACCAGCGCGTCGCGAAGGCATTCGACGCCGATGTCGAGCAGCCGGTCGAACCGTTCACGGTCCTTCGCATAGCCGTCCGCCAGAGCAAGCGCCTCGGCGTCGCTCATCCGGGACAGCCCGGACCAGAGCTCCGTTACCTGGTCCCGCTCGGCCTTCTCCTGCCCCGCGTCCATGCCGAGGCCGCGGCCCATGCTTCCCTGCGCGAGCGCCGCGAGAAACCAAGCGTCCTCGTCCGACAGTCCGCGTTTGCTCACAAGCGCCTGCGCAAGCGTGCGCCGCGGAAGCGGCTGGAACCTGATCTCCTGGCACCGAGAACGAATGGTCGGCAGGAGGCTCTGCGGCAGGGACGTGACCAGGATGATGAGGGTGTCTCCCGGCGGCTCTTCCAGGGTCTTCAAAAACGCGTTCTGCGCCGTCATGTTCAGCGTTTCAGCGCCGTCAACGATCAGGATTTTTTTGCTGCCCTCGGACGGTTTCAGCGATAAGCTTTCCTGGGCTTGCCTGATCTGATCGATCTTGATCTCATCGCTGGCCTTGTCCGCCTCCTTGCTGCTCCACGTGGCAAGAAGTCGCGCATCCTCGCTCTCCGGCATCACGACATGGACATCGGGATGGGTGAGCGCGGCGACCCTGCGGCACGACGGACATTCTCCGCAACCCCCCTCCGGCCTCCCGTTCGCGCAGTTCACTGCCGCAGCAAGCGCAAGCGCCGTCATCTTCTTGCCGACCCCCGCCTCGCCGGAAAAGAGATAGGCATGAGCGAGCGTCTTGTTCACAAGTGCCCGCTTCAGGATCGTGAGGGGCTGTTCGTGTCCTATGATGTCCGTAAAAGACATGTCGCTCCGCTCCGCCGCCCCCCTCCACCCGTCATTCCGGCATGGTTCCAGCCGGAATCCAGAGATGTTGGTTTGCTCTTCATTTTGAAAAACCCCGATTCCGGACACCCTGCACTACTCTTCGCTCGTAACCGCTGGGTGCAGGCAAGCCGGAATGACGTCAAAAGAGAAGCGCTCGATATTTTACGAGCCTAACAAATTTCCAATCTTCAGTTTCCATTCGCTTATAAGCCCAGCAGCTCGACCACGATCCGCCGGATCCCGTTCTGGATCGTCTCGGGCGCAGGCGACGCGTCCACGACGCGGTAGCGGTCCGGCTCCTGCTACGCCAGCTTGAGATAGCCCTGCCGCACTCGCTCGTGAAACGAAAGGTCCTCGTTCTCGAACCGCGCCTCGGCCTCCAGTCCGCCGCGGCTGTTTCTCCCCCGCGCGCGCGAAAGCCCAGCCGAGGCGTCGGTGTCGAGCAGGACGGTAAGGTCCGGCCGCATGCCTTCCGTCACGAGCCGGTCCAGGGCCAGGATCATTTCAAGATCAAGCCCCCGGCCATATCCCTGGTACGCGAGCGTGGCGTCGGAAAACCGGTCGCACAGCACGATCCCGCCCGCCTTGAGCTCGGGCCCGATGAGTTCCGCAAGGTGCTGCGCCCTGCCCGCGCCGTAGAGCAGCAGTTCCGCCCTGGGGTCAAGCGCGGTATTTGCCGGATCGAGCAGAATTTTCCTCACCTGGTCGCCGATGGCCGTACCGCCTGGTTCCCGGGTGAGCGTAACGGGTCTGCCGCGCGAAATGAGATAGTTCGCGAGCAGGACGATCTGGGTGGACTTGCCGGAGCCCTCGATCCCCTCGAAGGTGATGAACGTTCCCTTCATCTATTTGAGCACCGCGGAGACGTCGCCCGGCGCTTTGAGCGCGGGGTTCGACGTGAAGAGGACCACCTGAGTCTTGGAGCCGAGGGCGCGCAGGACCTGGCACGCCGCCTGTTGCCGCGCGGGATCAAAACCGGCGAGCGCGTCGTCCAGGATGAACGGCAGCCGGCGCTTCCCGGCAAGGGCCTCGATGAGGCCCGTCCTGAAGCAGAAGTAAACAAGGGCCTTCGTTCCGTGGCTCAGTTCCGGAAAGCTGATGACCGAGCCGTCTTTCGCGTGCACGACGGGCGGGCCGTCATGGCCGAGTTCGATCCTGATATACTTTCCGCCGGTAACGGCGGTCAGATTCCGCTGGGAGGCCGCCTCGACTGCCGGGATGAGCGTCTCCTTCTCGATGCCGCTGATCCTGCCGGCTGCGTCCAGCCCGCTAAGAAACCCGCCCTGGCCAGGGCCTGCCGCCGGCGTCGAAAAATCGGTCGGAAGATCGGTGTCCATGGCGCCGAAACCAAAAGGCGCTCCCGAGGGGGCAGCCTCCGCTTCCAGCCTTTCGATGTCCTGCCTGAGGCCGTAGGTGTCCACTGCATACTGGGCCACTGCCCGCGCCGCCTGCTCCAGTTCAGAGACCTCCGCCTGCTGCCTGCTGTGCTGCTGCCGCAGTGTCTCGGGCGTAGCATCGGCGAGGATGCGCTGCCGGGCCTCTTCACTGTCGTTTCGGAGTGAAAGAAAATACCGGTAGTTTTCGGCCTTTTCTTTCAACTCCGCCGTGGTGCCCGCCCTCACGGCGCGCATGCTGGCGGTAATTGCGGCGCCATCCTGCTCGAATTTTTTCTCCAGGTCAAGGAGTTCCCTTTCCGCCGCATCCACGTCCCTCCGGACCGCTTTGCGCTGGGCGTTCTTGCGCGAGCCGTTGTACCAGGCCGCGGCCATCAGCACCAGCGACAGAAGGACGCCGATCGGGAATAAATAGGCGTATTCCGCAGTCAGCACGAACACACCGGCCAGTATGGAAAGAACGCCGAAGATGCCTCCGGCGATGAACAGCTTGTCGGTCATGAAGTTGACCGCCGGGATGCGCGAGAGCTGCATCCTCAAACCTTCCAGTTCCTTGTTCAGGTCATCCACATCGGCCATCTTCTGGCCCTGACGCCGCTCATAGGCCTCAATGAGCTCCGGAAGGTTTTCCGGAAGCGTCTCGCATCCCTTGAGTTCCGCCAGCGTTGCGTCGATCTCGGCTTTTTTCCCTTCGCTCTCATCGAGCCTCGCCAGCTTTTTCCCGATTTCATCAAGAGCGAGCTTTGCGGACTGGTGACGGTAGTCGGCATCAGCCGCTTCCTCCGCTTTCTTCAGGGTCTCGCGGAGCTCGGCGAGCCTCGCCTGACCGGCCGCGCCCCCGCCGGGAACGGACGGTGCGGGTTTGTGCGCCGGCGCAACAGGCACCGCGGGGGCAACCGGCGCGGACGACCGGGATAGTTCCTGTTCGTGCTCACGCCGGAACACGAAGACCTTCGCGTAATTTTCTTCTGATATGCCGGCAATAAGTCCCGCCATGAACTGCGCCGTGCCGGCCCAGTCCTTGTGCAGCAGGTTAAACTCCTTGGAAGCGGGGTTGTACTGGGAAAGATTTACAGCTCGTCTCGAAAAATCCTGGATAACGCGGTAATATGATCCGTCATCAGAGCGCACTACGAGCGCCCCGCGGGAGGCATCAGGCGTGATTTTCGAAACGAACGACGCCGCGGACCCCGCCTGATTGTCCGGAAAGAGCAGACGCTGGATGGTGTCGACGGCCGTGGTCTTCCCTGCTTCATTGCCGCCGGTAACAATGTTGAAACCGCTCTGGAATCTGAGGCGTGCGAGTTCCCTGATCCCGCGCACGCCCTGCATCACCAGCTCCACGAGAAACATAGAAAGCGCTCCTTTTCTCGATACTTGGTTCGTTACTATATCGCAAGTAAGCCAAAGTTGCAACAGGGAAAAAACGTGGAATGAAGGAATTGCACTGACAAAACCGAAGGATAGAAGGGCGGGACCGGCTGCATCGTGGTCCATGCGACATCGGGCTCTTGCGCCTGAGGACTATCTTAAGAGTCTCAAGACTGTCCGGAAGGTATGATGAATTAATCCAAGCAAGCTACATGGGGGGGAGAGTTTTTTAATCGTGGTTGCGGCAGGCACTATTTTGCCAAGGGGGGCCGACGCGCTTTACTCAAGAATGAGAATTTTCAAGCTACCCAGGAGAAGCTGCTTATTCTTGTCCGATATCTCGCCGAGATGGTCTCGAAACCGCTTATTGTCGATCGAGCGCATCTGATCCACGATAATATCGGAATCTTTTTCCAACCCGGCCTCTCCCTTTTTGAGATGTATGCGCAGGATTGCCGCCTCGGGATGGACCTTCGTGGTGATCGGGCAGACAATTGTACTGGGATGGTCTTCGTTCAGAAGATTCGTCTGCACAACGACCACCGGGCGGACTTTGCCTGGTTCGGTACCGAATCGAGGATTAAGGTCGGCGGTATAAACGTGGAATTTACGAGGCGTCATTTCGGCAGTTTGTCTTCGATCAACTCCAGCTCCCGCAGCGCCTCAAGCGACGAGTCCGATACCAGACGGGATTCCTTTTTCAACCGCTTGCGCATCAGCGTTCTTTTCATGAAACTGTTGTAGAAACTCAACGCATCGTTAATGTACAGATTCCTCGGTTTATGGATTGCTGCGATGACTTCCTCGGTTTCCGAAAAAATATCATCCTGAAGTTTCAGCGAAAGAGTTTTCGACATGGAACACCTCCTTTACGGGTATCACCAGCAGTATATACCATGCACTGATAAACGTCAAGACGAATTGGTATTTACCATCCTCTCCCCTCGCCTGGAGACGCCAACTTTTTCGTGCGGGAGAGGAACAAGGTGAGGGGGCTACCCGATCACGGATATGCGAATTCGGCGATCACAAGACGTGATGCCCGGTAGATAGTGAACGAGGAAATGGCGAGGTTTTCTTCGAGCTATGAAGCACCGTGGAAGGATTAATGCGCGTTGCGTATTAACGTCCCCAAGATTCCTTGTTGCTTTAGAAAGGATTTCGGAAGGGGCGCAGCAGCGGTTGGAAGGGTTATTCCGCAACTGCGATATTCGGGAATAAGGATGCTTGGCGCGATGATATCGAGGATAAAGAAACGACCCCGGCGAATCCCCGCGGAATACGGCGTTGAGGCGAATCTTGTGCATGAGTGAGGACTATTTTTAAGAGTCTTTAAGACTGTCCGGAAGATATGGTGAATAAATCCGGGCAAGCTACAAAGACCTGAGAGTCTCGAAACGAGAAGGCGCAGACATCCGCGATTTGCACCATGCTTGTCAACTGAGAGTTCACGAATAAAGGCGTTTCGATGATATTATCTATCTGCGTCCAGAATGTGCCGCTGCCGTGGAACGACTTCATCAATTCTGTATAGTAGGCAATCAGAGCTTCCTTCAGGGCTTCCGTATTCCTTCCCTGTTCCCCTGCTTTGGGAAAAAGGCTAAAGAGCAAATCGTTTATCTTGTGGATGATGATCATTAAACGCTGTCCCTTGCTTGAATTTTACCGGATTATATCGCAAATGGCCTTGTAAGGGAAAGAAATACCTGTTTTAGAGCAATTCCAGGGCCTTTCTGAGCGCCTCGGCCTTCTGGAGCGTTTCAAAATACTCCCGTTCCGGATCGGAGTCGGCGACGATGCCAGCGCCCACCTGGACGTAGGCGATACCGTCCTTGACGACGAAGGTACGGATGATGATGTTCAGGTCCATGTCGCCTGAGTTCGAGAAATACCCGATCGAGCCCGTGTAGGGGCCGCGCGCCACCGGTTCGAGTTCGTCGATGACCTCCATGCACCGCACCTTGGGAACGCCCGTGATCGTCCCGCCGGGGAACACTGCGCGGACCAGATCGAAGGCGTCCCTACCCGGGGCGAGCCTGCCGCGTACATTCGAGACGATGTGGATCACGTGGGAGTAGTCCTCCACCACCATCATCTCGTCAACGGCGACTGAGCCGTATTCGCACACCTTGCCGAGGTCGTTCCGCTCCAGGTCCAAAAGCATGATGTGCTCGGCCCGTTCCTTCTCGTTCGTCAGGAGCTCCACGGAAAGCTCCTGCGTCTCCGCATGGTCCGCCCCCCTGCGGCGCGTTCCCGCGATGGGCCGCGTATCGGCGACTCCTTCGTGGAGGCGGATGAGCCTCTCCGGAGAGGAACTCACCAGCTGCAGGTCGCCGAAATCAAGCCAGGCGGCAAAGGGCGAGGGGTTGCCGCTTCGCAGGATCTTGTATAACCGGAGCGTGTCCGCGCTGCCGATGTCAGCGGAAAGCCGCTGGGAGAGGTTGGCCTGGTAAATGTCGCCGCCGGCGATATACTCCTTGCAGCGCGAGACCATGGACTCGAACCTGGATTGGGTCAGGTTGGACATAAGGGAATAATCCCTGCCGTCCTGTTTCGTTTCGAATAAGGAAGCGTCGCCTTTTTTCGCCATCGCCTCCAGCCTTGCGATTGTCGCAAAGAGCCGGGCAGCAGCTTCGTCATAAAGCCGCGCCCACTGCCCCGGTCCGGGCCGCCTGAAACCCAGCTCCTGCTCGCGCGCTCCGGGGTTCACGATCACCCACGCCGAGTTTAAGACATGGTCGAAGGCGATGACAAGGTCGACAAAAATGAAATAGGCTTCGGGGATGTCCAGGTCGACTGCGGCTCTGCGCGGAAGCTGTTCGACTTGATGAACGAAATCATAGGAAAAGAACCCGACAGCCCCGCCGGTGAAGGGCGGAAGACCCGGGACTCCCGTCGTCCGGTAGTTATTGAGAAGCTCCCGCAGCTTCAGGAGCGGCTTTCGCTTCGTCGTGGCCCGCCTGCCGTATTTTCCCGCCGGCGTTTCCGGCAGGATAAGTTCCACCGTCTCGCCCCGGGACCGGAATATCAGATAGGGGTCCGCCGTGACAAAGGAATACCTGCCGATTTTGCCGCTGGCCCGGGCGCTTTCAAGCAGCACGGGGTAACCGTCCTGCCGCAGCGCTTCCAGCGCGGCAAGCGGTGAAAGACCCATGGTGCTGATATCCGCGACAAGGGGCGTGATCGCTCCGGACCCGAGACGGCTGAGAAATTCTTTTTTTGAGGGAATGATTCTGTCCATGGGTAACGTGGTAAAATTGTAAAGAGAATCCCCTGTACGGTCAAGACAATTCTGGAAAAAAAACCGCAGCAGGTTTAAAAATATGGTATATTAAAATTAAAGAAACGCAAGGGATATCCGGCGTAAACGGTCTTTGAAAGCAAGAGAGAATTTGCAGGGCGTTGCCGAACCATCACCGATAGGTGTACATATGATGACCCGTTATAAAGGGGATCAGGCACCGCATTTAATGGATCGCCGAGGCCGGTAAGAGGGCGGCAAGTTGAGCGGCCAGTCTACCGGTTGCAGCGCAGTCGACCATAAGAGCGGAAGAGCTAAAACCCCTAAGCTGCTGAGATACGCGGGAAGAAGTATATACACGAAGCTTCACAGGGTCTGCAGAGCAGAGCCGCAGAAGCAGGTTGTACTTCCCGGAAGTTTTCGCAGCTCAACGGAATATCAAAGCGGTTCGCAGGCAGCGCCTTTTTTTATGCCTCAACCTTATTTTCCCGTTTATCCTTGATTATCACTTCTCACCATTCCCTGGCAGGCTGACAAACACGCATGGCCTCCACGCTGTTCCTTCTGACCACTTATCTTCCAATCTTTACCTCGACAAAACCATGAAAATATTTTAAACTAAGACCTTTCAAAACTTGCGCAGGCTAAAGCCCGCGGCTACCAGATTCTAATATTTTGATTTGTTTCAAGGTAGCCGCACCCTTTAGGGTGCGTTGTTCATGGAACCGGGACTTTTTCAACAACCTGTTAAAGTACCGGATCTGCGACAGCATCGTTCGGGGACGATAAAAGGAGCCTTGAGTTGAACCACACCATGGACGTTCATATCTATTATGAAGACACGGACTGCGGCGGGGTGGTGTACTATGCCAACTATCTGCGCTACATGGAGCGGGCGAGGACGGAATATTTCGCTTCTCGTGGACTATCTGTCAAAAAACTCATGGATGAGGGCACGATCTTCATGGTGCTCCGGGTCGAGATCGACTATCGCTCTCCTGCCCGTTACGGAGACACGATCGGAATCGAAACCTGGGTCAGGGACGTGACCCGCGCCACCATGATATTCGAACACATCATGCGCGAGAAGACCTCCGGCCGCGTCTTCGTGGAATGCCGGGCAAAAGTCGTCTATGTCGACCCCAACGGACGGCCCAAACGGCTGCCCGCCGAGTACGTCGAAAAATTACTATGACGGCCGTCACCAGTGACAGCATCGCCCTGCGCGGCGCAGGCGTGGTAACCGTCGCCCAACCGGGAAAAGGCGTCCGTTTCACCCTGGACAGCCTCCTTCTTGCTGATTTCTGCCGCATCAGGCCCCGCGACAGGATACTGGAACTTGGCGCCGGGACCGGCGTCATTTCCCTGCTACTTGCAAAGAAATTCCCCAGTGCCCGGTTTGTAGCGGACGAATTCGAGCCGCGGGCATACGGCCTCCTCTGCGGCAATATCGAGCAAAACGGACTCTCGGACGCCATCGTTCCCATTGATGGGGACGTGCAGTATCTGAACCGGTCCTTCGCGCCGGACTCTTTCGATGTCATCGTCGCCAACCCGCCCTATACGAAGTCCGGAACCGGCAGAAACAGTCCCTCCGCTGAGCGGCAGTCCGCACGGCAAGACCGGTCCGCTTCTCTTCACGCGTGGCTCGATCTCCGGGACCTGTTAAAGAACAGAGGGAGATACATCCTCGTATTTCCCGCAAGCCGCGCCGCGGAGATAATCTCGTTTCTGCGGGAGAAAAAGCTTGAACCCAAGCGCCTGCGCTTCGTGCACCCCTATAATCACAAGCCTGCATCGCTGGTCCTGATCGAAGCGGTAAAGTCGGCGGGCGTGGGCCTTGATACCCTGCCGCCGCTCATCGTTCATGAAGTGGACGGCGGCTATTCCGAAGAGATGCGGCGCATCTATGATCTGCCGTAAGACACGTCTCCTCCTCTCTTGCTGTCCCTCCGAATATTCAGAACAGGTGTGATATAGTAATAATAGATAGGGCACTCTCGGCACGGGGGATTGCGCGTCAAGGCGGCTGGTCTTCACGGGGAGGAGCATCATGGGTGATCAGACATTCACGTACATAATCATCGGCGGCGGGCTCGCGGGCGCATCAGCCGTGGAAGGAATCCGGGAGCGGGACAAGACAGGCGGCATCCTGCTCATCGGCTCGGAGAAGCACCTCCCCTATGACCGTCCGCCACTCTCGAAGAAACTCTGGTTCGGCAAAAAAAAAGTCGAGGAGATTTTTCTCCATGATCAAAAGTTTTATGATCAGAACGGCGTGACCCTGGCGCCCGGCATCACGGTCACGGCGCTCGACGCGAAAACGAAGACGATCGCCGCGAGCGACGGCAAGACGTACCGCTTCGAGAAACTCCTTCTCGCCACGGGCGGCGCGCCCCGGACCCTTTCCATCCCCGGCGGCAATATCGAAGGCATCTGTTATTTTCGTACGCTCGACGACTACCTCAGGTTGCGGCAGGAATCGATAGAGGGAAAATCCGCGGTCGTCATCGGCGGAGGCTTCATCGGCTCGGAAATCGCCGCCGCGCTCACGATAAATAAAGTCAGCGTGACGATGATCTTTCCCGATTCCTACCTCGTAAACAAGGTCTTTCCCGAATACCTGGGGAGAGCGCTTTTGAAGCAGTACCTCGCGCGCGGCATAAAGGTCCTGGTCAACGAAATGCCGTCGGCCTTCGCGAAAGCGGGAGGCAAATTCATCACGCAGACGCAGAGCGGCGTCAGACTCGTGTCGGACATGGTGATCGCGGGCATCGGCATTGCGCCGTCCCTCGATCTGCCTCGCAAGGCGGGACTCCAGACCGCCAATGGCATCATCGTGGACGAATACCTTGAAGCCTCACTCCCCGGCATCTACGCCGCGGGCGACATCGCGTTCTTCCCCTACCGGGTGCTCGGAAAACAAACGCGCGTCGAGCACTGGGACAATGCCTTGAACCAGGGCAAGTGGGCGGGCAGAAACATGGCCGGAGCCCGGGAGCCCTACACCTACATGCCCTACTTCTTCTCGGACCTCTTTGAGTTCGGGTACGAGGCCGTGGGGGAAGTCGATGCCCGGCTGGAGACCTTCGCGGACTGGCAGAAAGAGAATGATACGGGCGTGATCTATTACCTCAGGGACGGCAGGGTCCGGGGCGCCATGATGTGCAATGTGTGGGACAAGGTGGAGGCCGCGCGGGAGCTGATCCGCAAGGGAGAACCGGTGAACAAGGACAGTCTGCGCGGATTGATACGGTGAATTTCTTTCCGTCGTCATTCCCGAATGTTTAATCGGGAATCTGGTTTTTCCGTGTAGCCATGTAACACCTGGATCCCCGATAGAAGCACTCGGGGACGACAAATATAAGGAGATCATTCAATGAAACTCGCGGAACAAACAGCGAAGCCTATAGCAAAGGGGACTGCTTCCCTGTCCCGGAAAGAGGCCGTGGAGCTCATGCGCGAGATCCCGCAGTGGTCTCTGACCGAAACCATGGTCACCAGGGATTTTCATTTCAAGGATTTCCGTCAGGCGATGGACTTCGTGAACGGAGTTGCCGCCATCGCGAACGAGCAGGACCATCATCCCGACATCCTCATCTCCTACAACAAGGTGAGGTTGTCCCTGAAGACGCATAAGATCGGCGGCTTGTCCATGAACGATTTCATCGTGGCTGCCAGGATCGACCTTCTGGCTGCCCAACAGCAAGGCGAGAGGGCCGCATGACCCCGCAGGCCGGCGGACAGGGTACGGCCCTCGGCAAGCTGAAGGGGAAGGTCGCCCTCGTAACCGGCGCGAGCAAACGCATCGGCCGCGCCCTTGCCATTGCACTCGCGGAGGAGGGCGTGCATATCGTGGCCCACGACCGAAGGAACCTTGAAGCGGACACGATCAAAGTCTGCAGCGAGGTGGTCGAGTGCGGCGCAAAATCATGGCCTGTCATGGCCGACCTGGAGAAGCCCGAAGAGTACGAGACCCTGATCGCGCGGGCGCTCCGGGCCGCGGGATCGCTCGACATCCTGGTCAACAATGCGTCCATTTTTCTTCCCAGCACGATCATGGATGTCGGCTTCGGGGACGTCATGCAGCATGTGCACGTGAACGCGTGGACGCCCTTCGTCCTGTCCCGCGAATTCTCGCGGCTGGTAAAACGCGGCAAGATCGTCAATCTCCTCGACACGAAGATCACCGGCAACGATCGGGAGCATGTGGCATATATCCTTAGCAAGCATGCGCTGTCGAGCCTGACCAGGATGTGCGCACTTGAATTCGCTCCCGACATAACGGTGAACGCGGTCGCGCCCGGCCTGATTCTCCCTCCCGCGGGAAAAGACGAGGCCTACCTGGATCGATTGGCGCAGACCGTGCCCCTCAAGCGGCACGGCGGTCCGGATGACATCGCGGAAGCGGTACTCTACCTCCTCAGGAGCGATTTTGTGACAGGTCAGACCATCTACGTGGACGGCGGCAGGCACCTTCTGGAGGCGGCCAATGGACCGAATCCTGATTAGCGATCTTCTTGTCAGATGCATCATCGGCGTTCGCGATGAGGAACGCAGGGAAAAACAGGACGTGCTGATCAATCTTGAGCTCTCGGCGGACCTCGGAAAGGCCGGCAAAAGCGACCGGCTTGAAGACTCCGTTGACTACAGCGCCGTAAAGAAACGGATCGTGGCCATGGCGGAAAACTCCCGGTTCAATCTCGTGGAAGCGCTGGCCGAGGCCGTGGCAGACATCTGCCTCGAATACCCGGCCATTGCCCGGGCGCAGGTGAGGGTGGAAAAGACGACTGCGCTTCGCTTTGCAAAGAGCGTCGGCGTGGAGATCACGCGGGAGCGGGGGAAATAGCCATGACCCGGGCGTTCGTGAGCGTGGGGTCGAACATCGGTCCCGCGGAAAACGTCGAAAAGGCAATCCGCCTGCTCGCCCGCAGCGTCCGCATCGTCTCCCTCTCGACCGTTTATCTTACCGAAGCCGAAGGGAGACCGGGGCAGCCGCCGTATTACAACTGCGTCGTCGAAATCGAAACGGCTTTGCCGGCTTTCGAGCTGAAGCATCGGGTCCTGCGGCGCATCGAAGCGGAGCTCGGCCGCGTTCGGGGCGCGGACAAATACGCCTCCCGGACCATCGACCTCGACCTGATACTCTTCGATGGACTCATCACGACGACGGAAGACCTTACGCTTCCGGACCCCGATATCGCCAGACGGCCGTTCATAGCAATACCGCTTCAGGAGCTTGCGCCCGATTTGATGCTGCCGGGTTCGGGGCAGCGCATCAGTGAATTGGCGACAACGCTCCCGCGCGATACGATGAAGCCGCTTGAAGGCTACACAAAACACCTGAGAAAGGAAATCCTCCATGAGCGCAAACAGTGAACGGATCCAGAACCTGGTAAGGGAACTGCTGGTAGAACTCGGCGAAGACCCCGCGCGCGAGGGGCTCGTTGATACGCCCAAGCGCGTTGCGGCCTCCCTGGCGTACCTTACCTCGGGCTACCAGGCCGATGTCGAGAAGCTGATCAACCAGGCCTGCTTCGCGCAGGAAACGACCAGCATGGTCGTGGTGAAGGACATCGAGCTGTACAGCCTCTGCGAACACCACCTGCTGCCGTTCTACGGCCGGTGCCACATCGGCTACATTCCCCGGGGCCGCGTCTTCGGCATCAGCAAGCTCGCCCGCCTGGTCGACATGTTCGCAAGGCGTCTCCAGATCCAGGAACGGCTGACGGAACAGATCGCCTTTGCGATCAAGGACTCGATCAACGCGGACGGCGTAGGCGTCATGATCGAAGCGCGGCATCTCTGCATGATGATGCGGGGAGTGGAAAAACAAAACTCCTCGTTCGTGACCTCGGCGGTGCTGGGGGTCTTCCGCACCAATCCGGCGACGAGAGAGGAATTCCTGTCGATCATCAACCGGCCGCGGACGATATGACATCCGGCGGTCCCGAACGAACCGACCCATGACCCATAGAGATGCTAATCCGGACGCGGCTATTTACACCATCGGCCATTCGACCCGTCCCCTTTCGGAGTTCATCGAAATTCTGACGTTGCACGGCATCAAGTGTATCGCTGACGTGCGCACAATTCCCCGGTCGCGTCACAACCCTCAATTCAACAGTGACGCTCTCGAAACAAGCCTGAAGGCTTCCGGCATCGAGTATCTGCATATTGCGGGCCTGGGGGGATTACGGCATGCGAGGAAAGATTCATTCAATGCGGGCTGGGAAAACGCGTCGTTCCGGGGGTTTGCCGATTATATGCAGACG
The DNA here is from genome assembly GCA_045403145.1 of Nitrospirota bacterium. GTDB lineage: Bacteria > Nitrospirota > UBA9217 > UBA9217 > UBA9217 > JAJYKN01. Next base: position 18,136 of record JAXIPA010000053.1, on the reverse strand, counting down.
GAGGAATTCGAAGAAAGCCTGTTGAAGCTGATCGAGGCCGCCGGGAACATGAAGACCGCGATCATGTGCGCCGAAGCAGTTCCCTGGCGATGCCACCGCTCGCTGATCGGAGACGCGCTTCTTGTTCGAGGTATCGCAGTTCTGGACATCATGAGCAGGACATCGGTGAAACCCCACGCCCTGACACCCTGGGCGGAAGTCCGCGGCACGAAGGTCGTGTATCCTAAGAAGTGATCGTTCATACGCGGAAAGCGGTGTTTTGAGTATCCCGGGAGGGCCGCCTATTTCTTCATCCCCTTGCCGGAGCTCGCTCTCCTCTTGCTCTGGAAATCCCTTTCGATAACGCGCCTGAGCATACCGCGCGTATCGGCATCACTAATGTCCTGAAGGTACTGCTCGATCTTCTCCCGCTCCTCTGCCGTAAGGACCGCGAGGGCCGGCTCCTCTTCAGCTGTCTTTCCCCCTGCTGAAGGAACCTCGCCGAGTTTCAGCGTGATGTCCCTGACCGTTTCCCTTCCCAGGTCCCTGTTCAGTTTTTCGATGATCTCAGGTTTCATCAGCGAGAGCTGCTGCATCCATGCGGGGCTGTCCACGACCAGCGCGAGTTTGCCGCCCCGCAGCACCTGGGGTTGCGCGTGACGCGCAATGGCCGGCCCCACCGTCCGGCCCCACTGGCTCCAGATGCGATATTCATGAAGGCGGGCCTGCATCCCTCGGGCCTTCAGGATCTTGCCGAGGGTAACCGAAAATTTGTCGATGGTACGCGCCATGGGGCCATCATAGCACAGCAAGAGTTCTTTTGACAACAGGCATCGAGACGGATATAATATAAAAATTCGCTTACATTTCTTCGTTTGCGGACCCAGGAGCGTATTATGCCGGAATTACGGAAAGACCCCATCTCGGGCAGATGGGTCATCATCTCATCAGAGCGGGGCAAGCGGCCCAGCGAATTTCAGGACCAGCGCAACATGAAACGGGCCGGCTTCTGCCCGTTCTGCGCGGGCAACGAACGGACCACGCCGAACGAAATCCTCGCTTACCGGGACAACGGCCAGCCGAACGGGCCGGGCTGGCGCCTCCGGACCGTGCCGAACAAGTTCCCCGCCCTCCAGATCGAGGGCAGCCTGAACAAGGCGGGCGAGGGCATCTTCGACAAGATGAACGGCATCGGGGCGCACGAAGTCATCATCGAAAGCCCGGACCACAGCGCCACGCTTGCCACCCTCCCGCTCAGGGCAATGGAAGAAGTGCTCTGGGCGTACCGGGACCGCATGGAGGACCTGAAGAAGGACACCCGTTTCCAGTATACGCTGATCTTCAAGAACGAGGGGCTTACCGCGGGCGCGACGCTGGAACACACGCATTCGCAGCTCATTGCCCTGCCGATCGTGCCGATCCAGGTGCAGGAGGAGATCGATGGCAGCAAGCGGCACTACGAGCTGAAGGAACGGTGCATCTTCTGCGACATCATCCACCAGGAGATGCGCTCAGGGTCGCGGGTGGTGCTCGAAACGCCGCTCTTCATCGCCCTGGCGCCGTACGCGCCGCGCTTCCCCTTCGAGACGTGGATCATGCCCAAAAAGCACCTCTCCTGCTATGCCTGCTCGACGAACGAAGACTTCCGGGACCTTGCCGCCCTCATGCAAAATGTCCTGCGCCGGATAGACCGGGCCCTTTCGACCCCCCCGTACAACTATGTGATCCATACCTCGCCGTTCCGTGATGAACGGAACGATTACTACCACTGGCACATCGAACTGATGCCCAAACTCACGAGTGTTGCCGGCTTTGAATGGGGCTCGGGGTTCTACATCAACCCGACGCCGCCCGAGGACGCCGCGAGGTTCCTGCGGGATATAAAATTATGATAGTTCCGTAATAAAGTAGAAAAACGCCCTTTTGCCGTCATTCCGGCTTGCTTGCACCCAGCGGTTACGAGCGAAGCGTAGTGCAGGGTGTCCGGAATCCTTCTTTTCTATAATGTCATGCGACGATACGATTCCCCCCGGCTTTAAGCATGCCGGGGCAGGCTATGAATCAAGCGGGAATGACGACTGTTAAGATTACATCAACCATTATACTAAATCTTTTCTCAGCGCCCTCTGCGGCGAAAATCAATTTTGAGAGCGCCAGATTATGAAAATCCTGTTCGCGGCATCTGAAGCGGCCCCCTTTTCGAAGACCGGAGGGCTCGCGGACGTCGCCGGAAGCCTCCCGCCCGCCTTGGTGAAGCTCGGCCACGACGTGAGCGTAGTCATGCCGCGATACCGGCAGGTGGACGTCGCCAGGTACAAACTCAAGCACGTAGCCTCGTTCACCGTCCCCCTCGGAACGTGGCAGGAACGCTGTGACGTGCTCAAGGGCAGGATGGCCGGGAACGTCACGGTCTATTTCATCAACAAGGACATCTACTTTGACCGGCCCGAGCTCTACGGCACGGCGCGGGCCGACTATCCCGATAACGCCGAGCGCTTCATTTTTTTTTCGCGCGCCGTTCCGGAGCTCTGCGTCGCCCTCGGCCTGCGGCCCGACATCGTGCACTGTAATGACTGGCAGACCGGCCTGGTCCCCCTGTATCTGAAAAAACTGTACCGCACGGCCGAAACGCTGCGCGAGGCGAAAACGGTCTTCACCGTGCACAACCTCGGCTACCAGGGCCTTTTCTGGCACTGGGACATGCGCCTCACCGGCCTCGACTGGGACGTGTTCACGCCCGAAGGCCTTGAATTCTGGGGCAGGATGAACCTCCTCAAGGCCGGCCTCGTGTACTCGGACATGATCACGACAGTCAGCAAAACGTACAGCCGCGAGATCCAGACGCCGGAATACGGCCATGGACTGGAGGGTGTGCTCCTGAAACGCGCCGCCGACCTCCACGGCATCGTGAACGGCATTGACTATGCCGAGTGGGATCCTGCCCGCGACCGGGCGCTGCCGCGCACATACAGCTTGACGCGGCTCGTGGGCAAGGCGGTCTGCAAAAAAACGCTGCGTCACAGCCTCGGATTGCCCGAAGCCGGCGGGCCGCTCATCGGCATGGTCACGCGCCTCGTGGACCAGAAGGGGCTCGACCTTCTTACGGAAGCACTGCCGGAAATCATGTCCCTGGGCGTGCAGCTCATCATCCTCGGGACCGGCGATGAACTATACCACAGGGTCCTGACCGATGCGGCAAGCAGTTACCCGGACCGCATGCGGGTGCTGCTCCAATACAATGACGGCCTTGCCAGGAACATTTACGCGGGGAGCGATCTGTTCCTGATGCCGTCGCGCTATGAGCCCTGCGGTCTGGGACAGATGCACGCGCTCAGGTACGGCACCGTCCCCCTCGTCCGCAGGACAGGCGGACTGGCGGACACGGTCAAGGACTTCAACGCAAGAACCGGCCGCGGGACCGGTTTCCTTTTCGATGAGTACACCGCCCCGGCGCTCGTGGACTGCCTCCGCCGCGCGCTCGGGGTTTACGGCAACGGGAAACAATGGAAGCTCCTGGCGCAGAACGGCATGAAACAGGATTTCTCCTGGGAACAGTCGGCCAAGGAGTATGTAAAGGTGTACCGGAAGGCGATGAGGAAGAAATAACGCAAGGCACTCACCGCGGAGGACGCTGAGATCGCAGAGACAGGACGAGATACCTGAAAGAGAATCCCTTCTCTGCGTGCTCTGCGCTCTCTGCGGTAAAAAACAGTATGGAAGCGCTCGAAAAAACAGAGCTCAGCATCCTGAGCGACATCAGCCGCATATCGAACTCCGCCATCGATCTTACGGAGAAACTCCGGCGCATTGTCGAGGCCGTGGCAAAAGGCATGGGCAAGGAAGGCGCCTCGGTCTTTCTCATCGACCGGTCCGGGAAAACCGTCACCCTCGTCGCGGCAATCGGTCTGAACCAGGAGTCCATCGGCAAGCTGAGCTTTCCGCTCGGCATGGGGATCGCGGGCTGGGTGGCCGAGCAGAAGGTGCCGCTCGCGCTCGAAGACCCCTATTCGGACCCGAGGTTCGCCTACGTCCCAGAATCGGGCATCGAAAAATTCAAGTCCCTCGTTGCCGCCCCCATCATGGACGACGACCAGTGCCTCGGCGTCATCTTCGTACTCTCATCGTCAGCCTGGCAGGCCACGTCGCCTGACCTTACGCTGCTCATCACGACGGCCAACCAGCTCAGCGGTGTGATCAGAAGCGCGAGGCTGTTCCAGAACATCCAGGACCGGCTCGCCGAACTCGCAACCATCTACGAGATAGGCATGGCGCTCACCTCCACGCTCGATCTGGAACAGCTCCTGTCGCTCATCGCCAAAAACAGCGCGCAATCGCTCCGCGCCCAGGGCTGCACCATCCGGCTGATGAACCTGCCGGAGGGCGCTTCCCACAGGACATCCGCTTCTTACGGCGCCGGCGGGGACACAGCCGGCATCGACGAGAGAATCGGCAGCGCGGTGACGGACCGGGTCGCGCGGGAAAAACGTCCGCTTTTGATCCAGGACGTCCGGCGCGATTCTTCCCTCACGGAGTGCCCCGCCGGCGACGTCTGCTCAGTCATCAGCGTGCCGCTCATTTTCCGCGACAAGGTGATCGGGATCATCACCGTCTACAATAAGATGGAGGGCCGGGCCTTCGGAGAGGACGATCTCCAGTTCCTGACGACCGTGGCGAGCGGCGCGACCGTGGCCATCGAGAACGCGGCCATGTACGAGCGCATGGAGGACCTCGCGATCGAAGCGCGCACGCGCGCGCAGGAGCTCGCCATCCTGAACGATATCGGCACGGCCATGAGCACGACCTTGAACCTGGACCGCCTGCTCAGGATCATCCTGACGGCCGCCACCATGGGCGGCAGCGGCCTGGGTTTCAACCGCGCGATCCTCCTGCTCACGAACGAACGGACCAACGCGCTCCAGGGCATGATGGGGGTCGGCCCCGCGAACTGGGAGGAGGCCGGCCGGGCGTGGAGCGAGGTGTCGAGCAGGCATAAAAGCCTCATGGAGTGGATCCAGACCGGCGAACTCTTCGAGCACCGCGATTCGGCGCTCAACAGCCTTGCGCGGGGCATCAGAATATCACTGGACCCCCAGGAAGGCGTCCTGGCCCTTACCGTGCTGAACAAGCGGGCCTACAATGTAACCGACGCGTCCGCGGACCCGAACGTCCGCTGGGAGCTACGCGAGCTGCTCAAGGTGAACAGCTTCGCGACGGTGCCCCTCGTGGCCAAGGACCGCGTCATAGGCGTCATCCTCGTGGACAACATGTTCAACCAGCGACCGATCACCGACGGAGATGTACGGTTCCTCACCATGTTCGCGCACCAGTCGGCCCTCGCCATCGAGAACGCCATCATCCACACGAACCTCGAAACGATGAACAAGGACATGCGCTCCCTGCACGAACAGCTCGTGCAGTCCGAAAAGATGGCGGCCCTGGGCGCCATGATGGCCGAGATCACTCATGAGATCCGGAACCCCCTCGTGTCCATCGGGGGGTTCACGCGGCGTCTCGCCAAAAAAATGCAGACCGGCGACGAAAAAAAATACATCGACATCATCCTGAGCGAGGTCTCCCGGCTCGAGGGGATCATCCACGACAACCTGTCGTATATCAAGGAAATGGCCCCCCAGCTCGCCGCAACGGACATAAACTCCCTGCTCGAGGAGATTTTTACGCTCTACGAGGACGAATTGGCCCAGCGGCGCATCCGTGTGGAAAAAGATTTTTCTCCCCGCCTGCCGCGGCTCATGATCGACCCTCAGCAGATCAAGCAGGCCGTGATCAATATTTTAAAGAACGCAATGGAGGCCATGGAAAACGGCGGCACGCTGACCATCAGGACCTATACCGTGGACGATGCGCGGGAGGCGGCGATAGAGTTCGGCGACACGGGGCCGGGGGTCTCGTCGAAGGCCATGCACAACATCTTCAACCCCTACTACACCACGAAGACGCGCGGCACGGGACTCGGTCTGCCCATCACGAACAGGATTATCAAGGCCCATGAGGGCAGGATCGAGCTCCGAAACAAGGACACCGGGGGAGCGGTCTTCACGATCAAGCTGCCGCTCCCGGAGATGAAAGAAATGAACGCTTGAATGAAGGCCCGGGTGATATTATTATAAAGAAGGGAAAAGTGCCGGATCGGGCGGCCGGGGGCGGTTCAAGGCAATGCCGGCATTCTGACCTGTTTGCCGAACAAATATCGGGGAGATGTCTATGAAAAAGATACTGGTTGTCGACGATGAAGAGAACATCCGGGAGCTCTACAAGGAAGAATTCGAGGAGCTGGGCTACGCGGTGACCGCGGTCAACGACGGGGTACAGGCGCTCAAGGCGATGGACGCGGCAAAGTTCGACCTCGTCACGCTCGACATGCGCATGCCCGACATGGACGGGATCGAGGCGCTGCGCAAGATGAAGGAAAAGGACAGCACGCTGCCGGTCATCATCTGCACGGCCTATGAAGAGTACAAGCACGACTTCGGAAGCTGGTGCTCCGACGCCTACGTGGTCAAATCCGCCGATACCGCCCTGCTTCGCGATACGGTAAAAAAGATCCTGGGATGAACGAGCGGACGGAGTTGGTCGTGGAAAAGCTCGTGCATGGGGGCAGCGGTCTGGCCCGGCTCGGCTCCGGCCAGGCCGTCTTCGTTTCCGGCGTGCTTCCCGGCGAGCGGGCCGTCGTCACCTTGCGGAGGAAACGCAAAGGGTTTCTCGAAGCCGACCTCGTCGAAATCATCGCCCCGTCAACGGACCGCATCACCCCCCCGTGCACCGGAGAAAAACAGTGCACCGGCGCGACGTGGCCGCACATCGCCTATCCCGCCCAGCTTCACTACAAGCAGGAAATCCTTCTCGACGCGCTCGCACGGACCGGAGGGATATCGCCGCGGCGCCCCCTTCCCATCCTTCCCTCTCCGCGGACCGACCACTACCGTCTGCGTACACAATTCAATGTCCGCGCGTCGGAAGGCAGGCAGCGGATCGGTTTTTTCCGCCAGGGCTCGTACGAACTCGTTGAAGTGGATGACGCCTTCCTCATCGATCCGCTCATCAACCGGACGCTCAAGGCCGTCAGAAAGCTGGAACAACAGCTCCCGCCCCTTTCGGAAATCCATATCAATGCGACCCCTGCCGGAGAGGTCCACCTCCTGCTGTTCAGCGAACAGGGCACGTTTCCCCGGGGGGAAGCTTTTTTTGCGGACCTGAAAAAAATGGCGCCCGAGGTCATCGGGATCACCGGGTTTGCGAACAGGAAAAAGGCGTTTACCCTCGGCAACAACCGGCTGACGCTCGAGATGGAAGGGCTGACGCTCCGGGCCACGGAAGGAAATTTTTACCAGGTCAACTGGGAGCAGAACAGGAACATGGTCAGGACGGTACTCGATTTCGCAGCACTCACCGGAAAGGAAACCGTGCTGGACCTTTACTGCGGCATCGGCAATTTCTCCCTGCCGCTCGCGAAACGGGCGAGGCACGTGATCGGCGTCGAATCGGGGTATTCGGCGATCGAGGATGCGAAGGCGAACGCGGAATTGAACGGCATTACAAACACGGAGTTCATCGCCGATGACCTGCAGAAGGGATTAAAAACGCTGATAGAGCGCAAGATGCGCGCGGACGTGATCGTGCTCGACCCGCCGCGCGCCGGCGCGACATTGAAAACTCTCGAGCGGGTCCTCGCGTTCGTTCCACGGAAGATCGTCTATGTCTCGTGCAACCCCTCGACCCTCGCGCGGGACCTGAAATTCTTCCACCTCTTCGGCCTTCGCCTCGACCGCCTCCAGCCGGTGGACATGTTCCCGTATACCTACCACATCGAATGCGTCGCGGAAATGGTGAGGGAGGAATAACGTATCACCGCACCACGCCCGGCAATGGCAATGATCACGGCAGGGGCGCCGCTCAGTTCCTTCCGAGTTTCAGCTCGGCCAGGGTGAATACGAGGGTCCCGAACTTGAGCGTGCTCTTTAAGAGCACAGGGACCTTCCGGGCGTCATCGGTGAGCCAGACAAAAATCTCGCCCTCGCTCACGAAAAGCCCCTTGTAGGCCTTTACCTTGATCGCGGTGAACTCCCCGGCCGGTGTTTTCACCTGTTCCCTGCCCAGGGTCTGGATCTCGACAGTGACACTGCTGCCGCTGTCAAAGGCTTCAAAGGTAATGGGCTTGCCGACTACGAAGTCCTCCCTCGTGCGAAGATAGTAGAGCGACGAAAGATTGTCCTGTACCCGGTCCGGAATGGACGCGGTCTTCAGAGGGTCTTCGTTCAGCGCGGTGGTAACAGTCCGGTTCACATGGTCGAAGTACAGGTTTTTACGTCTCGTTTTCTTGCCGTGGGTCTCCACGCTGCTGTACGAAAGGCTTTGCATGGTCGCCAGGTCGAAGACGCTCTGGACCGTGTCGCCGATCGGGTAGAGCCTGCCCAACGCACCGACAGTGCGGGATGTTACGACGAACCGGAGGACCTCCCTGCCGTCTGCCAGCCGCTCTTTCTTCACTTCCATGACCGCAGACCCTGCCTTGACCCTGTCCGACCAGCTGACGTCATAGGTCAGCGATTCTCCTGGCTGAAATGCCTGTATGCGCGGCGGGAGGGAAGAGGCAAGCATTTCTTCCACGCTGGAGGCGGCGGGTACGAGTACGAGCCCGAAGAGGAGAAAGCCGAGGGCAGCGGAAAATCCCGCTCCCCGGAGGGAAACGATGGAAGAGAAATATGACATATAAAAAGCCTATCAGGTCGAAAGAGAAAAGTCAAACACCGCACGCCCGGCCTGCCAACGTCCAAGAAGTTTCTTTATTCGCAGTCATTCGCCGTCAACTAATGTGTTTTCAGTTTTACTGATAGGCGGATTTGTCGCCGATGTCGTAGGCGATGGGCTGGAATACTTTTCGCAGCGTGAAGATGACCAGCATAACGGCGATCAGGACCAGGCCATAGGTTGCGCCCGCGGAGGAAAGGATGTTGCCCGAAACCAGCAGGAGGTAGACCGGCATGATCATGGCAAGGAGATATCCCTCGAAGAGCTGGAAGCAGAAGGCCTCCTTTGCGGTCACGAATCCCAGGCATAGGGAAAGCGGCAGCAGGAGCAGCGAGCTGTTGGGCTCGTGCGCGAGCACGCCGGACAGGGACCCCTTCCCGAGATAGAGGAGCACGACAAGACAGCCAAGGCTGATGAAGTACAGGTTTTTCAGGTATCCCTTGAACTTGCCCACATACAGATGAATGAAAAATACGCTCATGCCGACGGATGCATAGAGCCCATAGGCAAGGATGTCTGCCGGGAGGCTGCCCGGCGCCGTATTGGAATTTGGTGATGCCGTCGCGAGGAGAAATGCCAGACCGCTCATGATGACGGCCGATAGCACGATACCGATACGGTAGAGCACAACCGTTATCTTATCTTCCCTGGTAAGAGGCTGGAATACCTGCTTTGAGCCCATTGATCATCTTCTCCGTTCAGATGCTGATTCTCGATCCGCTCATTTGAAAGTGACAACGCGATCCCGGATCATCCCTTTTTCGCTTTTTTCCAGAAAGCCAGGTCGCTTATCATGAGCCCGAGAAGTTTACGTGGCGGCATTTTCGAGACTTCTTTACACCTGCACGTGTCGTCTTTGCCTGCCCCCGCTTGCCCTTCCGCGGTTTTCTTCTCTTTCTCCGGGCCGCCTGGATCTACAGTTTTTTGATAGGAGATAGCCATTTTCTTTTCCTCATTCTTGATGAACTCGTAAAGAGTCGGATACAGCCTCTACTGTGTCATTCCGGCTTGCCTGCACCCAGCGGTTACGAGCGAAGCGTAGTGCAGAGTGTCCGGAATCCTTTTTTTTCAGTGTATTATACGGCACTACGATTCCCGACAAGCGGGAATGACGACTTTTTACGCAACCATCATTATTTATTCTACATCAATTGATAAAATATACCAACGCTTCTTTCTCCACCGCCAATATGCTTTAATTTTGTAACGCCTCGGCGCAACAACTTCCGCCGCAGCGCGCTGGAAAAACCACCCCCCGCGAAGGGCGCATTACCCTCCGCGGAGAGATGCGCCTTCGCTTACAACACCAGCACGCACAGTGTCGTCATTTTTTCATTATGGTTGTGCCTGTAATCATCTAAAAATAAATTTACCTCTCTAATAGAAAAAAATCGAGAATTGAAGTATTGTATGGCTTCGCGATGCGCAGGGGGACTCTTTTGCTATTTTTTTAGTAAACTTTTTTCTTATTTTTGCAATGTGCAAGCCTGATCCGAAAATTTTCAGTTGCCAATTGTAAACAACGGAGGTAAGTTTAACATATAGCAAGCCAAACGCTGACCATTCCGGGATGTCTTGAACATCCTGTACGGAGGTATCGACATGAAGTACAAGGAAACCTTCAAGATTGACAAGATCACATCCGGTCTTCAGAAAGGGATCAAACAGGGTGTAGGGGCCGTGAAGAAAAGCGCATTGGCCGCCAAAAAGAAGACCGGGCAGATAAGCCGGCAGGGCGTGAAGCAGTTGACGGCACTCCAGAAAAAATCGAAAGAGTCAATCAAGAAAGTGTTCAGGAGAGCCGCATAACATGTCCGGGTGAGCCGATAACGCGAGCCTACACCAAGGGGCTGGAGGACGGATTCCTTCAGCCCCTTTTATTATTATGAGAAACCTTGTCCGCGAAGGAGTAAATCTACGGTGATTTTTTACCTGTCCTGTTACCATGATAGAATTTACCCATGAAGTCCGAACTTATCATAGAGGGTGCGCGGCAGAATAACCTCAAGAATGTGAGCGTGAGGATTCCGCACGATGCCGTAACGGTGGTCACCGGCCTGTCCGGCTCTGGCAAGTCGTCCCTGGCCTTTGACACGGTCTTCGCCGAGGGGCAGTGGCGGTACATCGAGTCCCTGTCCGCGTACGCGCGGATGTTCATCGAAAAGCTCGATCGCCCGGACGTGGACGAACTCAGGAACGTGCGGCCCGCCATCGCGCTGGAACAGCGAAACCCGGTCAGGACATCGCGCTCGACGGTCGGGACCGTGTCCGAGATATACGACTATCTTCGGCTGCTGTTTGCCAAGATCGGGAAAATCGTATGCCCGAAATGCGGGAAGGAGGTAAAACGCTCGCATCCCTCCTCGATCGCCGATGAGCTTCTGCGTCGCTATCCTGGAAAAAGGATCTACATTCTGTTCCGGGTTCCCGTTCCTGAAGCAGGGCCGGGGGCGCTCCTGATGGAACTCCAGAGCAGGGGCTTTGGCAGGATCAAGCTGGGAGAGGAGATCGTCGAGACTTCTGCAATCGATCCGTCCGGAAGTGATCTGACCGAACTTCTTGTGCTGCTGGACCGTCTCGCCGTCAGTCCCGGTTCCCGGGCACGGTTGGTCGAGGACCTGGAGACCGCCCTCCGGGAGGGCAAGGGAGAGGCCATTGTTGAGGTTTTGGGGGAAAAGACAATGGTCTTCAGCCAGGCGCTCAAGTGCACCTCCTGCGGCATGCTCTTCGAACCTCCGCAGCCAGTTCTATTTTCCTTCAACCATCCCATCGGCGCCTGCAAGGAGTGCAACGGCTTCGGCAACATCCTGCGCTATGACGAGGACCTGATCGTCCCGGACAAATATTTGAGCCTCAAGGAAGGCGCGATCGAGCCCTGGACTAAGCCGTCTAATAAATGGTGGATGCGCCAGATGCTCCCGGGCGCGAAGAAAGCGCGGATCAGCATCGACATCCCGTACCGGGAACTCCCGAAGGCCCAGCGGGACATGCTGTTCAAGGGTACCAAAGACTTCTCCGGGATCGACGATTTCTTCGAGCATCTCCAGGGGAAGCGATACAAACTCCATGTGCGCGTGTTCCTCTCCAGGTACCGCAAAGTAGCGACTTGTCCGGTTTGCAGGGGGACAAGACTCAAGCCCGAGGCGCTCATCGTAAAGGTGGGCGGACTGGACATCTCCGGGGTATCAGCCATGCCGGTTGCGGAGCTTGCGAAATGGTTCCACGATCTACGCTTAAGCGAGTTCGAGAGCCAGACGGCAAGCGAGATTCTCAGGCAGCTACAGATGAAACTTGCGTTCTTTCTTCGCGTGGGACTGGGCTATCTCACGATCGACCGGCAGACGCGGACGCTTTCAGGGGGCGAGGCCCAGCGCGTGAATCTCTCAAACCAGCTTGCGCTTAAGCTGACCGGTACGCTGTATGTGCTCGACGAGCCGAGCATAGGGCTGCACCCGCGCGACACGGACCGGCTTGCGGAGATCATCCGGGAACTGGCCGCTGCGGACAACACCGTGCTCATGGTCGAGCACGATCAGTCGCTCATCCGGTCCGCTGATCATGTAGTCGAGATGGGACCGGGAGCAGGCGAGCGGGGAGGCCGCGTCGTGTTCGCGGGACCGAAGCAGGATTTTCTGAAGAGTTCGTGTCTCACGGCAAAGTATCTCTCGGGCGAAGAGACGATCCCGGTCCCGGTCAGGCGACGGAAGCAGGAGCGAAAATTCCTGGAAATCCGGTCGGCTTCGGAGAATAATCTTAAAGGGATCGACGTGAGCATTCCGCTCCGGACCCTGACCTGCATCACCGGCGTCTCGGGCTCGGGCAAGTCCACGCTCGTCCAGGACACGCTGTATCGGGCCCTCGCGCGCGAGTTCGCCGTCGGGTCTGAAACACCGGGAAAATACGGTCAGCTCCTGGGGCTCAAACATATAAAAGGCGTCAGGCTCATCGACCAGGAGCCGATCGGCAAGACGCCGCGCTCCAATCCAGTCACCTATGTGAAGGCCTTCGACCTGATCCGGAAGACTTTTGCGGGCCTGCCGGATGCGAAACGGAAAAAGTTCGGTCCCGGCCACTTTTCCTTCAACGTTGCGGGCGGCAGGTGCGCTGCGTGCGATGGGGCCGGCGTGCAGAAGATCGAGATGTACTTTTTCGAAGACATGTACGTCACCTGCGGGGAGTGCAAGGGCAGGCGCTACAAACCTGAGGTCCTTCAGGTCCTCTACAAGGGAAGAAATATCTCCGACGTGCTCCGGATGACGGTGAGCGAGGCCATCATGTTCTTCGAGGGACATACGCCGATCCAGAACAGGCTCCGTTCGCTCGCGGAGGTCGGGCTCGGATATCTCAGGCTCGGACAGCCGGCAACGACGCTTTCCGGCGGGGAAAGCCAGCGGCTCAAGATATCCCATGAGCTGGGCGACTGGAAATTGTACGACAGGGTGTACATCCTCGACGAGCCGACGACCGGCCTCCACATGGACGATGTCAAGAGATTGCTTGGCGTGCTGAATGCGCTCGTGGACGCGGGGAACACCGTGATCGTCGTGGAGCACAACCTCGACGTTATCAAGACCGCGGACTGGGTCATCGACCTGGGACCCGAAGGCGGGGGAGAGGGCGGCCGGATCGTTGCGCAGGGCACGCCGGAAGAAGTGGCAAAAGTCGAAGCATCACATACCGGGAGATATCTCAGGGAGTATTTGGAAGTTACCTAACCCGGACAAACCGGAACCAAATATGCCACAAAGACGCAAAGGCACGAAGAAAATCGTTAAAAAGAACGCATGTGCCTATTCCACAAATTTTCATGTTTTCTTTGTGTCTTAGAGCCTTCGTGGCTGAATTTTGTTTCCATTGCAGCAAAAATTTGATTCTTAACTGACTAATGGAACGAATGAAAAATCGATCCGGCTTCTTCAATTCCTGATCGGGACGAAAGGCAAAAACTATGAACATCGAGCTCACGACAAATGAATACCGCGACCTGCTGGACATCCTGCACATTGCCGACGTGGTCATGTCCGGTCACCGGAGAGAAGAGGACAAACGCACCGGGCGGCATCGGGCGCTCATCCAGAAGCTCTATGCCCTCGCACAGGGAAAAGGCCTTGACCGGCTGATCAGCCATAACGAGAGCGTGCATAAGTATGTCACGACCGCTGATTTTGAACAAAGCAGCCTTGCCCATAAGGTGATCGATGAGTATGGAGACCACCTCTTCTGGGATGAGTTGATCTCCCGGTTAACAGCGCGGGACGCCGAAAAGATCGCGGGCGGGACTGACCGCCTGAGCGCAATGAGCGACGCCGCTCGTCAGGCTGTGGAAGGGCCCATCCGGCAGCGATATATCGAGGAATTTTCAATGCATAGTGTTGCCAACCTGGCGGTCATCGAACAGTTTGGCATCGGCGGAGGGATGCCGGTCAAAACGTCGGACTGATCTCAGTTTCAGTACCGGACGACGTATTTCGCGAGGTTGAAAAGGTTGCCAGGGAACGTCAGTCCTCCCGGAGCGAGGTTATTGTTACCGCTGTCAGAGAATACCTCGAACGCCGCAAGTCCGGTGATTCGCTGAAGGCCCTGAATGAAGCATATTGTACAGTGGAGACAGCGGTGGACTACGAGGTCCGGCAAAAGGCCAGGAAGCGGTATGGCAGAACCCTGCGCAGGGAGCAGTCGTGACGATCAGCAGGGAGGCCTCGGCACCGTTGTCGTCTGCGCTCTCACGTCCAACATGAAGCGGGCTGAGGCTCCGGGCAATGTCCTTCTGAAAAAAGGAGAGGTGAACTCTGAGGGGGTTGGTGCAATTAGGCGGCCCGTTTACTCTGCAAGGGTTTGATCTCGTCGATTGTCTTCTTCGACTTCATCCTTGCCCAGTAGAGGTCGTAATCCGCCTGAAGACCGATCCAGACATCGGGTGATGTCCCGAAATAACGGGCAAGGCGAAGCGCCATGTCCGGGCTGATGCTCCGCTTCTCGTTCAGGATCTCATTAATCGTACGAAAGGAAGTCTTGAGCGCCTTGGCAAGCTGAACCTGGGTGAGCCCGAGCGGCACGAGAAAGTCCTGTTTCAGGATCTCCCCGGGATGAGTGGGATTTCTTTTGAGTTCATACCTGGCCATCGTGATTTCTCCTTAGTGGTAATCAGTCACTTCAACTTCCGATGCATCGCCATTGCTGAATCGAAATACGATCCGGAACTGGTAATTGATCCGGATGCTGTATTTCCCTTTCAAATCTCCCTTTAAGGCTTCCAGGTGATTGCCCGGCGGCGCCTGCAGGTCCTGCAACACTTTGGCCCTGTTCAGATAATCGAGCTTTCGCAATGACACCTTAAAGATGTTCGCTGGAAATCGTTTGCTCTTTCCCGTAATATACAGGCGTTCCGTTTCCCTGTCTGTGAAACCAACGATCATGAGGCACATTATAACACATAGCGTTATAATGACAAGGGATAATTGAGGTGAGTTGCAAAGAGAGGCCCTTCCCTGTTCCCGGTGGTCCGGTTGAGACCCGTCCACCCACGACGCACGATAATCGATCGTGCTATACTCTTACCAGAATATGATTTGTCCGTTGCCGGGTCCTCGCCGGGACCCGGGCAATCCAGACAGAAGCAAGAGGGGGAGGTTGGCATGAAAACGAAAAAAGAAGAGTATATCGACAAGATGGCGAAGCAGCTCAAGGAGTGGTCGTCCGGGATAGACGAGCTGGAGTCCCGCGTGACCAAGACCTCGTCGGCAGTGAAGGCCGGCTATGAGACCCTCATCAAAGATACGAAGAAGAAACGCGACGCGCTGTCTCATAAGCTTCATGAGCTCGGGGAAACGAGCGGCGATGCCTGGGACGCCCTGAAAACGGGTGTTGAAGCAGCCTCCAAGGACCTGAAGCACGCGATCGACGCCGCGCGGGATAAGTTCAAGTAAGCGACTCAGGCCGGCTGGCTGCGTCGATTTTATGAAAGGTCGCCGCTGTTCGGTCTACGTAATTGCTATTTGCTACTATTTTGTTCGCCATTTTTTTAATATGAAATGAACGTAGACCTGACCGCGATGGGTCCCTGATGTGGTTTGAGCTGCAAGAGTCGGGCATTAATAAAGACGGAACAGGGCAGCGGCAACTATCAGGAGAAACGCGGTCAGGACCCACCAGAGGTATCCGGGATACCGGTGTCTTTTTGCATTTTTGTGTTTTAACCCTCCCCGCTCCCAGTCGATTCGCTTTTCCCGGTACCAGTCTCTATCGTGCATTCCCATAACCAAACCTCCCCCATGGTGCCCATTTCCTTTTCGCTCAATATAAATCCGGGATTCTAAATTGTCAATTCAGGCTACTGGAAGAAGAACTGTCGCCATCATGTGGTCGATCTAATCGCTCAGACGCTTCGCAACGGGTACAATAGCATCCCGCCCGACGCGAATCAACCTGGCCCCAATGCCTCCCGTAATACTTTTATCATATTGACATAAATATAAAGTTGCGCTTTCCTTAAATCATTAGAGGGTATTTCACAGTTTGCTTAAAAAGGAGAATTACCATGGCCAAGCAAGAAAGCAAAATGGACATGCAGGCGATGATGGAAATATACAAGAAGGCGGGAACTCCGGGCGAACCTCATAAACTGCTGGCGAGACTGGAGGGGAGTTGGACCACCAAGTCCAGGGGATGGATGGAACCGGACAAGCCGCCGATGGAATCGATCGGCACGTGCGAACAGAAGCTGATTCTTGGCGGCCGTTACCTGCGGCAGGAGTATACCGGCGATATGATGGGAGCGCCATTCACGGGCATCAACTTCCTGGGGTACGATAACCATACAAAGAAATATGTGTCGGTCTGGATCGATTCGATGAGCACCGGCATCTATTACTTCGAGGGGACTGCAAGCGCGGACGGCAAGACTATTACGCAGGATTGCAGCTATGACGACCCTGTCAAAGGCCCCTGCCTCTGGCGCGCGGTGACCAGGATCAAGGATGACAACACCCAGGAGTTTGAAATGTATCTTACCCCCAAGGGAGGTAAGGAAGAGAAGATGATGGAGATGACGGTTACACGGAAGGAAGCCGCCGTTCGCAAGGCAGCATAGGGCGAATGAAGAGTCTTGTGGGTCTGGCCAAGCTTCACAGCCCACAGGTGCGGCATGAAGGAGGTTAGTATGGCAACAGTAAAAATGACAAAGAAGAATATCTGTGACGAAACCTATTCCGGGCTTTCCGATGTGAAAGACAAGATCGTTGCATTGCGCGACCATCTTACCCGTGACTTCGCAGGCGATGAAAAGATGCTGGCAGTCTATGAACGGCACCTTTCAGAACTGGCGGAGCAGATCGACTGGAAACTGCAGATCATGTCCCATTCCTGCTCCTATGACTGGAAAGGCTCGGAGGAGTATAATGAGCATGGCGACACTACCGTATCGGTCGGTCCGGCTGATAAGACCGAAGAAGAGTTCTCCCCTGGATATCTTGGTGGATAGCGGTTCCTTCGGTCTCCCGGGGAAGCCTGAAAGCACAAGGCCGGGGAGTTCATTCTCACCGGCCTTGATAGGGAGGGGATGCGCAATGGGTGCAACAACGTCCGCCGTGGAAGTTTAATGAAAACCTGAAAACTTATTTACCGCAGAGGACGCAGAGAAAATCAAGTTCGTGAATAAAAGCTTTCACCGGCGTTCTCCGCAGCCTCGGAGCGTGCCCGCGAATGCTTGAATCGGGGGGTGAAATCTTTCGACGGCACTGCTTGTTCAAAAAGGAGATAAAGACATGAAGATAAATAGAATCGGCATAGTCGGCTCAGGTAATATCGGCGGGACTCTTGGAATTCTGCTCGCAAAGGCAGGATACGAGATCCTCTATAGTTCAAGACATCCCGAAGCGCTCAAAAAACTGGTCAAATCCGCAGGGCCCAAAGCCTGCGCCGGGACCGTTGCTGAAGCAATCGCATTTGGAGATGTGATCGTGCTGTCGGTTCCGTTCAAGGCCATCCCTGAGCTTGACGCCGGAACGAAGGAGGCCCTGAAGGGCAAGATCGTAATCGACACGTCAAATCCTTATCCTGAGAGAGACGGGGCTATTGCAGAAGAGGCAAGAAAAGAACCGGGCGGCATGGGCGCCGTCGTGGCCCGCCTTCTGCCGGGCGCAAGAATAGTAAGGGCGTTCAATACGGTTTGGTCTGAAGACCTCAAAAAAACCGTCAATAAAGGAGGCGAAAAAATCGGAATTCCGATAGCCGGCGACGATCAGGAGGGATTGAAAGCCGCCGGCGAGCTTGTGGAGCGTGCAGGTCTTGACCCTGTTGTCGTAGGAGGCTTGAGCACATCAAAATTGTTCGACGTTGGAGCAGCTGTGTATGCAACCAGCGCCCCGGCAAGAGAGATCAGAAAAAAATTAAA